>CAZHXL010000047.1:26899-28866 GCA_964536575.1 uncultured Clostridia bacterium | reverse complement strand
TATTCCTTGTAGCGTAAATACCCTGGGTATATTGGCAGCAGGTATTGTAAGAGATTTAGTGCATAGAGCAGCAGACGTTACATTAAAAGAAAACCGAAAACTAATTGTAGTTCCTAGAGAAACCCCTCTTAACCGTATTCATATAGAAAATATGCTACGCCTACAACAAGCTGGAGCAATAATAATTCCTGCTATGCCTGCATTTTACCATCATCCAAAAACTATTTTAGATTTAGTAGATCATTTTGTATTTCGAGTGATGGATCACTTAGGAGTTACGCATTCTGAGGACACTACTTGGCAAGGAAGAAATTAAAACCTTTGATGGCTCAAGCCTAAATAACCTTCTCTGCTAGCTAGCACAGCACTAAAGGCTTATGGATGATAAAGCAGTCTCTGCTTTATCATCCATAAGCCTTATAATCTATCTCTTGAAAAATGGTATCCTTGCTTTGAATGTCTGAAAGCCAAGCGTCATCAATCCTATTAGCATTAATGTCTTCATAAAGCTTGGTAAAACGATGTATATGATCCTTAAATCGTTTAATAGCATATGGCACCATTGTGCCTGTGGTGATAATAAAAGCCCAATCGCTAGATTGTGCTAAAACTAACTCACGGGCTGCTTGATTTAAGGCACGTTCTAATAGACCTTCTGCATTAGGGTAGCGTTTAGCAAGTTCACCCATTCGTCTTTCTGCCATATGTTGATGAGGGTACATCCAATTAGTACTACTATTAATCCATACTCGATTATAGCCTTCTGCGCCCCAGGTTGAAGCTGACGGGGTTTGTTTTTGGTTGTCTGAAAAAATATTTAAATAGTCTGAAGGAGTAATTAAAGTAACTTCATTTTGTTCATAGTGTAGTTTCTTAATCAACATATTAAGAAACTGTGGCCCTTCAAACCACCAATGCCCAAAAAGCTCAGCATCATATGGGGAAACCACTATAGGCCGACGCCCAATCAGTCTATTTAACTGTCTCATTTGCTCTAGACGAGAAATAATAAAATGATTTGCATGCTCAATGATGGTTTCTGTTGCCCATTGTGGAACATAGGGCTGTTTTAGATGTAGGTCTACTTTACCAGTAACACGGAAGTATTTAACACCTAAGCTACGTCTATTACCACTTGAGTTAAGATAAGGCTTAATATATTCTTCTTCAGCATCCCACCCAATATCTCTATAAAATTCCCTATAGTTTGGATGTCCAGGATAACCTATTTCTGAACTCCAAACCTGTTCACTAGTCTCAACATCTCTAGCAAAAGCTGCTACATCTGAAGAGGTTATTACAGGAGCAAAAATCCCACGACGAGGGCGAGGATCGCCAAACATAATACTATGAGAATCAACAATAAAGTATTTTAATCCTGCTTCTGAGAGTAATGCTTCTAAACCTGGCTGGTAGGCGCATTCTGGCAACCAAATACCTTTTGGCCAACACCCAAAATGCTTTGCATAATTACGACATCCTATCTGGATTTGTGCACGTCTTACACTATCATTAGACATTAAAGGTAAAAATCCATGTGTAGCAGCACAAGTAATTATTTCCAAAACCCCAGCATCTTGTAGTTTACGAAAACCTGCTAGCAAGTTACGCCCATACTTGATTTCAAAAAGATCTTGTGCAGCAACAAAATGTTCATGATGTAGTTTAGCAACTTCAGCAAAAGGACTATCTTTAGTACGTGCTATTTCGCTACTAGTTAGTTTCACTAGACTAGCAATCCTATCTGAATAGCGTGATTGTAAGAGTGGATCGGCAAGCATTTCACACAGACTAGGAGTTAAAGTCATTGTTACACGAAACTTAACCCCTTCTGTGAGTAAATTTTCAAAGACAAATAAAAGCGGGATATAAGTTTCTGTTATTGCTTCATAAAGCCAATCTTCTTCTAGAAACTCTGGGTATTCTGGGTGACGCACAAACGGCAAGTGCGCATGTAGAATTAGCGC
>CAZHXL010000047.1:24251-26889 GCA_964536575.1 uncultured Clostridia bacterium | reverse complement strand
GCGCAAGATAGCCCTGTTCCATCAATTAATCCTCAAATAACTTCTTTCTTTCCTTAAGTTATAAATATCTAAATAATAACAAATACTTAATGACTAAGTATTTCTCCGGTCATACTAGGCATCCAAGGTTTACGTTTTGGATATGGTCGATTCTCTGAAGACCCTACCATAAAGCGTGGTGACAAATGATTAGGATGTAGTGCGTCATCAAAAACATCTTCTACTTCTCCAATGGCCTCACGTAAATACTCTGGTAATAAATAGAGGAAAGAAAGCATTGTTAAATCACCTTCTTCACCTTGTTCTTGCATTTCTTTGAATAAAGCACGAATTTTTGGAGGCAGTCTATCAATTTGCTCAGTTTGTAGGTTTTTTCCTGCTGATACAGTAGATATTATGTCTGAAACTCGCTCAGGTAAAATACTCATAACTCGTTCTGGGCCAATCACACCAGCAAAAGAGTCAAACCCTGATGCGCGCAGGTTATCAACAAATTCTTGCCCATGAATTTTATACTCTGGTTCAGGATCAACATTTCTTGAAACCGTACCACGTGGAGTAGATACTTCATCTGCTTCTAACAAACGAATATAACCCCGTTCAGGAGAACGCATTCCTACTTCAATACGGTAACGCTTATCTGGAAATACGCTTAACCAATAATCCCCAGTGTCACTAATACTAATAAAAACTACATCATTATGACTTAACTCTGTTAATCTCAAGACAGGTAAAAAAGTTTTTGCTACTTCTGGAGGGAAAATCGCTGTTAATTTATCAAATAATTGTGGGCGCATTGTCCAGTAAACCCAGATATGAAAAGGGTCTTGTACCATTGCGCGGATAGTATCAACATCATAGCTATCTGGTATGGATAGGCCTTTATCAACAAAATTTTCCTGTGCTGGTTTAGTAATTCTTTCCTCTATTAGCTCAGCAATAGGAACCTCTGTGATTATCTCCACATTAGAACCAAGATAGGGGATTTGGGAAGTAACCATTTTTTTCGCCTTTCTCCTTTAGATATAGCTAGGAAACCTCCTTAGCTATATGATAAGGATTCAACATATTTGATCGCTTAGGAAGTGTCAAGTAACCTTGACGCATACAAGATGGCTTGAATATTATAAGGTATTGTTCTATATTTGCACCCTAAAAAACTTTAACTGCTGTCTTTTTTAATACTTAGAGCTATATATAAAAAATGAATGACTTATTTAGACTATTTCGCTATGCTCGCCCTTATACTTTAGCATTGACAGCAGGAATCTTGCTCACCTTGGTAGTAGGGCTTTTTGAAGCAGCAAGAATTGCACTGGTTGGGCCGATTTTTGACGGACTAGCTGGTAATCCTAAAAGCCAAATTCCTAGCTTTTCTTATTTGACCGAGTACCTACCTCAGATAAATCAATGGAGTACTATTGCTCTTTTACTACTCATATTTACCTTATTAAAAGGGATTGCCCTGTTTTGTTCTGGCTACTTGCTTACCTATGTAGGTCAAAAAATTATTGTCAAGCTTCGTCAAGAACTTTATGAACATATTCTAAAACAATCTGAAGTATTTTTTACTAGTCACCGCTCCACAGACCTAACTGCTCATATAATTAGCGATGTAGAAAAAGTTCAACATGCAGTAACTGTATTACTTTATGATACTTTAAGAGAGTCTTTTACTCTTATAGCTTTACTTGTTTGTGCTTTTTCTATTAGCTGGAAACTCTCTCTATTTTCCCTAGTGGTAGTTCCTGTAGTCTATATCATTACAGTACGTTTTGGTCGTCGTTTGCGCCAAACTAGCCATAAAACACAAGAAGGAATTCAGGAAGTATTAGGAATTGCTCAAGAAACCATTACAAATAACCGTGTTGTAAAAGCGTTTGGGATGGAAAGGTTTGAGAGCCTGCGGTTTTTAAGCTCACTAGAAAAACTACGTCATACTAATATGCGCACTGCTAGTGCTCTTTATCTTTCTTCGCCTATTTTGGAATTTGTTGGATTTTTACTTTTAGCAGGGCTGATTTTGTTTGTACAAAGTTTAATAGCACAAGGAGGCTTTTCTGTTGGGAGTTTTACTGCCTTACTAGTAGCTTTAGCAAAACTCTATGATCCTATGCGTAAACTAAGTCAAACGCAAAACACTTATCAACAAATCTTTGCTGCTTCTACGCGTGTTTTTGCTATTTTAGATGAACATACTGAGATAGTTGATAAGCCTAATGCAAAACAGCTAACAACCTTCCAACATCGTATAGAACTTTGTGATGTTTCATTTTATTATCCTAAATCTGAAATAGCTGCATTAGATAAAATCAATTTAACAATTGAAAAAGGTCAAATGGTTGCTTTAGTAGGAAACTCTGGCTCAGGAAAATCCACTTTAGCCAATTTGTTAATGCGTTTTTTTGATACTAGTTCAGGAAAAATTTTAATTGATGGCGTTGATATACAAGATTTCCAATTAGCTAGTCTACGTGCGCAAATGGCTTTGGTTAGCCAACAAGTAATTCTTTTTAATGACACAATTTATAACAATATTGCCTATGGCCGTACAGATATTAGTAAAGAAAAAGTAGTGGAAGCCACTTGTGCTGCCTATGCAGACGAATTTATTGTTGAGCGTGGTGGTTATGAAGTA
>CAZHXL010000047.1:8914-24241 GCA_964536575.1 uncultured Clostridia bacterium | reverse complement strand
CTAGGGCACTCTTAAAAAATGCTCCTATTTTGATTTTAGATGAAGCCACTTCTGCTTTAGATAATAAGTCAGAAAGAATAGTACAAGAAGCATTAAACAACTTAATGCAAGACCGTACTACAGTAGTAATAGCTCATCGTCTTTCTACTATTCAACAAGCTTCTCAGATTGTTGTCTTAGACAAAGGGCGTATTGTCGAAATAGGAACACATCAACAACTATTGGCTATAGGCGGTTTTTATCATAAGCTTTATCAACTACAATTTGCTAAAAATGAATTAAATAAAGAATTAATGTTAACAAGGGAATAAATATATGCTTAAAAGCATGACCGGGTTTGGTCAAGCAATAATTGAGAATGAAAATCATCGTATTACTGCTGATGTAAAGACAGTAAACAACCGTTTTCTTGATATTCACGTAAAATTACCAGTAGAAATTTCCTCGCAGGAAATCACTATCAAAAAGCGTATTCAATCTCTGCTTAAACGTGGTAGGGTAGACATAACCATTACCCTAACTCAAACAACAGAAACAAGTTATGAAATTAATTTGCCACTCTTAAAAGGCTACTTAAAAGCCTTACAACAAATTCAAGTAGAATTAAACCTTGATGCTAATATTGATTTAGCCTTGGTTACTAAATTGCCTAATGCAATTCAATTAACAACTAGTTCTGCCCCTAATCAGGAAATTACTGCAAGTGTCATAGCAGCAGTTGATCAAGCTTTGGCAAAACTAACGGATATGCGTATAAACGAAGGCCAAGAACTAGCAAAAGAATTGAGTAAACGCCTAGATTTTATTGATGGAGCGATTCCTAGTATTGAAAGCAATATTGGTCAACTTTTGCCAGTCTATCGTGAACGTTTACAAAAACGTATGCAAGAAGTTTTACCTAATACTATTCAAACGGATGATACTCGGTTTGCTCAAGAAGTGGCCTATTTAGCTGAACGTAGCGATATTACTGAAGAAGTCACTAGGTTAAAAAGCCATGTTCTACAATTTCGAGACCTCTTAAATGTTGGTGAGGAAGTGGGTAAAAAGCTAGATTTCCTGTTACAAGAAATGAACCGTGAAGCTAACACAATTTTGTCTAAGTCTGGTGAATTAAGTATTTCCAAAGTAGCACTTGATATAAAAACTGAAATAGAAAAACTCCGAGAGCAAGTACAAAATGTTGAATGAAACTGACAACACTAATAGATTAGGGAACTTACTGGTAATCACAGCCCCCTCTGGCGCTGGTAAGTCTACACTGGTAAAACGCTTAAGATTGTCTTTAGATGAGATAGCCTTTTCCATTTCCTATACAACAAGGTCACCGCGTATTGGAGAAAAAAACGGAAGAGAATATTTTTTTGTCTCAACTTCGGACTTTGAAAAAATGCAAGCCGAGGATCAGTTTTTAGAATGGGCAAAAGTCCATAGTAATTACTATGGCACGCATCGCACTACAGTTGAGCAAGCATTAGCAGCAGGCAAAGACCTAATCCTAGACATTGATGTCCAAGGAGCAGAACAAATTAAGCAAGCAATGCCTCAAGCAGTTTTAATATTTATAATGCCCCCTTCTTTTGAAGCCTTGTCAGAACGCTTGCGCGCTCGCAACCTAGACGCTACAGAAGTAATTGAGCGACGATTAAAAGAGGCTAGTTTTGAGGTTGCTCGTTACCTAGAATTTGATTACGTTATTATCAACGATGAATTAGAACAAGCTACAGAATATTTAATTGCTATTGCTAAAGCAGAAAGATTAAAACCACAAAGAATAGGCAATAAACTTAAATCTATCTTAAATAGCTTTCCTAGATACTTAAGGTAATTTATGAAAATCGCGCTTGGAGTAACAGGCTGTATTGGTGCTTATAAAGCGGCTTTGGTACTAAGACACTTGCAAGAACTAGGAGCAGATGTTGAAGTAGTAATGACTCGTCATGCTTGTGAGTTTATCCAACCGCTTACATTTCAAGCACTTTCTGGCCATCCAGTTATTACAGAAATGTTTGCCCCTACAGAACGTAGCGACATTTATCACATCACCCTTGCCCAAGCCATCGATTTACTTTTAATTGCTCCTGCTACAGCTAATAGTATTGCTAAATTTGCTCGCGGCATTGCAGATGATTTTCTTACTACACTTTACCTCTCTACCCCTGCACCACTGCTTATGGCACCAGCAATGAATGTTGAGATGTGGCAACATCCTGCGACTCAGGAAAATCTAGAAATTCTGCGCAATCGTGGAGTAGAGTTTGTTAACCCATCAGCAGGATACTTAGCTTGTGGAATGGAAGGAGAAGGACGTTTAGCTGACCCATTAGAAATCGCTAAACGAGCAATTGAGTTAGTTAATCAAAAACAACTTTCGGCTTCTAAACTAGATTTAGTAGGGGAGCATGTTTTAGTCTCAGCAGGCCCAACCCGCGAACATTTTGATCCAATTCGATATATTTCCAATCGCTCATCAGGAAAAATGGGCTATGCAATTGCCAAGGCCGCTTTAGCTAGAGGTGCAGAAGTTACCCTAGTTAGTGGGCCTGTATCTCTAACGCCTCCTAGCAAAGTAAATTTAGTTAAAGTTACTTCTGCACAAGAAATGTATGAGGCGGTTTTAAGCTACTTTGAAAAAGCTACTATTGTAATTAAATCTGCGGCAGTGTGCGATTATCGCCCAAAACAACAAGCTGAGCAAAAAATAAAAAAAACTGCCTCAGAGATGATGATTGAGCTAGAACGCACCACAGATATATTAGCCGCATTAGGAGAGAGAAAAACCCACCAAGTTTTGGTAGGTTTTGCCGCAGAAACACAAAATGTTTTAGAGTATGCTCAAGGTAAGCTTCTGAAAAAAAATCTTGATTTAATAGTCGCTAATGATGTTAGTGCTACAGATGCAGGCTTTGACACAGATACTAATCGAGTTGTAATTGTTGATCGTAGAGGAAATCAAACTACACTTCCGCTAATGAGCAAACACCAAGTAGCAGACAGACTTCTAGACATAGTTCAAGAACTTAAAACTATACTCTAGTACTTTATTTTTTAACAACGTATCCTAATAAACAAAATAAACAAAGTAAAACAGGCATATGATTAAAGATATTCTTAAGAATGTGATGATGGGTATTCACCTGTCACAAGCTGAAGCAAGCACTGTATTAAGCGAGATTATTGATGGAGATGTTACAGATGCCCAGGTTTCCGCGCTATTAATTGCTTTAGCAATGAAGGGTGAAACTGTCGACGAATTAGCAGGATTTGCTGCTGTTATGCGGCAACGTGCCGCGCATTTCCCTACTAAGCACAAGCTCTTTGTTGACACTTCTGGTACAGGAGGAGACTCAAAAGGAACTTTTAATATTTCTACTACAGCCGCTTTTGTAATTGCTGGCGCAGGGGTACCAGTGGCTAAACATGGTAATAGAGCCGTGTCTAGTCGCTCTGGCAGCGCAGACATACTTAATGAGTTAGGGGTAAAAATTACCCTTAGCCCTCAAGCAGCTGGGCGATGTTTGGATCAGATAGGTATTTGTTTTATGTTTGCTCCTGCTTTTCACGCTGCTACTAAACGAGTAGCAGAAATCCGCCGTCAACTAGGGGTTCGGACGGCTTTTAATCTGCTTGGGCCATTAACTAACCCAGCTAAAACACCTCGCCAACTAGTAGGAGTTTTTTCTCGTGCAGGGATGGAAAAATGTGCTCATGTGCTAGCTCAACTTGGAACCGAACGCGCTTGGGTGGTTTGGGGGTCAGATGGCTTGGATGAAATTACTTTATCAGACACTACCCATGTAGCAGAGGTTAATGCAGGCAAGGTAAAGCTCTTTGAGCTTTCACCAAAGGACTTTGGCTTTGACCCCATTAGAGAAGAAGCAATTGTTGGTGGTACGCCTAAAGAAAACGCTCAAATCTTAATAGAAATTCTTTCCAATAGTCGTAATGATGCTATTAAATCTGTCGTGCTAGCAAATGCAGCAGCAGTGCTTTACTTATGTGATCGTGCTAAAACCCTCAAAGAAGGTGTTGAGCTAGCCTCTGATACCATAGCTCAAGGTCAGGCACTAGAAAAACTCGAACAATTAATTACACTAAGCAACTCACCAGAAAACCCTATAAACGAGTAAGTAACCTGTAATAAGCAGATTAGCAAGAAATTATTCTTAGTGATCAACTTAGAAAGTTTATGAAAATTTAATGTCCTATTAACTACTTATTTATGCCTATAGTGTTATCCTAGATTTGTTAGCAAAATGATAAGTTTAAGGAATAGCTAAATATTTATTCAACATTCCTGATGTAGATATGCTATAAAGTTTTAGAGGGATGCTTAGGCAACTGTTAGCCAAGCCATAGGAAGTTTAAGCAACCTGTCTGATTTTAGATTGCATCTTAGGGTTGTACAAAACATTTAGCTAGTAACAAATACCAATATATTTCGGAAGAGAGGAGATCCAACCATGGCAAGTTTCAAAGACCCAGAACAGAGGTTTGCTCCGATCGAAGTAATAGAGAGACTGCTTCAAATTTGTGATTTTTATGGTGAGCGTCAAGCTCTTTATCTTGCGTCTACTCTTGATTTAGCTACTTATTTAGATTCTTTTGGCTTTGATATTTATAGTCTAACTGCTAATACAAATACTGCGTTTGAGATTAACCAAGCAACAGTTAATATCTTACCTAGTGGAGACAAATGCCGTAATCATGAATTAGCACATTAAATAAATTTTCCAATTCATTGTTTTCTCCAAATCCTTTAATTAATGAACTCTGATAATACTAAAAATCTCTTAACAAATGTTAGGAGATTTTTTTTGCTCTTGCTTACCCTAGTTTAGGTCTTTGCTTACTTGGCAATCAAGAAATTATTTTGCTAAAATCTCTTTCATTAATCCAGATTAAACTCCCTATTAGGACAAAAAATTATGAGAATTAGTAAGTTTATTCTCTCTCTATCTATTGTACTTACTCTGTTTACAAGTAACATACTTGCTCAAGAAGCTTTACCTGAAGACCAAGAAAGTACTGCTCAAGAAGAAAGAGTGCTTAATCCTGTAGATACAGTAAAAGAATTTTATCGATTGTTACGAGAAAAGAAATACCTAGAAGGCTTTCGTATGTCTGTTTATCGTGATGCAATCGAGCCGCTTACACCCCAAGAGTTAAAGGAGCTAGAACCAGACTTTGAGGTAACTTTTGCTCAAATTCCAGAAACAGTAAAAGCTGTGGGAAGTCAAAGTAACGGTGTAACAGCCACTGTCTTTATAAAATCTACAGATAACCCTAAAGACCCTACTGCCGACGAAGTTTCATTAATTCAAATAAAGGATCGTTGGATAGTAGGTGACACAGAAACCTTAGAACTAGTAAAAGGATTGGGACGTAGGTTTTTCCCAGAAATTCGTATTCGCGCTCATGAGGATGCTGCCCAAATTTATATGGAACGCTATATTGGCGCGCAAAAGCTTTACTCAGATGCCAATAAAGGGCTTTATGGCTCAATAGAAGACCTAGTAAATGCTACTTTTTGGCCTGTTAGCCTAAAAAACGGCGAAATAGAAGGGTATAAATTCACTATTGAACTGGGCAAAGATAAGCGTGATTTTTCGGTTCATGGCGAACCGCTTAATTATAATAAATCTGGTAGAGTATCTTTTTATGCTGATCTAAAAGGAGTTTATCGGCTTGATACTGGTGGGCAAATTTTCCGCGGCCCACAAAGCTTAGGTAATAGCAAGTAAAATCATAAAACATAGAAAATCATAAAACATAGAGCCTAAAGTTTCTTTAGGCTCTATTATTAAACTTTAGGGGCTATATCCTTAAGTAATTCTCCGATATTACTTTCTATGACATTAATTGATGTCAAAACCTCATCAATTAATGGAAAAAGGCTCTCCACATTTTTTACAAAACCAATTTCTTTTATAATCACATAGGCATCTGTTATATCAACACGACGACCTTTACCATTACAAATAATAAAGAGTTGGGTTAACTGCTCTTGAATAGTTGAGTTTAGCTGTTTTTGTACATCTTGTTGCATTCCTTTAGGAGGAGGCATCGTAAGATAAAAAGGTTGGCGTGAACTTCTAGTTGGGCTAACAAGTTTAGATAATCCTCTTCCAATGCGGCCTAAAGTACCATCAGGATAAAGCCTTAGGCTATCCGTTAAGCCTTTAGGATAATTTATAGAAATATGTGTTTCTGCTTGTCCTAAAGACCGATTACCAGTAATAGAAACTAAGCAAGTACGATAGTAGCCTTTAAGGCGAAATACTTTTACTTCTTTATCACCTCGTATTTCCACGCCTTCACTAAAATTAAGTCGATACTTTTGGCCAATCGTTTGCCATAGACGCTTATCTTTACCTATATTACTAGTAACTAACTTGATTACTATTACTGCTAAAACAAAAAGTACTACATATTGGATTTTATCTTCCATGGCATCTATCCTTTATAAAATTGTTTTATAGGAAGCAAGTAGATAATGTTGAAATTTTAAATGTTTTTATTTTTGTCTAATTTTTGTCTAATTAATGCAAATAATACAGGAACTTAGACAAATAATAGAAGAGAAACTAACGGAGGCAATATGAAACTAGTCCGAAGCCAGCAACTAGGAGTTTTGATTATACTTTTCCTACTAACAATATTAGCTTTTTACCGTTTAACCATTTGACCTGTTTAGCATTACCTATTTTGCACATTGAATTAGAGCCGAAAGGTTCATCTAGTCTTAAGCTATATTGTTGGGACAATTCTTCTCTGCTATATTCGTGTGTCATAACAATTCCTTTCCCGCACTTATTGCGGCATTATAAAACTAATCAGCAATGTTTTGGACTATTAAATATTAAAAGTATGACTCAACTTCAACCCTTCGCCACAGGACGATCAATTATTACCATTGTAGGTCCAACTGCTTCAGGAAAAAGTGCTTTAGGCATCGCGCTAGCAAAACACTTAGACGGTGAAATAATTAATCTTGACTCTGTACAAGTCTACCGTGGGCTTTATGTTGCAACTGCGAAAATCCCTAACGCAGAAATGGAAGGAATCCCCCACCATTTAATTGATATAGCAGATCCAACAGAAAATTTTACTGCTGGAGATTATGCTCGTCGAGCAACAGCAACTATCGATGAAATTGAGGCACGCAACCGTTATGCACTTTTAGTTGGAGGCTCAGGCTTTTACCTACGCGCACTACAAGGCGCGTTATTTGATGAAGACCAGCCAACAAACTTAGAACTACGAGAGCGATTAAAAGCTATTCGTTTGCGTAAAGGTGCCGCTTATTTACACCGAATGCTCGCACGTTTAGATAAAGTTGCTGCTGCTAAGATTGCTCAAAATGATTGGTCAAGAACAATTCGTGCAATAGAAGTTTATTTCCAAACAGGACGCTCCATAACTGAGTGGCAACAAAAAATGCTTTCTCGACCAACATTTGCATCACGGATTTGTGTTTTTGCCCTCAACCCTCCAAGAGATCAGCTTTATGAAAAAATTAACACTAGAGTTGATCAAATGTTTGACCAAGGGTTGATTGCTGAAGTACAAAACCTGCTTGAGCAGGGTATTCCAGCCAATGCCAAAGCTTTTGGCGCACATGGATATCGTCGAGTAATTGAATACTTACAAGGTGAACGATCGCTTGAGAGTTGTATTGAGCAAACAAAGCTAGACACTCGCCATTATGCTAAACGTCAACTTACTTGGTGGCGACATACTAAAGAAGTATTGTGGTTAAATGGCTTTGGCCAAGAAGAAAGATTAGCAACAGAAGCCTTAAAAATCTTGAAACAAACAAATCATTAGGTATTTATCTATTGATTTATCTATTGATTTAACACTTAATTGTTATTTTAACATGCCACGAAAACAGTCTGAACAACCATCATTAGGAGCAGGTTTTAAGCTTAAAACTGTACTGACTAAATTATAAACCCCTGTGTTATGAAAAGGTGGGACTATTAATTTTTTTTGAAAAGCTGAGCCATGTGCAATAAAAACTCCTTGCATTGAAGGTAAATCTGGATCATAACCATGCGTACCCCCACCAGCATAAGCTCGCTTAAAAGCTGTTGTTAGACTGTGAGTGATTACACACCAGCCTTCATCAGCAATAACAGTAATTGGAGGAATACGAGGATTATTTCGAAAATGATATTTCTCAGGAATTTCCTCTTTACGATAAACTTTGAAATTAGGATGTGCATTAACTAATTTTTGGTAAGTTTCTGTTATATCGCTTTCATTTGGCCAAACCCAAACCAAAGAAGTTTCCTCAAGTAACCGTACTTTTGATAAATCTATGTAATCATCTATATAAATAATTCTATTTTCAGAAAGACTAGTCATTCCATGATCAGAAGTAATAACTAAATTAACCTGGTCAAAAATACCTCGGGCTTTTAATCCATCAATTAAATCTTGGAAAACTTTGTCTACTGATTGTAAAGCCTCTTTTACTTTTGGTGAATTAGGGCCATAGCTATGTCCTGCTATATCTATATCTTCAATATATAGAGTAATCAAAGTAGGACGTTTATCAACAGGTAATTCTAACCAAGTTAAAACCTGATTAACCCTATCGATATAAACCATTCCTTTATCATAGGGTTTCCAATAAGTAGGGCGTTTACCTTTAATTTCGGCTTCTGAGCCTGGCCAAAATAGAGTAGCACTATTTTGGCCTTGTAGCCGTGTAGTAACCCAAATCGGCTCACCTCCCCACCAAATACTATTTTTAGCCTCTATTTTACCTTCTCCAGGAAACTCATTTTTTGTCTCAGGATCATAAATTTTATTTGAGATCATGCCATGATTTTCTGGATATAAGCCTGTAACAATTGTGTAGTGATTAGGAAAGGTTTTTGTAGGAAAAACTGGCACTAAAGCTTGGCTTCTTACTCCACTACTTGCTAGTGAATACAAATTTGGCATTGTCGTCTCATCAAGATAATCACTGCGAAACCCATCTAGGGAGATCATTATCACAGTAGGCTTTAGGTCTAAGATTTTATTTTCTGCTGGCTTAAGCTTAGACTTTTCACCACAAGCAAAAGTAATAAAGAGAATTAAGATAAGAAAATTTCTTTTTGCTAATAAGTTTTTTAGTAAACGAAAGGACACTTTTCTAAACCTTAAAATAATTTTCTATAGTTTTATAATATTTTTAAAGAATAGCATTGATTAGTTATCTTCAACTAGCTTCTTTAGTCTGTAACTATTACTTATCTACTAAATCAACTAGCAAACCTCACTAATGTAAGGTTAGCTTATCAGTAATCTCGACAAAGCATATTTTCTTTTCTTTAGTTTCTATGTCAATATTTAAAGCATTATTTTTCGCAAATAAGCTTTTCGGAGGAACAATTTTAATGCATCAATTAGAAATTCGTTATTGTGTAATATGAAACTATAAGCCTTATGCTGCCAGTATGGCAGAAAGCATCAAAACCCACTTTGGCTTAGAAACCACTCTCACTCCAGGAGGTCGCGGGGAATTTACAGTTTGGGTTAATAGCAAAAATGTAATAACAAAAGAAGGCGATGACTTCCCCTTAGAAGACCAAATTATTTCAGCCGTAAGACAATCAATAAGTTAGTGATAATGAGTTTTTGCTTTGTAATTAATTGATTATAAAGCAAAGAAATAGATCCTAATGCTCTAAGATAATAAAAAAACCCAGCACAAAAATGTTGGGTCTTTTATCTTTAACTACATACCATTACCCATTTATTTAACTCTAGTTGGATCTGTTCTTGCACTTTAGGATCTTTTTCTAGTGATAACGCTTTTAATAAAGCTATTCTAGCTTCTTCGTTATTAATTAGACCTAGACAGCGTGCAGCATTAATCCTAATAGTTAAATTTTTATGCTCGCTTAGTACTTTGGTTAACTTGCTAGTAGAAGTAGGGGTAAGCTTAGCTAATACTTCAATAGCAGGATAGTAATTTAGAGAAATATCGTTTTTATCTCCAGTATAATCCAAGTGTTCTACTAATAAATCAATTGCTTCAACTGCTTTTAATTCCCCAAGTAATTGTGCTGCATCATACCAAGTTTGATAGCGAAATTCCTTTTGATAGGTTAAAAGCCTTTCATCGCTTAAAACCCTTATTAATGAGTCTGTTACAGATTTTCTAAATGACCTAGACTGCCTAGCTATTCTTAGTAAATTAGCCCTTCCAATACTACGAGTTTTCTTATCTTGATAATAAAGATCATCAATAAAAGGGTCTATATCTTCATAAACATTGTTTTCTATAACAATAGTTTTATCAATAAGATAGAAAGAGTTATTAATAAGAGGTTGAAAAAACAGTAAAAAGAAGAATAAATTTGTAATTAACATAAATGCATCTCCTAAACAAAATCTTAAATGTATGTTTTGGTAGATGCATTTATAGAAAAGTTTCTTTGTTAACTAATGCTAAAACTTAGATGCTGTTATGTTGTTTTCTACTAAGCCCCTAATAAAATCACTATATTGGTCTTTCATAGGCAAGTCTAACTCTATATGGATAGCTCGACGTTGTGCTAGGGTATCTTCGCTAGTAATTGGGTTTTTAGCCTTTTTTTCATAAGCTTTCCAAAATAGCCCTATTCCACGTTTTTGCCAGTTAGGAACATCATTAAAGTTAACCCCTCGGTCAAAAAGCATTTCATTTTTTTCTGCTACAGATATTTTTTCCAAAGCGTTAGTTGCTTGTGTAACAGTTTTGCCTTCTTCCCTTAACTCCCAGTAACAATAGCCATTAAGTGCGTTTCGATGAGCATCTTCGTTACGCCAGCGAAAATAGTCACAAACCAAACTAATATTTGGTAACTGGCAAATTCGACAATCAAATGCAGCTTGGCTCCCTAATAAAAGTGAGAATTTTGCGCTTGCTTCTCCTGCCAAAATAGAAACATATTTTCTTGCCTTACGACCAAAAGCATTTTCCTGAAGATGAAAAAGTAAAGAGATTTCATCGCTTTCTGTATAGCCATAAATAACATTAAAACCACATTCCATTAAATGCTTAGTTGTGGCTACCATATAGTCTCTGAAACGCTCATCAAAAGGGGCATTAAACTTATGAATGTCGCGAGTTAATCGTGTAAATGATCGTCCATCAATCCTAGCAACCATGTATATTTCTGGCAAAACCACAACATCATGCGCAGTTTCAAATATACGCATTTTCTTATCAAGATCATCAAATTTCATAGGTTTACCTAAACAATATTTTAGAATTATTTTTTAGCTTCAGCCTCTTGATTAGTAAAGAACTTAGAGCGGATTAACATATCTAGAGAAAGCCTTCCTGGCCCACAAGTCATAACAATTACACAAGCATAAAGAAATAAAAATGGAGCTTCAGCAAAAACTTTATCTGGTTCATTAAAAAGCTCTTTGAGGGCTTCATTATGTGCTGTTAAGAACGCAACTACCATAGTAACTGCTAGAGGAATACTAATTAAGCGAGAGGCTAAGCCCAATATTAGCAACCATCCTCCAAAACATTCTAGTGAACCAATAAAAATAGCATGAAGTTTTGGTGCAGGAATTCCAAGATCAGTAAAAAATCCTGTAGTACGTTCTAAATTAAGCAATTTTCCTCTACCCGCCATATAAAACTGATATCCCCAATAAAGTCTTATAATTAACAAAAAAGGATCTCTTAAATAGTCTAATATTTTAACCAATAAATCGTGTCCTTTTTTTACTATTGAAACCATGTTACTTTGTTGCATAGCATCTCCTAATTAAAATACTGATAATAAAATCGCGTTTCTATCGGAATAAAATTCATGTGAAACTAGTTATATTTCATAGTCACGCTAAATTTTGGCTAAATAATACAACCTAGTTGATCAGCTATATATCATGCATTACTAAGCTAGTAAAAGCTATTAGCCCAGTTATCAAAGGCTTAAAAGCTAATCAAAATTTATGGCTTGACATATAGTTGCCATTGGAGTATACACAATGCTTTAGTTCCAATTTAAGCCCGCGATTTCATACTATCATAGGGAGCAACAAATAATTAAAGGAGAAAATTAATGGATCGTAGAGATTTTACTAAAGCCGTATTGGGATTTGCAATTGCTGGCATGATGGCCGGATGTGATGGTGGCGGTCAGCCTACTGAAAGCCCAAAACCTGTTGAAAGTCCAAAGCCTGTTGAAAGCCCAAAACCTGTTGAAACTGAAAAACCTGCTGAAACACCAGATAAAGGTGCTGGTCACGAATGCAAAGGCAAGAATGAATGCAAAGGCAAAGGCGGTTGCAAGACCAGCGATGGCGGTTGCAAAGGCAAAAATTCTTGTAAAGGCAAAGGTGGTTGTAAGGTAGACGCTGGTGCTAGTTCTACTCCAGACAAAGGTGCTGGTCACGAATGCAAAGGCAAGAATGAATGCAAAGGCAAAGGCGGTTGCAAGACCGGCGATGGCGGTTGCAAGAGCAAAAATTCTTGTAAAGGCAAAGGTGGTTGTAAAGTAGCTGCTGACAAGAGCAAGAGTAGCTGCGCTGGCAAAGATGGCTGTGGTGCTAAGACTGAAAAGAAATAAATAGTTTAGCTTTTATTTCTTAGACATTTCCAAAAGACCTAGCTTTAAGTCTAATTACTTAAAACTAGGTCTTTTTTCATTTAAAATTTGTTGTTTTATTATATAACTTTCATGCTATTATTAGCCCATCCATTCATATTGTTTTGTATTATCTGCATCACCCAACCCTTAATTGGGTGATCTTTTTTTGTCAAAAATCTTTGCTCTAAAACCATCTTTTACCCAACTAAAAACCTTTCCCAAGCTTTGATTACAGATCAAGAACGACAATTACAAGCACTCAATAACTTTCTACAACACTTTTTCCTAAATAAGACCTAGTACTTTTGTGTTTTTTTATTATCAAGTCTCCCTACAGGACTAAAGCGAATTAGTTTATACTCTCTACTTACCGCCAAAATTAAATCTTAAAATCCTGGATGATAAATTATGAAAAAACCTAAAATTTTACTTACGCTATTAATTATTTCTTTGCTTTTACCACTATCTATAGTGGCACATCAGCCTACAACCACAAGTTCTTTTGCTAATAGTCCTACAGACCTAGAGCAAGCTTCCGCTAAACTTGCTGGCAGTATTCTAGTTAATGGGCAATCTATGAAATATTTACAAACATTGACAGATCGTTTTGGTGCACGTTTAACAAGCACAAAAGCTTATCAACGCTCAGCAGAATGGGCAGCAGAAGAATTTCGTGCTATGGGACTTAAGAACGTTCGTCTAGAAAAGTTCACTATGGATGGATGGGAACGTGCTGTTTCTGCTCGTGCAAGAATGATTTCTCCTATAGAACACCCTATTATCCTGCATTCAATGGGGTGGACACCTTCTACACCACCAAACGGCGTTAAAGGTGACGTAGTGTTACTAAAAGATTTTTCTGTGGATAAAATCAAAGCTCAAGCTGATAATTTCAAAGGAAAAATCCTATTAATTGATCCAGCAACAATCTTTGCTGAAGGACGACTTAATGCATTAATGAAAGCTTCTGATGCTTATATGGCTCTTAAAGAAATTGGTGCTCAAGCAGTACTTATACCTGATCAATATGAAAATAATATTGTAAAAGCGCGTAAAGCTTCTTTAGGTACTAAGGTTACTGCACTACCAATAGCTGCATTAGGTTCAGAAGATAATCAATTAATTCGACGTTCTTTAGAAAAAGGCACAGTCACAATAGAGTTTCATTATGAAAACCGCACTCCTGGTGAAGTCCAAGTAGACAATGTAATTGCAGAAATTCCTGGTAGAGAGAAGCCCAATGAGTGGATTTTAATTGGCGCACATCTGGATTCTTGGGACTTTGGTACTGGAGCACAAGACAATGGGAGTGGGAGTGCCACAGTATTAGAAGTTGCTAGAGCTATTTCTTCGCTTGGCCAAGCACCCCGTCGTACTATTCGCTTTGCTCTTTGGGGAGGCGAAGAACAAGGCTTACTAGGCTCAAAAGCTTATATTGAAGCTCATAAATCGGATATGGATAAATGTATTGCCATCCTCAATACAGATAATGGTGCTGGTCATCCTAATGGTTGGAAGGTTCAAGGCCGCAATGATGTTTATGAAGCCATGAAACCAATTAGTAATATGCTTAAAAACTTAAATGGTGATACTTTATCTTATGAAGTTAGTTTTAATACTGATCATGCTTACTTTATTTTAGAAGGCGTACCTACGTTAGATTTACTGGTAGATATGACTCACTATGATGATGTTCACCATAAATCTAGTGACACTATTGATAAAGTAAATGCACATAGTCTAGCTACGGCTACTGTAATAGTTGCGATTACTGGTTATAATTTAGCGGAGCAGCCACAGTCTTTAGCTCCTCGTCTTGGCCATGACGCAATCGAAGAAATTTTGAAAAAAGCCAATTTATTAGACTTTTTGAAAAAGTCTGGTGATTGGAAATAATTACTTAATCTTATCTATTAAGATCAATAGGGCAGACACGCAGGTCTGCCCCTACTTATTTGATACAAGCTTTAGAGCAAATCTGGATCAATCCCTAATTCACGTAATTTAATAGCTAGTTTTTCGGCTCGTTGTTTTTCTGCTTCGGCTCGTTGTTTTTCTGCTTCGGCTCGTTGTTTTTCTGTTTCGACTTGCTGTTTTTCTGCTTCAGTTGATTCTTTGCCAGTAGGAATAATTTGACCTTGCCTATCACACCAACGCAACCAAGTAGAGTGTTTACGTTCAAAAACACCATCCCACAAACATACCCCCAAACCTATTTCATTAAAATAAGCTTGATTTAACCGAACATAACGCCCTAGTTGTAAACCATAGAACTCATTACTAAGATGCTTATCAGGATCAAAAATCACATAATAGGTAATGCCTATCCTAGCATAACGCTGTAACTTACTAGTGTTTTCTCCACCTTCTTTATTAGAAACAATTTCAATTACTAAATCAGGAGGCTTTCCAAATTCCCAAACAAAGTAGGAACGATGACGTTTCTTAGTCCAATCTTCATGAACTTCTACATCTAGGCTTAAAAATACATCTGGGACAATTGGACTTTGATAAAGGCTAGAAAACACCCCTACATTAGCTGCAACTAGGTATGGTCTATTATCTCCTGGGCCAGACCAATTTGTATAAAGTGGTTCTGTTAACAATCGTTGGTTTTTTTCAGAAAGAATATTATCCACAGGTGTGTCATCCTCTGTAACTAAGTGATCTATATTTATTTCTAGTAATGGTTGTGACATATCCGCCTCTATATAACTTATGGCCAAAAGAT
>CAZHXL010000047.1:8014-8904 GCA_964536575.1 uncultured Clostridia bacterium | reverse complement strand
CCAAAAGATTAAATTATTTTAATACTTCCATTAGCCCTTGTTTTACAAACACCCCAACCATATGACGACGGTAAGGCATTGTAGACAAAGTGGTTTTCATCGGTTTAGCTGTTTTACGTGCTAATTCAACACTCTTTTCTACTAACTCATCATCAAGTTTTTTGCCAACTAGTAAATCAGTAATTTCTGGTACTAACACAGGAGCAGGATTTACGGCTGTAAGTGCAACAGAAACCGCTTGGCAAACGCCTTCTTTATTAACTTTTCCTGTTATAGCCACCCCTGCTAAAGGATAATCAACTGAATCACGTATGCGTAGCTTTTTATAAGTCCCTTGACAGCCTGCACTTGTTTTTGGGATTAATACCTCTGTAATAATCTCGTTACTATCTAGATTATATTTCTTAATCCCATCCATTACAAAAAAACCTTTTAACGCTACAATTCTTTCACCTTTTGGACTAGCAATCTTGATGCTTGCATCTAGAGTTAACAAAGCTGGTGCAGTATCTCCAGAATAAGCTGCCCAACAATATTTTCCTCCTGGTGCAACATGGCAAATATCTCCATCTTTCTTTAAGCAAAAATTACAGGACTTACGCCAAAAAAAAGACTGATTGTACCAATAGCAACGGGTATCTAAGCAAATATTACCGCCAATTGTTCCCATATTACGAATATTTGGCCCTGCAACTACATGAGCAGCCATTGCTAGCACAGGATAATGTTCCTGAACAAGCTTATTTTTTGAAACTTCCGTTAAACTAGTAAGTGCTCCTATAGAAACTACCTGTTCAGTTTGCTTAATACCATGTAAGTCTTTAATTCCTTTAATATCCAGAACATACTCTGGAGTAAAAAGTCTATTACGTAAATTTACAACTAAATCA
>CAZHXL010000047.1:0-8004 GCA_964536575.1 uncultured Clostridia bacterium | reverse complement strand
GATTATAGTCAAAATTTCAATATATAGTCACTGAACTTCCAGAAAATTATAAATGGACATAATTCTGAATTTTAAATTATCTCCACAACTAAATCACTACCACCAGCTAGGACTCGCAAGTCTTTATGTTTAGCAAGAAAGTCTACTGCTTGTGAGACATTTTCCGGCTGAAGTACCGTAAATTGTGGCATTGTAATCATTTTTTCTTTTGCTCCGCTTTTTGCTTATTTAATTCTTTAAGTATTTTTTCAGGAGTAATTGGTAAAGAAGTAATCCAAACCCCTACAGCATCATAAACTGCATTAGCAATAGCAGGAATTACCCCTGCTAATGAGCCTTCGCCCGCTTCTTTTGCACCAAATGGCCCCTCAGGATCAATGCTTTCCACAATGATTGTTTCAATATCTGGAGACTCAATTGCTCCAGGGCTTTTGTACTCAAGTAGCGATGGATTAAGGGTTAAACCTTCTGGAGTAAAAATTTGTTCTTCCTGTAAAGCTTGCCCTAAACCCATCCAAACAGAACCTTCTACTTGACCTTCTACTGCTAGAGGGTTAAGTGCACGACCACAATCATGTGCTACCCAAATTTTGTTGACCCTTACATGCCCTGTTTCTGGATTAACACTAACATCTGCAACACTTGCGCTATAACTATAGGCTACTCCTGGCCCCACGCCTGCACCCTTAAACCGGCCACCTTGAGATTCAGAAGGAGGGGTATAAGCCCCTTTACCAATCACTGTACCGCTATGTTCTAAAGCACTGATTAAAGCCTCACGAAAAGCCATTGATCTTTCAGGATCATATTCAACATAAATTCTTTCATTCTTACAAATTAAGTGTTCTGGTGATTCGCCTAATACTTCAGCAGCATGGCGCAAAAGTTGATTTTTCACATCACGAGCAGCAAAGAGTGCTGCATTACCAGCCATAAAGGTTACGCGACTAGAATAACTTCCTAGGTCTACTGGAGTAATATCACTATCTGCAGCAATAACTCGAATCCGTTCTAGTGGTAATCCTAACTCTTCAGCAACAATTTGAGCTTGGACAGTTTCCGTTCCTTGACCAATTTCTGCTGTACCAGTAAAAACAGAGACTCCTCCATCAATATCAATTTTGATACTGACGTTGGAATGAGGCATTTTACCACGCACAATCGAATTAGCCGCGCCAGAAACATAATGGCTGCCACCTATACCAATTCCGCGGCCAAATGGCATTTTATCGCGTTTTTCTGCCCATCCAGCACGCTCCATTGCTTTTTCCACACATTCTTTGTAGCCATAAGAAGTTACACGCAAATCATTAACAGTACGACTATTAGGCTTAAGCATATTGTTTAGCCGTACCTGCGCCGGATCTAGCCCTAGCCCAACTGCTAAACGGTCTAACATTACTTCAAAAGCATAACGAACATTGACTGTCCCATGTCCACGCATTGGGCCACAAGCAGGTTTATTAGTTACTACGCGATAACCGTCAAACTTAATGTTTTCAATATCATAGAGGGCTGCTAGCAATGCTCCTGAGTAAAGAATTGTTACCACACCATAACTACAAAAGGCACCACCATCCTGAATTGTTTTAGCATAAACAGATGTAATTTTACCGTCTTTTCTCATTCCTAGTTTGAGGTGAACAAATTGATCTGGGCGACCTCTATGGGCATAAAAAACTTCTTCGCGAGTAAAAGTAATTTTGACTGGTTTACCAGTTAATTTAGAAAGCAATGAAGAACACACATCACAGGAAAAAGTCTCACTTTTTCCACCAAATCCACCACCAACAAAAGGCTTAATCACCCTAACCTTGCTAGGGTGCATCTGCAAAGCTTTTGCAAGTCCACGATGTACATAATGAGGGGTTTGTGTAGATGTCCAAACGGTTAATTTTCCATTTGCTTCATAGTGTGCTACTGCTGAGTGAGGTTCCATTGCTGCATGGGTAATACGAGGGAAATTAAAACTATCCTCTAACACTAAATCAGACTCGGCAAAGCCTTTTTCTAGGTCACCAAAACTATGATGGTATTCTTTTTCAATGTTACGTGGTCGGTCATTATGGATAAACATATCTGTAGCAACCATTGCAGCATCAGCATTTAGATAAGCAGGTAATAGTTCATATTCAACATCTATTAAATTAACAGCTTCTTCGGCAATTTCTTCTGTAATAGCAGCTACAGCAGCGACTTCATGCCCAACATAAAGCACTTTGTCTACAGCTAAAGCAGTTTCGTCTTGGCCAATTGGCAAGATACCGTATTTTACAGGAGTATCTTTGCCTGTAATGATTGCTTTGACCCCTGGTAGGGCGGCAGCACGGCTAGTATCAATTTTTACAATTCTTGCGTGAGCATGAGAACTACGAAGGATTTTGCCATAAAGCATTCCTGGTAGTTTTATATCATCTGCATAAATGGCTGTTCCCATTACCTTAGGAGTACCATCAATCATTGGAGCAGATTTACCAATTACAGAAAACTCTGTCTTGTTAATATTTTGATATTCTTGACTCATACGGCCCTACCTTTATGAAAAAAATGCGTCTGGTGGTTCTGGTTTAGTTGAAGAAGCGATAAATTCCGGGAAAGTGGTTGCTTTTTGCACAGCTTTGATGATTTTTGTATATCCAGTGCAACGACAAAGATTATTTGAAATGGCTTCACGGATTTCTGGCTCAGTTGGGTTAGAGTTGTGCTCTAGTAAGGCTTTTACGCTCATTATCATTCCTGGCGTACAGTAACCGCATTGCATTCCACCTTCGCTACAAAAAGCGGCTTGTACTCGGTTAAGCTGATTATTTCGTGCCAAGCCTTCAATAGTGGTAATTTCCTGTTTTTGATGACAAACCGCAAGCATCATACAAGAAAGCACTGGCTGACCATTAACTAGGATAGTACAAGCACCACAATCACCATCATCACAACCATGCTTTGTGCCAATTAGCCCTAAGTCCTCGCGTATTGCATCCATCAAACTACGATTAGCAGGAACGGCTACCTGATGGACTTCGCCATTTACATATAATGTTATT
The DNA here is from genome assembly GCA_964536575.1 of uncultured Clostridia bacterium. Lineage (GTDB taxonomy): Bacteria > Acidobacteriota > Blastocatellia > Chloracidobacteriales > JADJPF01 > JADJPF01. The sequence continues at coordinate 4,963 of CAZHXL010000047.1, read as the reverse complement.
AATTGCTTTTCCATTTAAGTTAGACCTTGTATAAAATTTGGTGTGCAAAATAAAAGATCTAATTTAATATCTTGGCACGTTAGGGTCAATCAAACAAGACCAAGCATCTATCCCACCAGATAAGTTTTTTGCATTAGTAAAGCCATTTTGCCTTAGCCACATAACAACTCTAGCACTGCGCACCCCTGCATGACAGTAAATGATCATTTCTCGCTCATTATCTAACTCATTTAATCTGCTAGGAACTTCACCCATTGGAATTAGCGTTGCGTCAGGTAAACGGCAAATATCATATTCAAAAGGTTCTCGAATATCTAACAAGAAAAAATCATCTTTTTTGTCAATTTTTTCTTTTAATGTTTCTACTGAAATATCAAATCCTGAATAAAACACATTCCCTCCAAAAAGTTATTTTTAACACTTAAAAATAAAAAGCAGCGCAAGTACTTGGCTGCTTTTTGTTTTCTCACAAAACTACCTAGTTAATAGCGTGGCATTTTAGGATTGATCCTTTGTGCCCAAGCATCTATACCACCAACTAGATTTCTAACTTTCTGAAACCCTGCATTTTTAAGGAAATCTACTGCTTTCGCGCTTCGTCCACCTAATTTGCAATGCACAACCATTTCGCGAGATGGATCAAGTTCATTTACTCGTTTTGCTATTTCTCCTAGAGGTATTAAAGTCGAACCTTCTAACTTGCAAATCTGATATTCATGTACTTCGCGAACGTCTAGGATAAATACATCATCTCCACGATCTAGGCATTCTTTAAGCTCTTCTGGTGTAATTTCAAAATCTTTCACAAATCCTCCTTAACTTCTACAACTAACGTTTGAGCCTAGCACATTTACACTATGCTCTCAAACGTTAATAGTTTACACAATTAAAATACAAGCTATTATTTCTTTTTCTTCTTTTTAGTTTCTTGCTCCTCGTCTTCTTCCTCTTCGTCGCCATCATCATCGTCATCTTCGTCGTCACCATCATCATCGTCATCTTCATCATCCCCATCCTCGTCTTCTTCCTCTTCGTCGCCATCATCCCCGTCATCATCATCCCCGTCATCATCCTCTTCGTCCTCTTCATCTTCATCTTCATCTTCATCTTCATCGCCATCATCCCCATCGTCATCATCCCCATCATCGTCGTCACCGTCATCGTCGTCACCATCACCGTCATCATCGTCACCATCGTCGTCACCGTCATCATCGTCCTCGTCCTCGCCATAATCTTCATCTTCTTCATATTCTTCTTCATTGGCAGGCAATTCAGGCACTATTCCTGGTTCTTGAACTAAGGACTTAACTTTTTCTGTTAATGCTTTTGCTGTCGCTTCTGACTGGTCTTTTGCAGCCATTGCTGTTGTTATTTCTTCAGCTAAAGAAGCTGCTTTTTGTGCAATAACTATAGGCTCTATTCCTTCGCTAGGTTTAGCCTCTTCAACAGGTTTGGAGGTTAAGGTGGGGGGTAATACTGGCGATGCAACTGGAGTTGGTAAAGCTTTTGGGGCGGCGGTTGGTTCTACTTTAGCTTCTACTACTGGTGCAGGAGCGGGGGTTGGCTCTACTTTAGCTTCTACCACTACTGGTGCAGGAGCGGGAGTTGACTCTACTTTAACTTCTACTACTGGCACAGGAGCGGGAGTAGGGGTAGGATCTGGTTTAACTTCGGTTGCTGATTTGGCTTCTTTAACTATTTTAGCTTCTTCGCTAGGTTTCTCTTTTTTAACTTTTGGTTTTTCTTCTTTAACAGCAGATGCATCCCAATTAGGAATTTTCAATAAGGTTTTTGCTAGTAATACTTTAGGATCTGTTAAAACATCTTTGTTTGCTTCCAAGATTTGTTCTGGAGTAACCTTATTTTTTGTCACTTTCTTAGCAACAGTCTCAAGAGTATCATCTGTTTTAGTTTTATATTCGCCATAAATATCTGTGCGTTGAATTTTAAACTCTAAAGCTAATGTTTTTTGCCACTCTACATCGACTTTTTTAGCTTTTTCTGTCACTCTATCGGCATTATATTGCGTTGGACAATTGGCAGTAATAGTTAAAACGCCATTTTCTTCTTTTAATACTAATTCTTCACAATCTAAAGTATAGGCTTGTTCATAAACTGTCCCATATTTAGTTGTTAATTCTGAAGACATTTCTGCTTTTAGATTTAGGGCTAAATCTTTATGTTCAGCGTCAATTTCTTTAGCCCGTGCCAAAATAGCATCTACCAAATATTGAGTTGGGCAACTACCATTAACAATAAGTTGACCATTTTCCTCAGCACTTTTCATTTTTTTGCTACCAAGTGTTTTGGCTAGTCTTAGCACAGGTAAATATTTATCTTTTAGTTCTGCCATATATTTCTCCAAACTACGCTAAATTTTTATATTACTAGAACACCGCTAGAAATAAGCTAATTCTTAGGTTTAATCAACTTCAACTTACGGGAAAAGTTTTCATCTAAAACCCTTTTTCTACTAGTTTCCAGCATATTCAGAGCATTAAAATTTGAACCTTTTTTACTTTTTTAGATTAAATTCAATAAATTCTTTTGGAAAGGTAACGCATGAAAAAAGCTATTTTGCTACTGTTAATTTGTATTTTGTCAACTGTTGCTTATGGTCAAACTCAAACAGAGATTAACCAAACAGAAACTAAAGTCTTAGGGCTAGCAAAGAGAGGGGATTGGTGGTTTTTTCTTGGAATAAATGGAAATGTAGAATTTATTTCACTTTTTGAGAAAGTAAATAGTTTTTCTCAAAACCGTGCCGCATTCTCTATAGATGGAAAATGGGGATTTATTGATAGTACAGGCAATGTGGTAATAGAACCTATTTTTACTAGTGTCTATCCATTTCTATCTGGACTAGCTAGTGTAGAGTTAGGTGGGAAATGGGGGTTTATTGATAAAACTGGTAAGTTTGTAATTGATCCAATTTATGATCATGCTTACAGTTTTCAAGATGAGGCTGCATTTGTAAAATCTAGAGGAAAATGGGGAATCATTGATAAAACTGGCAATTTCTTAGCTCAGCCTCAATTTAGTTATAGTATAGACTTTAGTGAAGGTTTGGCTGGTGCTTTAATCAATGACAAATGGTATTTTATTAACAGAAATGGGACTATTGCGATCAATAATGGTTTTGATAGCATTTATTATTTTTCTGAAAACTTAGCTGGTGCATCAGTTAACGGTAAATTTGGTTTTATCAACAAAAAAGGTGACTGGATAATTAAGCCTCAGTTTAAGGATGTTGCTTACTTTAAGAATGGTTTAGTAGCAGTTCTAATTAAAGGACATTGGGGATATATTGATACTAAAGGGACTCTTATAATTGCTCCTCAATTTGATAAAGCTTGGCCTTTTAATAAAGGAATAGCAAAAGTAAAGGTTAATGGCAAAATAGGGTTTATCGATAGTAAAGGAAATTATGTTATAGCTCCTCAGTTTGATGAAGCCTACCATTTTTCTTATGGTCTATGTGGTGTCAAAATCAATGGTCAATGGGGTTATATTAATGAGCAAGGCGAACAAATAATTACTCCAGAATTTGATAAAACATTTCCTTTTGGTAAAACAAGCGATTCTACAATTAAATAACTAAGAGTCTGTTGCTTTGATCAAAGCTTGAGTTAGGGTAAAAGCACGCTGGTTACCATTCCAGATTAAGCGTTTATAGGCTTCTTCATAGGGTAGCCAAGCAAAATCAATATGTTCTTTAGGACTAATTCTTACTTCTTGCTTAGTGGTTCTTAAAGCAAAAGAATATTCTAGGTTTATTTGTGGATCTGGGTGAGATGTCTTTAAGAATTGTGGTTCGATATAAAAACTATGGGTATAGTCAAGGTCTAGAAGTTCTCCTTGAAGTCCTGTTTCTTCAAGCACTTCACGTAAGGCTGCTTCTTGAGGTGCTTCTACCCGTTTTCTTTTTATTTTTCCTGTTACAGGCTGCCAAAACCCTCCTCTTTCTTCAGTTCGGCGTAAAAGTAAGTATTCTGGCTCTGGTAGGCTATCATCAAAAATTACTACTTGCACTGAAGAGTGTTTAACCACTTTTTCTTCGATTTTTCGGTTAAACACTTCCCCAAAATTATAAGCAAGACTTTCTCTTACTTTTTGTAGAGGGATTTTTTTACCTAAAAGCTTTTCTAGTGAAGTAACCCCACGATCAGAAATACCACAAGGAACTATTAGCTTAAAATAGCTTAAATCTGTATTTACATTAAATGCAAAACCATGCATTGTAATCCATCGAGAAATACGTACTCCAATGGCGGCTAGTTTTTCTTGTCCTACCCAAATACCTGTAAGCCCAGCAATTCGACTAGCTATAATACCAAAATCTGCTGCTGTACGAATCATAACTTCTTCTAAGTCACGAATATAACGATGTATATCACAACGATCAGGAGCAAGGTTTATAATTGGATAGCCAACCACTTGACCTAAACCATGATAAGTAACATCACCTCCACGACCTGTTTCATAAAGGCCGATGCCCATTTTTTCTAGTATTTCTTTGGGGGTAATAACATTTGTGGATTTTGCATTACGTCCAAGGGTTAGGACATGAGGATGTTCAAGAAAAAAGAGTGTATCAGGAACAAGGTTTTGGGTACGGGCTTCAAGGAAGGCTTGTTGTAATTTTAAGCCTTCCTCATAGTCCACCAACCCTAAGTTTTTTACTTGACAGACACGAGAGTCAGTCATCTTTAATCTCAAATAACTAGCCTATTTCACTAGCTTCAAAATTTTCTAATATACGTTTAACATTTGACATAAACTGATCTGCAACTGCGCCATCAACCACGCGGTGATCAAAAGAAATACTAAAATAAGACTTAGTACGAATAGCAACAGAATCATCTTCCATTACAGAAAGACGTTTTTCAATTGTACCAACACCCATAATAGCAACTTGTGGTTGATTAATAATTGGTGTCCCAAACAAACTACCAAACACCCC
>CAZHXL010000046.1:3431-29486 GCA_964536575.1 uncultured Clostridia bacterium | reverse complement strand
ACTTGGATCTGTGATAGGGGGCTTGGAAAGCATTAGTAATTGTGACATTATGGGCATTTCCTATTTTATCCCACGTATTTATCTATAGAATTTTTCTAGTACATTTTGGAGGATTCAAATGAAGGTATATGCAACACAGGAAATTCGTAATATTGGCGTTGTTGGCCATGGTCAAGCGGGGAAAACCTCATTAATTGCTGCAATGCTCTTTACCTCTGGAGCAGTTAACCGCTTAGGCCGTGTTGCTGATGGGACAGCCCCTACAGATATTGACGAAGTTGAAATTGCTCGAAAAATGTCAATCCAAACCACACCAGCATATGTTGAGTGGAAAGGTCATAAAATAAATATTTTAGATACTCCAGGAGCTACTGCTTTTGTGCATGAAGCTCGTGGTGCTTTGCGTGTTTGTGATACGGCACTATTTGTTGTTGATGCCGTTGGAGGTATTGGGGTAAGTACTGAGAAAGCTTGGAGCTATGCAGACGAGTTTAACCTACCACGAGCAATAGTAATTAATAAAATGGAGTATGAACGAGCAGATTTTAAGAATACTTTAGCTGGAATTAATGAAGTGTTTGGCCGTACTGTTGTAGCTGTCCATCTACCCATTGGCAGCGAAAAGACTTTTCGTGGGGTAGTGGATCTAATCAAGATGAAAGCCTATACATCTCAAAATGATGGTAGTGGCAAAATGATTGAAGGAGATATTCCTGCTGAGTTAAAAGATGAAGCTGCTTCATCTCGTGAGGCTTTAATAGAAGTGATTGCTGAGGGTAATGACGCTTTACTGGAAAAATTCTTTGATTTAGGCACTTTACCAGATGAAGATGTATTGCCAGGAATTAAATCTGCTATTTTAGAAAGACGTGTAGTACCTGTGTTTGCTACTTCTGCACTAAGTAATATTGGCAGCCAGTCTTTGATAGAAGCAATTGTTAATTACTTGCCATCCCCAGTTGATTTGGGCGAAGTCACAGGACGTGTTAGTACTGAAGCTGATGCAGAGGAAACTAGCCGTAAGGTTAGTAGCAGCGAGCCTTACTCAGCGTTTGTATTTCGTACTGTCGCAGATCAATTTGGTAGAATCACTTTATGTAAAATTTATTCAGGCTCAATTAAAGCTGATGCTACAGTATTTAATCTAACTAAAAATGCTCCTGAACGCCTTGGCCCAATTCATGTAATCCAAGGTAATAAAATGGAAAAAATTACTGAGGCCAATGCAGGAGATATTATTGCAGTAACTAAGTTAAAAGAAACTACTACAGGGGATACTTTTGCTGATAAAGCTACACCAATAATTTATACTCCAGTACGTTTTCCAGAACCAGCAATTAACTTTGCTATTGTTCCTAAGTCGCGACAAGACGAAGATAAACTCTCTACTGCCTTATCAAAAATGTTAGAAGAAGATCAAGCCCTTCGTTATACTCGTGAAGCACAAACAAAAGAATTTTTGCTCTCAGGTTCAGGCCAGCTACACGTAGAAGCCGCAGTAGAAAAATTAAGACGTCGCTATGCTGTAGAAGTAGAGTTACATACACCTAAAGTACCTTATAAAGAAACTATTAAGGTTCGTGTTGAGGTACAAGGTCGTCATAAGAAACAATCTGGTGGCCGTGGTCAGTTTGGAGATTGTAAATGTATTTTTGAACCACTACCACGTGGGGGTGGTTTTGAGTTTGTAGATAAAATCTTTGGTGGTTCAGTGCCTGCTAATTTCCGTCCCGCGATTGAGAAAGGTGTTTTAGAAGCGGCTGTTGTAGGTACATTAGCTGGCTATAATGTAATAGATTTTAAGGTAGAGCTAATAGACGGTTCCTATCACCCAGTTGACTCAGACGAACTTTCTTTCAAAATAGCTGGCCGTAAAGCTTTTCGTAATGCAATGGAAAAAGCTAAACCTATATTATTAGAACCAGTAATGCATGTAGAAATTGTTGCACCACAAGAATTTTCTGGGGATTTAATGGGTGATATTAATACTAGACGTGGACGTATCCAAGGTATGGATGCACGAGGCAATCAACAAGTGATTAAAGCTCAAGTCCCTCTTTCAGAAATGCTTAACTATCCACCAACTCTCAATTCCATCACTGCTGCCAGAGGTAGCTATTCAATGGAATTTTCCCACCTAGACGAAGTGCCAGCACTAATTTCACAAAAGATTATTGCTGAAGCACAAGCTGAAGGCCGTGTTAGAGTGTCAGAAGAAGACTAGTTTTCTAATAAGCTACAGGGAAAAAATTTTCTTTTCCCTGTAAAATTACCACCACCATTTTTTTTCTTTTGGTTTTTTTTCTGCTTCCATCTCTGCTATTGTCTGTTTTGCTTCTGCTTGACTACTGTGAGTGTTAACTTTTCCAGCCATTTCCTCTAAAGTATTAGTAAGAGAATCAGTAGCAGTAATTAAGTTATTTAGTTTAGAAAGACCTGTGGCTAAATTAGCTGATGATGTTGGAGTTGATGGGCTACGACCTGTTTTTTTTGCTGATAAGTCAAAGAGCATTTGTTCTTCTTCTTTACTTAAAGTGCCGTGTAATTTTTTTTGTAATAACTCTTTTAATAATTTTTGTTCTTGTTCGTCCATAGTTATACTCCTATATGTTTTGCTTTAACTTTACACCTCAGAATAAATGTCTTCAATAATAAAACTAGTAGCATTTAGCACTTGGCTCTGGACAAAAAATAAACAGTTATTCTACTATCTACAAATAGATAGAAACATTTAGGTGTAAAAATATGGCTAGTAAAAAGCTCCCCTCAAAGTCTAATTTGTTGTCAAAAACTAACACTAAGTCACAACCTGAAACAGATTTTCTTCTCAAGTCAGAAGATAGTGTTTCTCCAGAAAAATTTGATGAAATTATTGCAGGAGTCTTTTCTTCTAAACGCCATACAGGACAATTTAGCGATAAATTAATAACCGCAGAGCTAGAATTATTAGAAGTAAAGAAATTAGAAGAAAGGTTTTCTGAACAAACAACAGATGATAATAAATGGACAGATTGTTTAGTGCATGATATCGAGGCTGATTTTGATATATCCGATGATGTTATGGAATGGCCAACGGATTATGATGAAAAAAATGATAGGTTTTAATTGTAATGATTAACTTTATTATGAAGAGGAACTATTTTTATGATGCCAAGCTACTTACCAGAACCGTTACCTCGTTTTCGTGCCATCTATGAAGCACTTTATAATGAACAAGGTTGGGGTGGCGGTGAAACAAATTCACTAAGGTTTGCTGCTATTGCTGCGGTGTCTTGTCCTGGCGAACCAACAGAGGTGGCATCAAAAATTAAAACTGTAGCGGATGAGATCAAAACCAAAGTAGGTTGGTTTGGTGATCTGAGATCGTCTTTACGTTTTATTGTTAGTGTAATGTTGATAATGAATGAGGATAATGTATTAGATTTTTTGGAAGAAACTAAACGAGTACATGCAATGTTTAGGGCTGCAAAGCTAAGAAATGGTGGTATTTATGAAACTATGGCCATTTTGATTATGAGACTTAGTTTTTTCAGAGCACCAATACAAATGGAGACTTTAGAACGATTTAAAACTATCTATGAGCAAATGAAAAAATATCATTGGTGGTTAACTGGCCCAGATGACTTTCCTGCTTGTGCAATTTTGGTAATACAAAAAGAGTCACCAGAACAAATAGGACTTACTATTGAAAAAATTTATCAAGAGTTAAAGATTAGAGAGTTTGTTCCTGGGGATTACTTACAAACAGCCGCTAATATTCTTTACCTAACACACACAGAGCCAGTTGAAATTACAGAACGTTATAGTAACCTAGCTACAGCTTTTCGCCGTGCTGGAGTGCAAATGTGGCAGAGTGATTATGATGAATTAGCAATTTTGTCATTTTTAGAAAGCCCGCCAGATTTCATTGTAGAAAAACTACTAGACTATCGAGAAAAGGTAAAAACTTTACATCCTAAACCAGATTCCACACTCACTTTTAACTTAGCGGCCAGCATAACATTTTTAGAATTAATTCGATTAAATAAAAAACTTAAAACAATTGCTGATGTAAAAGCACTATTAGATATGCAAGCTATTATTAATGCAGCAGCGGCAGCGGCAGCAGCAGCCAGTTAAAATGAATTATTTATAAACATTCTGGGAGTAGAAATTAGTTTGTTAAACAGGATAATTTCTCTTGTGTTAGCAACATAGGGTAAAATGTTGCTAAGTATTGAGGAAAAGGGTATATTTGCTAAAACCCGTATTGTCTGCAATCAAGGAGACACTCATGCTAAAGAAAATAGTTTTATTTATATGTATAGGTCTATTACTTACTCTATCTGTTTATGGTGATGGAAGTAGCAATTCGCAAGCAGTTGTTTCTTTGCCAGGACAAATACAAGTAAATAATAATGTCGTTTTTAACACTAATGGCCAATATGGGTTTGTTGCTACATACCGTCGCCCAGATGGTAGCTCAGATAATGAAGTCTATAGTTTTAACACTTCTACAGGGCAAATAGTTGATAGTAAACAAGTAGCTTTTTCTCCTACTGCAATTGCTAGGGATAGTTTTGGCACAATGGTGGTAGCAGGTTCAGCAGTTACTTCTTCTCCAACAGCAGACCTTCATATCTTGCAAACAGATCAACAAGGACGATTTTCCTCAGATAGTTGTGTCTCTAATATCTCTGTTCCTATGACAGGGTTTGGGGATTTTATTCCTAGCCAAGTTGCTATTAGTGATTTAGGCTATGGGATATTTTCTAATAAAGCAAATATCTATGTTTTTAGTACAAAAAATACCTTAAGTCATACTTGTGGCGAGATACTTAATGTCTCAGAAATAATTAGCCCAGAAAACTACCGAACTAATAATCAGCTTATTAACATTGATTTTAGTAAAAATAATAATACTCTATCCGTAGTTTGGCGTAAGAGTAATGAGACTTTTAGTATTCTGCTTTATAAGCTAACTAACAACGGAAGCCTATTACCTATTGAAGTAAACCCTGCTAATCAAATAACCAACGAAGTAGTATTACCACCAGGAGAAATTATTGCCAAAGGAAGTAATGTTGCTTTTGATGACACTGATAGTGAAATTTATTTTGTTTCTAGCTCAACAGGAACAATTTATAGTTGCAACATTTATTCAACAGGTGGGGTAATAGAAAAAGCCCGTTATCAGTTATTTGCTGATGGAGCCATTCAAGCATCGCTTACTAGCCCCCGTAATATTGCTTATCGTAATGTCCAGCTTGCTGGTGGTTCACAACCAGTTCTTTATATTAGCCGTCCATTAGGAATTAGTCGTCCATTAGGGAAAAAACCAAATGCCATTGTTACAGTCAGGGCTAGTGATGCTTCTTTAGTATCTGCTAAAATGTTTGAAGAAGAAAGCACTATGAATACAACCATAAACTCTGCTGGAACAACATCTTATGTTGTTATGAGCGAAGGGCATATTTACCGTTTTGAAACTTTGACAGGCGAAACTACTTCTCTACAAAGTCTCTCTGATCGTGTCTTAAATGTTTATTTACAAGAGCAAACAGGCGTATTAGCTGTTACTAGTATGAGTGAGTCTTCTGGTAGCGTGAATTTAATGCAAGCAGATTAGTGTAAAATTACGATTGCGTGTCTATTTTTATGAGCACACAACATAATTCAATTCCTTGGTATAAAGCTTTTGATAAACCTAACAAACGCGAACAACCGCGTTGGCTTTCTACCGTCATAGCCCAAGCAGAGGCTTCTTTTGAATGTGGTGAATACCAAGAATTAATTCAATTAATAGAAAATACTCTTACTCAAAAAGTAGGAGATATCCAACAGGAAATAATACTAAGGTGTTTACTTAATGAGGCACTATGTGAATTAAGTTTTTATGACGAAGCTACTACAGTAGTAGAGGCTTGTGAAACACAGCTATCTTCTTTACCAAGTAAGTTAAAAGCAGAGTTTTTACTAAGAATTGGAGCGACTTCTAGTTGGCGGGCACAGTACCCAAAAGCGATTGCTAGGCTAAATGAAGCAGTATTGCTTTTCACAGTCCTAGGTGATCGTGAGGGAATTACTCGAGGATACTTTGAACTCTCTTTGCTTTATATAAATATCAATGAATATGCTATTGCACGAGATTACTTAAATCGCGCTTACACTGAAGCAGAACATTTAGCAAATCGTCGACTTACAGCACAAATTTTCTTGCGCTTAGGCATGGTAGATCATTATGAGGGTGATTTTACTATTGCTAAGTCTCATTATAACAATGGGTTAAAATTAGTAGAGGGAACAAAGGCTTATCGCTTGCTTGGCTCTTTACAAATGAACTTGGCTAACACCCTATTTTTAGAACAGCGCGGTTCAGCACAACAAATCATTACTCTTTATGAACATGCATTAGAAAATTTTAGATTACTTAACAACTCTCATTTTATTGCGCACTGTTACAATAATTTAGGTGATTGTTTACTTCGTTTTGGAATGTGGGAAAAAGCCCAAATGTTTCTTACTCAAGCTATAGAGTTGGCTCGCAGTGCTAACTATAGCCATAGCGAAAGCTTAGCCTTAATTACTTTGGCAGAATTAAAACTACGCTGCGGTGATCTAGCTGGTGCTAGACGCTTACTTACACCAGCAATTAAAATTGCTGAGCAGACAGATAAAAGCGTACTTGCTTATGCAAAAAGGGTTTATGGCTATACTTATCCTGCTGGTAATCCAGCAGCACTAAAGTCCTTTAATTCCTCTCTACAACTAGCTAATGCTGTAGGGGATCACAATGAAATTACTTTTTCTCTTTTAGCTTTAGTTGAGTACTATTACGCCCGACAAGAATACGACCAAGCACGTAACTTCTTAAAACAAACACAGGAAAGATTAAACCATAAACCTTCCCCATATATTTCTGGGTTTGCTCAACGTATGACAGGGATTCTTAAGTCTTTGGAAGGAGCATTGCCTGAAGCTACCCAGCATATTAATGCCTCTATCTCTATTTTTACTACAGTAAGCGATCGTTATGAATTAGGAAGGAGCCACTTAGAATTAGCACAAACACTAATTTATGAGGAGAACTTTGACACTGCAAGTACACATATTGCTCAAGCCCAAGAAATATTATCTGAGTTAAAAGCACAACCAGAAATTGCTCGTGCTGAACGTATGAAAGAGTATCTAGCCGAACTCCAGCTTGTAAGTATCACTAATAAAGCATCTAGCTCTACTACAGAAAAAATATCTGAACTCGCTTTGTTTAAGCGACTTTCTGAGGCTTGTATTACCCAAGAAATTCCTTTGGAAGAATTTGCCGCAATTACCTTTGAAACTTTTCCTCTAAATCGTTTGCTGGTTTTCTCTCCAGTTACAGAAACACAAGCTTTTTTAATTGTTCATGGCTGTTCTCAAACAGAGGCTGTCCAATTACGTAATCGAATTGCTGCGTCAGATAAAAAGTGGCTAGACAGTGGTAAGTTAATTAAGCTATCAGGCCGTCATTATCAGGGTGTCTATATTTATTCTGAAACAAAGTCAGGGGCTTTTTCTTACACAGAACAAGAACGCTGGGAAATGTTTTTAGAATTCTTAAAATTAGGGTTGGAAAATTGCGCACTACGCACTTCAGGACAAGCTAAACCTGTTATTAGTGTATTGCCCCAAAGCCTTGATGCTCCAAGCACTTTAATTCAAGGGTTTGTTTATTCTAGTCCTATAATATGTAAAGTTATAGAGCATATTAAGAAAATTCGCACATCAGATGTAACCGTCTTGATTACTGGAGAATCTGGAACAGGAAAAGAATTAATAGCTCGTGCTATTCATGCAGAAAGTGCTCGTTGTGAAGGTGCTTTTGTCGCGTTTAATTGTACTGCTACGCCACGAGAATTAATTGAAAGTCAGCTTTTTGGGCATCGCCGAGGCTCTTTTACTGGTGCTACCAGTAATTATTTGGGTGTAATTCGTACTGCTAAAGGAGGCACGCTCTTTTTGGATGAAATAGGAGATCTTAGCTTAGATATGCAACCTAAGTTGCTTAGGTTTTTAGAAGCAGGCGAAATCCAACCCCTAGGAGAAGGGCGACCATTAAAAGTAGATGTAAGAGTAATTGCTGCTACTAACGCAGATTTAGGACGTTCTGTAACCGAGCGACGATTTCGTGAGGATCTCTACCATAGGTTAAATATTATTCGTATCCATATTCCTCCACTAAGAGAGCGTGCAGAAGAAATTCCTATGTTGTTGCGGTACTATCTAAATCATTTTTCTACTCGTTATGGCGACAAACAAGTCACTTTCTCAGAAGCTACAATCAACGCTTTTCAACAATATCACTGGCCAGGAAATGTCCGCCAATTACGTAATGAAATAGAAAGGTTGCTTACTTATTCTGGAAAGGGAGATGTTATCTCAGTAAGCGATCTCTCTTCAGATATTCGCCAACAAGTTAGCTTAAGTGTCGTTCCTACATCAGCAAAGACCACAATTAACATTCCAGAATCGTCTACAAAAGTTGTAGATATGTTTCGTGACACACCAAAAAAACTACGAGACGTTGTTAGGCCAGTAGAAAAAGAACTAATCCTAGCTTCATTTAAGCGCAATCGAGGTAATTTTAGCAAAGTGGCTAAAGAACTAGGCATATCTCGACGCGGCTTGAAGCTAAAAATAGACAGCCTTGATGTCGAAGATTTAATATTTAAAACAAGCAAAAACCTCTAGGGTGTACAGCTATGGCAGAACTGCTATAGGATAAACTCTAACGAAAGTATCCAAGCTAAACAAAACTAGAGAATGATGCAAAGCCTGACAGATAAGCATTCTATCAAAAGGATCTCGATGAAGATCAGGTAATAAAAGCAGCCTAGCCGCACTGTCTTCATCAAGAGGCAAAGATAAAATAGAATGTCTTTTGCGTTGCTTAGGAATATACAAAACAGGAGAATCAGGCAAAGGCAATTTTCCTAGCTGATATTTAACATTAATTTCCCAAACAGAAACCACGCTTAAATATACTTCGCTAGTAGCATCTTGTATATGATCACCTAAAGACTTAGGTAACCGCTTATCTGCACTTATGTAGTAGAGAAAAATGTGTGTATCTAAAAGTATTTTCATTTATTCAAAATCAGCCAATATTTCTTTAGGCAAAGGCTCATCAAAATCTTTAGGCACAATGAATTCTCCTTCACATAAACCATAAGGCCGCACTTTTTCCATTTGCTCCTCCTCAAATGGCTTTAATTCCATAAGTATTTTCCCATCTACTATAACTTGCACATTTTCTCCTAATTCTACTTTTTGCAACCACATTTCTAAATTTTGCTTTATTTCTTCTGATGTTATTTTATTCATTCTCCTATTATTACTAACTCTTTTTCTTTTATCAACTTTTTATCGTGATCAGTTCGCTTCATCACTTTATCCTTTTAAAAGCTCAAAAGCCCAACCGATTTCTCGATTGGACTTTTGAAGAAAACCTGTAATTTTTTACACGAACTAAGCTTTTACGTTTTGAGCAACACTACTTAGAGTTTCGCTTTGTGTCTTGGACGCATTGGATATTGTCTGGGTCATAGTCTTCAAGGCTTCAAACTCTTGTTGTAAATTGAAAGTTAATCGTTGAATTAATTGGGTATCTTCTGCAGTTGAACCATTACCCGCACTAGCTTTAGCATCAAGAGCTTTAGCTGCATCAGCTAGTTTGTCCATTGTGGTGTTCACAGCATTAACTACTGCATTACTTATTAAGGCAAGTAAATCGCCAAGAGATCTAGGAGCACCATTACCACCAGCCGCAGCATTTTTAGCATTTTCTTTCTGCTTATCATTTTCTGCTTCGATGCCAACACCAAACAATTTAGCTATAGCTTGGCTTGACATTGCAGTGCCTTGAGCAACATTAGTGCTACTGGTAGATCCACCAATTATAGAGTTTAAATTACCTAAGTTTTCAAATACCTTGCCTGCTGAGTCGAGTGTATCTTTAAGATTGCCACCATTAATAGCTGTAGCTAGGCTTAAAGCATCTTTTGCTAAAGAAGTTGCTTGATCGAAACTTTGAGCTGCATTGCTGAAATTATTATTAATACTAGACATTTTCTTAATCTCCCTTGAAATTTAAATTTTATAAAATTTTGATGATTTAATAATTGCGTAATTTATATGAACATTGCGTTCAAGTTACATTTACATTATCGGGGTGAGCTTAGAAAAGTTGCTTAGAAAGTTGCAACTTTTTGGAGAAAATTGGAACTTTTTCCTGGCCATAACTAATATCCTTGCAACCTTTTAGCGGTATTGAGTAGCCCTTGTGCGCGTCGAATGGCCTGATTTCTCATACCTAAGGTCGCACCTACTTTTATGGCCATTTCTAGGTCTGCTTGGGCTTGTTGGTAGTTGTTTTGTTTCATAAAAAGCTCTGCGCGGTTAAGATAGGCCGAAATGTCCCGAGCATCTAATTGTAAGGCCATGTTTAAGTGAGTTAGGGCTTTTTCGTCCTCCTCTAGACGTAAATAGGCCGCTCCTAATGCGCTATGGGAGTAAGCACTTTTAGGGTCAAGTGTGGCTAGACCTTCAAAAATAATTGCAGCTTCTTCTGAGCGACCTTGCTCATGAAGGGTAAACCCTAGCATAAGCAAGAGTTGAAACTCTTTTGGTTGCCACTCTTTGACTCTAGCTAGAGTTAAACGGCCATCTATCCAACCTTGCAGGAGCACATCATTCATTAGAATTTAGTTTCCTTATCCCTTGGTTTGCGAACCCATACGAGCTAGGATTCTGTCCTGAATTTGTAGTAGGTGTTCAACTAGGTTAAGCATTCGAGCTTCTTTTTCTAGCTGGCCAATTAGCTTTTGTTGTAATGAGCCTGTTGCAGGAGCTTTTTGGTTAATTTTTTGAATTAATTGGTTGGTTTTGCCTTTTTGCATTTTAGCAACCTTCTCAAAGGTCATTTTACGTTGAGTTGAATCACCAAAAGCATAAAGTACAAATTGAATTGATGGGGGTTCTAACTCTGCATGTGTAGGAGGTGCTTCATCTAAACGCATTGCTTCCTTAAAACTTAAAGCTTCTGGGCTGTACTCGGCTACAATGCCTTCTACTGTGGTTTTGCCACGCAATTCTGCCTGTTGAACGTCGTTATATAAAACTACTTGAGCATCATTTTGTTTATCTATACGTTGATCAATGACACGATCTAAATTTCCACCTAAATTAGCATTATCTAATCTTGTTTTAATATCGTTAGGCATAAATAAAATCCTTTCTTTTATATAAAGTTTAATTAAGAGTTTTGATTATTTTGTTTAGACATACGATAAACCCAGTTAAGCACTTCAGCAACCGCTTCATAAAGTTCTTCAGGTATTTCTTCGCCCTCTTCTAATTTATTAAGTGCATGGGCTAGAGGGATATTGCGCATTACAGGGATATTATTTTCTCGGGCAATTTCTAAGATCTTTTCTGCCATTAACATTTCGCCCTTAGCAATAATTTGTGGTGCGGGCATTTCTTCTTTTTTATATCTAATCGCTACTGCAATATGTGTTGGGTTCACGATGACTACATCCGCCTTTTTTACGTCTTGAACCGCGCCGTGTTGTAACAATTCGCGGTGCAGGCGTTTGCGAGCCGCTTTATTATGTGGATCGCCTTCATCCTGCTTATATTCTTGTTTAACCTCATATTTTGTCATCATTAGATCTTTTATCCACATCTGCTTTTGTAATCCAAAGTCTGCTACTCCAATGACAAGAAAGAGGCCACCGATTTTTACTGAAATATCAAAAAGAATACTACCTGTTAAGCTTGCTGAGTACCAAAGCGAACGATTACCTGCTGCAACTAACTCTGGTAGTTTAGCTTTGAAAATAACATAGAACATTGCACAAAGAACCGCAAGTTTGAAAATAGTTTTTAGTAATTCAATGTAAGTTTTCTTTTGAAAAAACATTCCTTTGAATCCATTGACAGGATTCAACTTATCAAATTTGGGTTTTAGTGTGTCGGTAGTAAAAAGTGCTCCTACCTGTATAAACTCAACTGATAAAGCAATAACAAAATTAGCTGATAAAACAGGTGCTAGTACTTTGAACATTGTAAACAAACCAGCCATTAACACTTCATTAACTCGTTCTAAATCTAAGTTTCTGATAGAAAAAGCAAGTTTAATAGAGTCTTTCATATGATTTATCAGAACATCAGAAGTAAAACTATTAAGGATTGCTAATAGCATAATGGTAACTAAAAAGAGGATAGCACTAGATAAGTCTTTGCTTTTGGCAATGTTACCTTTTTTGCGTGCGTCTTTTAGCTTTTTAGACGTAGGTTGTTCGGTCTTTTCTCCGCCCTGTCCTTCTGCCATTAGAAATGTACCTCAAAAATTTATCGGCAAAACCAAACAATTAGTTACCAAATGTAGCCTTAGATATTATGGTATAAAGTGCTTTTAGGTAAGTAATAAATCTTTGTTCCATTTGAGAAATAATTGCTGCCCAAACTAAGAAAAGCATTCCACAACCTAGTAACATTTTGATTGGTAGGGAAAGGAAAAATACGTTCATTTGTGGTGCTACTCGGTTGAAGATACCAAAAACGATATCTGTTAGGAACAAACAAATTAATACTGGTGCTGCTAATTGCATACTTACTAATAAGACGTCAGCAGACATGTGAATTATGTCGCTAACTATTGGGGTAAGTTCTCCACCAACCACTAACCCTCCAGCCATTTGTGGAAATGCATTCACTGGCAAACGCTCAAAACTGTAAAAAAGTGCTTTGATGTAAAGTAAATGTCCGTCCAAACAGAAAAATAATACTATTGCTACTTGCAATTTCATATTTCCAAGTAATGAGGTTTGGGTGCTTAATTGTAGGTTTTGTAGTTGTGCAATAGTCGCACCACGCGCATTATCAACCATTTGGCCTGCTGATTGAATGCCATAAAAAACTAGCGAAGTAATATAGCCAATAGTGAATCCTATTAATCCTTCTTTTATAGCTAGAAATATATAGGGTATCAAAGAAGTTGGAACTGTTTCTGCTGGAATAGCTGAAGCCATTGCTGGGTAGAGTAAAAAAGTGAGTGTAAATGCTAGTCCAATTTTAACTGGGGTACTAATTGCAGCACCACCAAGAAAAGGAGTGTAATTAATTGCAGGTACTAAGCGTGCCATTATTAACCCATAGAGCGAAAGAAAAACTAGTGGAGGCTGTTTAATCCCCAAACCGTTTAAGATTAACTCTATAAGGTTGAAAACAATGTTGTTATCCATGGATTTTTGCTTAGCGTATTGTAGGAATTTCTGAAAAAACTGCTTGAGTAAAGCGAATTAATGTAGCTAACATCCAAGCACCAGTAATTCCTAGTACGATAAATGTCGCAATAATTTTAGGGACAAATGTAAGAGTTTGCTCCTGTACTTGAGTAACAGCTTGAAATAAGCTGATGACAAAACCTATTGCCATAGCTGTAATCATCGCTGGCGCAGAAAGGATTAAAATTAAAAGTAATGCTTGTTTGGTAAGTCCGATAACCAATTGTTCCATAACTTACTCCAATTAAATTCTTCTAACGGCTAGAGATAGCTTAGTACTAGACCTTTTACTAGTAAGTACCAACCATCTACCAACACAAAAATTAGTATCTTAAAAGGTAGCGAAATTGTTACAGGTGAGAGCATAGTCATACCCATTGCTGTCAATATGTTAGCCACAATCATGTCTATAATCAAAAAAGGGATAAAAATTAAGAACCCAATTTGGAAAGCTTCTTTTAGCTCACTAGTAACAAAAGCAGGGATAATTACTCGAAAACTACCAGGGTAGATAAAACTTGTATCGCCTTTGGTCATTCGTTTGGCTAATTCTAAGAAAAGTAGACGATCACGATCATGACAATTACGTACTAGAAAATCCCTGAGAGGTTCTTGGCCTTTTTTAGCCGCTTCATAGAGTACTCGCACATTAGCTTCGGAGATTAAAGTATTTGTTTCAGGTACTTGTCCAACAGCACTATAAATATCTTGTGCTACGGGAGTCATAATAAAAATTGATAAGATAAAAGCTAGGCCAGTAATTACTTGATTTGGTGGAGCTTGTTGAGTACCTAAGGCACTACGTAGTAAGGAAAGTACTACAGAGATTTTTACAAATGAGGTCATTGTAATAAGAATAAAAGGAGCTAAAGAAAGTGCTCCTAGTATTATTACCATTACTATTGGGCTTGATATGCCGCGATCA
Source organism: uncultured Clostridia bacterium (assembly GCA_964536575.1). Taxonomy (GTDB): domain Bacteria; phylum Acidobacteriota; class Blastocatellia; order Chloracidobacteriales; family JADJPF01; genus JADJPF01. The sequence continues at coordinate 15,254 of CAZHXL010000046.1, read as the reverse complement.
GCCCCGTCTTGTGCTAAAGAGATACTAGGTAAAATTAGCGCGGACAATAGTAAAAGTAAACAAACTAGGGTGCGACGACTGGATTTATATTCCAAAATAGGTTTAAGTACGCGCTCAAACATATTACCTCCTCAGATATTTGCTAAATTCTTTGATTGCACTTGAGCTAAGACTTGGTTTTGTCTCGCGTGCTAGGGTAGCAGCTTCTAATGTTTCTTGGATCACATTTGTGTTTAGCTCAGAAATTAACTCTATTCTTTCTTGTGTGACTCCAAGTAGTAAATGTTTTCCTGCTACTTCAACAATATAAAGTGATTTGTGAGGTTCTAAAGAATAACGGCCAACAACCTTCATCAACTGATTTTCTATGGGCATGCCCATTACACGAGGCAGGAAACGTAATGTACCGTAGAGCAATGCTACTACCAGCAAGAGCATAAAACAAGTTTTTAAGAGCATTAAGAACAGTGACCAACTATCTCCTAGCAGTGGAACAGGCACTGCGGGTTGTGTTGGGTCAATTTGTTGCCAAAGCAAAAAATACACTACGGCTAACACAAAATCTATCCTCTCTATGAAATTTTTGGGCTGGATAATTTAAGTTGATTTTCCAATGTTAATGCGCTTTGTTTGATAGGGCAAGAGGAGTTTTTAACTTCTTGATTAACAAGAGTTTATTTGAATAGCCTTAATATTCTCACTCCTAATTCGCCATCAACATCAACTAGTTCACCCTTACCGATGATTTTTCCATCGACACTTAGTTCTACTGGTTCAGATGGGGTACGATTTAGGTCAATAATCTGACCAATTCTTAGTCGTGTAACATCTGAAATAGTTAAATTGCGTCGTCCTAGTTCGACCACTACTGTTACTGGTACAGATTGGATAAATTCCGCACTTTGTGACAGATCTTCTTCTTCCATCTCTTGGATTTCTTCCTCCAATACTTTAGTGTCTTTATTTTCTTGGCTATGTGGTCGTGGGTTATTACAGACCGCATTAAGAATTACTTTTAAGTGAGAGTTTTCTGTGATTATTTCACTGCGAAAACCTACTTCTCCCCAAACACCCAGTCTAACAAATAATTCACCAGAAAGCTCAGAGCTATGAAATTTTAAGCCAACATCTGGTAACAAGATAATATCAGAAGGTTCAAGAGAATAAAGATCTATTGACGTAAGATTTATTTCTCCAATTTCTGCTATCAATTTAATTTTGAGCGTTTCCAAATGAGGCAACCAGTCTATAAGTAATTCTAATTTGTTTTGCTCATTTACTTCTGCGTTAGTTACATCCTTAAGTAGCCCATAAGGGAGATAGAGATTTAAATATCCAAGTGCTTCTCCAACAGATACTCTAGTACAAAGTTGTAAGGTAGGCTCGTGATTATCAGCTAAGCTATCAATGTTCTTAAAAGCCTGTCCACCTTGGGTAAAAAGCTGTTCTAAGCGAATTGTAATACCTGAAAACTCTGCCATAGTATCACTCATTGCTTTAATAACTCGTAAGACGAGAAACTCAATCACTCCTGTTTCAATATTTGATAAAGCACGCAATAGTTTGTTATTACTATTGCCTTCGCTACCAAAAATTTGATCCACCATATTAATAATAAAATTAGAATCAATTTCTAGTAGTGCTTTACGTCCAGACGGCTCAACTCCTATTATCGCAAGAGGAACAGGGGTGTTAAGCTTTTTGGCTGTATCGCCAAAAGGCAATTCAAAAACGCTCTCAATCTTAAAATCAATGTGAGTATCTTCATTAGAAATCGTTTGAGTAAGGCTAAAAACTATTTGGAAAGGGTATATACCAATTAAATCACCTTGACTAAGCGGAGTAGGCGTTTTAGCTGAAATTTGTCGCCCATTAAGATAAGTACCATTAGCACTTTGATCAATAAGAAAAAAACCTGTCTTATTGGCTACAATTCGAGCATGTTGACTAGATACAACGCGATTGTTCAAATGGATTTCACAAGCAGAGTTGCGGCCTAGTAAAATAAATTCTTTTTCTCCTGCCACAAAACTTTTTTCCCATAAATCGCTAGTTTCATCACTACTAACTTGAAAATTAAGGGTTAATTGGCGTTTACCTTTTATATACTTACGTAAAGTATTTCCTAGTAAATCACGAAAAGTTTCTTCCCAGCGAGCACCAGGCAGGCAAGAAGACATACTAGTAGATAATTTCACACGCTCAGGTGAAACTTTTGGTAAATTGGTAAATTGGAAGGGTGTGATCCGCCTCATAAGTAAGTAAAAACAAAATGTCCTACCCTAATAGTAGGACATCAAGAAAATTTAGACTGTATAATCTGTGTTATTAGCATTTATGTCAATATTACTAGTGCTTGAAGCCTTACTCTCAGCATAAGAATAGCCGTTATAAAGTTGATTTTGTTGGTCAGATTGGCTTTGACCCCCATTGTTGCCTCCATGATTACCTCCATTGTTGCCTCCACTATTAGAGCTATCTCCACCAACTGATACTTGTATATTAGCCACTTGCAGCCCTTTATCTTGTAACGCTCTAATTAATTCTTGTGCCCCTTGATCTATAGTATCTTTAACATGGACATTTTCTGCAATAAAAGTAGCATAGACTTGACCGTCCTGAGTGCTAATCTTTAATTTTAAGCCGTCCAAAGTATCAGACTTAAGATCAAACTGAAATTCTGCTGCGCCCATTTCATTAACCCCTAAGCGCACATCTTGGACAATATCTTCCATTACTTGTGTTGGAATTACAGTAGTAGGTTGAATTGGAGTAGGAGAAAAAACACGATCTATTTGCATAGGAACTTGAAATGAAGGTAGTGGATCGATTTTAATTAACTCTTTAAGTTTTTCTGGTTCTTCGCCTTCCTGAAATTTAGCAGATTTATCAAAATCAGGTTTATCAAAATCGGGTTTATGCTGAGCTTTATACTGAGCTTTGTATTGAGGTTTATATGTATCATTGTCTATCTTTTGATTTTTATTATTAGAGCTACGGGAAGAAGGGTTACTTCGATTGTCGCTATCAGATTTAGATGAGCCAAAATTACCGAAAATAGAGCTTAAATCTTCAGACTCCTCTCCTTCTTCTGCTGATTGGGCTTGGGGATCTAAATCATCTTCTTGATCACCAACATAGAACTCACCAAAATTTTTTGCTGAGCTAGTTCTTTCTTTTTTAGTCTCTGATTGACCATAAACATTATTTGTTCCGTAAGAACCATTAATTTTACTACTCATAAAATCCTCCAATAAATTATTAAAAATTAAGAATTAAAAAGCTGTTAATAGTTAAACATTAAACAAAAAATAAAATTAATATTCGTCGTCTTTACGATTCATTTGTGCTGATGTATACATTATTTGAGCAATTTCTTCTAGTTGTCGTGCTTCTTTCTTGGCTTCTTCTTCTTTTAAGGCGCGTTCCCAATTCTCTTTATGTTTTTCCATTACTTGAAGTTCTTTAGAGGCTGCAATTAATGCGTCTTCAGCTTTACGTACTTCCGCTTCAGCACGAGCAACAGCTTTACGTTGATTTTCTATGGCTTGCTTAATTTCTTCAATCTTTATTATCATATCTTCAATGTGAATTTTGCGGATTTTTATTTCATCTATAGTATATTTACCGGCAAACATTTTGTCATTATATTCTCGAACCATTTCTTCTTTAAGATTAATTGTATTTTTCAATTCTTCTTTGATATCTTCTAATTTTTTTTCCTCTGCTATAAGTTCTTCTTTCTTTTTGTTAAGAAATTGAACTGCATCATCTCGCAAGTGTTCTTTTTCATTTAGTATAGGTTGTAAACGATATTTAGGTTTTGCCATCAGGTCTCCTTAAACGTTTAGTTACTTACCTGCGGGAAAGAGTTTAATCAATTGATTAACTGCATCGTCAAAATGAATTTTGTCATGTGTGCCTTGCTTAAGGTAGCTGTTAACAGCTTCTATACGATCAATAGCAAAGTCTACTTTAGGATCGCTACCACGTTTATAAGCACCTATTAGGATTAAGTCTTTTTCTTTTTCATAAGTAGCAAGTACTTCGCGCAATTTAGCTGCTGCTCCAATATGTGGTTTACCAGCAACAAAATTTTGGACACGGCTAACGCTTTCAGAAATATTAATTGCTGGGTAGTGATTACGTGCTGCCATTGCACGAGATAAAATAATGTGGCCATCTAGGATTGAGCGCACTTCGTCAGCTACAGGCTCATTCATATCATCACCTTCTACTAGGATTGTGTAAAAAGCAGTGATAGAACCTTTGTCAGAATTACCAGTTCTTTCAAGTAGCTTAGGTAATTCAGAGAATACTGAAGGTGGAAACCCTCCACGAGCAGGAGGTTCGCCAGTTGCTAGTCCTACTTCGCGTTTAGCACGGGCAAAACGAGTAACAGAGTCCATCATTAACATTACTTTTTTGCCTTTGTCTCTAAAGTACTCAGCAATAGCAGTTGCTACATAGGCTGCTTTTAGACGTACTAATGAAGACTCATTAGAAGTTGCAACTATTACAACAGAACGCTTTAACCCTTCGGTGCCTAAGTCATTTTCTAGAAAGTCACGGACTTCACGACCACGTTCACCAATTAGCGCGATCACGTTAATTTCAGCTTCAGTGTTGCGAGCAATCATTCCCAAGGTTGTTGACTTACCCACACCAGCAGCAGCAAAAATACCAATACGTTGTCCTTGACCGACTGTTAAGAGTCCATCAATAGCTCTAATCCCAATCTCCATTGGCTTTAGTACTCGTTCACGTTTCATTGGGTCAGGAGGGTCATTATGAACGGGATATTCTTGAGAACAAGTTAATGGGCCTTTAGTAGACGTATCTATTGGCTCCCCTAAGCCATTAAGTACGCGTCCTAGTAGTTCATCACCTACTTTTACTGTTAAAGAGTATCCTGTAGGGATTACCTCACAATTCATTCCAATATTAGTAAGGTCGCCTAGAGGCATTAACAAAACCTCATTGTCGCGAAAGCCTACTACTTCAGCTTTAACTGGTTTAGAGCTATGAGGAGTATTAATTAAACAAAGCTCGCCTACCCAAACTTCTGGTACCGCAGCTTTGACAATTAAGCCAACCAAGCCAGTTACTTTACCACGAACTTCTACTGGGGAGATTGTATCTATGTCCTCTAAATAACGAGAAATATCAATACCTGTTTCGATTACTGGCATAATTTACCTTACCTACCGAGGATGACTAGCGCGTTTAAGTAGCACTCTTTCCATAACTTCTAACTGAGTTTTTAATTGTGCGTTTACCACACCAGCATCAGATTCAATAATACAACCGCCTGGCTGCACTTTAGGATCGCTTTGAAAATCAATGATTTTAGATTGTCCAACACGGTTAAGTAGTTGATCCTTTGCTCTAACCAAATTGTCTAAATCATCAGGGTTAACTCGAATGGTAATTTTAGTTTGACTACGTACAGTTTGAATAGCTTGAGTAACAATATCTGCAATAGTATCAGGGTGTTGTCTAAGTTCACGACCAAGAATACGTGCTGCAACACGAATAGAGAGCCGAATCATATCAGATTCTGCTTGGGAGAGCAGATCGCGTTTTTTTTCTGTTAAATCATAAATAATTTCATTTACTTTTGTAAAACCTTCTTTATAACCTTCCTCACGGGCTGTTTCCAAGGCTCTTTGACGCTCTTCTTCAATAGCCAAGCGTTCTTGGTCTAACCGCATCCACTCTTCTTGGATTTGGGCTTTTTGGGCTTCGATTTCTGGCTGAGCACTCTCAATAATTTGTTGTGCTCTTTCTTGGGCATCGCGAACAATACGTTGAGCTTCAGAATTAGCATCATAGATAACACCTTTAATTACCGAAGATTCAACTGATTTGCTAAAAGGTTCTTCAGGTATGGCTAGACGCTCAGAACTTTTAATTATTCTCCCTTTTACAATTCTGTTTTCACTCAATGCTTTAACTTCTCCTTAATCATTTGGCTGATGCAACAGGTGCTTCAGTTTTAGGGCTATTAGGAATTAGTGGTTGACGTGCTTGTAAGATGGCAGTAATAGCTTGGCGGACTTGATCTTTAGCAAAAGCTACTAATGCAGGGTCAGCTTGACGCAAGCGTCCTAGCAAATCATAAAATCGACCAGATTCTTCAATAGAAAATTTTTGTGTAATAAACTTCTGAAGAGTTTCACTTTCATTAAGTAACCCACCAGCTAACAACATAAGACCAGAATCTTCTGTAATAGAAAAATTACGTAGTTGTTGAGTTGTTAGCCAAACCAAAGACTTTTCTGCTAACAAAACATGGTTTGTGTCTATATCACGTAAGAGTTTAAGTCTGCGCACAACCTCTTTAGAAAAAACTCTAGGGAAACGTTGTAGTGAGGCTACTAACTCGTCTCGACTTATTCGACGCATTGCTACGGCAATTGTTTGTAAGCTCATCTCTTTGAGTAATACCCGAAGCCTCGCTGTAGTAAAGCGAGTGAGAGGATTTTCTCCTGGCAAAATGAAAGTGAATTGTCGAATAAAAGCATCTTTAACTACCTCTAAGAGTTCAGGAACAATTTGTGGTGCTTCAGGATAGGTTATTAGTTTATGGGTTGTACGTTCTGTCAGGTGTTGACTTACTTCGTTTACTAGCTCTGTGGGAAGGTGATGAAAAATAACACGAATAATAGGAGCAGATTCATTAGATAGAACCAGTGCAATATGTGAAGGGTGAACATCAGTAATTTGGCGTAATAAAAATTCACTGCGCAAAGCTTTAAGCCCAATACTAGAAGCAGCACGACGATCATTTTCAGAAAGAGCTAAAAACTTTTCTGCACGAGGTTTAATCAGTTTTTGTTCTTCTTTAGGTAAAAACTTAAATAAAGACATTGCCTCATCGCCATCTAAGGCGAGAGCAATAGTAGTTAATGCCTGTAAGTGTGCAGAAAATTGCTGTTGCATAAATTATTTTGTTGTTGGAACAGGCTGATTTTGTCCTTTAGGTCGCAGTGCCATACTACGTTCACGTTCTAGTTGTGCAACTGTTTCAGACAGCTTTCTCATACGTAAGAAAGAATACATAAATAGTCCTAGTAGGACTAAAATTGAAGCTGTAGCACCTAAACCAAGGTATCTAATAATATTGTTTTTTAAGTCATCAAATTTAGCTGCATTAGGAGCAGGAACGGCTTTCATTACCACTTGGACACGAGCAGGGTCTAGACCTTCTACCGCAGGGGCAATTATATTACGTATTTCAGCTATATCTAGAGGAGGGGTTTCAGTGTTGTATTTTAATAGCACTGAGGCACTAGGTTGAACTTGTTTTTCTTGGTTAACTAATGGATTTGGGTTTGGCAGTACTACATTTACATCAGTACTAACAATACCATTAATTTTCTCTAAAGTTAGCTCTAAGGATTCTTGAATAGCGGCTAGTTTACGCAACTGCTCTTCTGCTTCAGTAGGAATTAACGCGCCTTTATCAAAAGCAAGTTTAAAAGGGTCATATTTATCACGAGGTAAATCATTTTCATCTAAGATAGCTTCTGCTGCTACTATGGCCGCATCACCAATTATATAAGGGGTTCAATTATTACAGACCAAGTTGTTTTATCTTCAGAAGCAACTTTGACTTTACTAGCATTTAGGCCATTACGTTGTAAAAGAACAGCAATGCGTTGGGATTCGTTTTCAGATAATTCTGTACAAATGTCGTGTTTGCGATTACACGCAGTATTACTAAACACAGTAAAAAGAATAATTAAAATAATAGTAAGCTTGCGTAACATGCTCTACCTCATTATCCCAAGACTTTTAAAGAAGTCTTGGGATATTGGTTAAATATTTACTATATGTTAGTTTGTAAAATAGTTTTGATACCAGACGAGACCTGATCTACTACTTTGCTAATAATGGTGACATGTTCAGTAATATGATGCATTTTGGTTTGTAGCTTGAGCATGTCCATAGTACTTACAGGGGTGTTAGGATCAAGGTTATTCATAATACCTTCTAAAGAACCTAGTTGTTTATCAATACCTTCTAAATAACTTCCTACTTTACTTGTTTCACCACTTGCACCTACACGATCCATTTCAGCACGAAGACTTTCTATTTTAGAGCGGTTATCATAGAAGATGCTTTGATAGCCTTGAATTTCCTTACCTGGTTGGACTATTCGATCAAAAATTTCTTGAGTTTCGCGTGAAGCCATTTGTATGTGGTCATCGTTAACATGCCCACTTTCTTTAAGTTTTTCTACATGAGATTCTAGTTCTACTCCTACTCCTTTAGTACGAGTAGTTTCAAAATCTTCATTAGTAATAGTTTTTTTAGTTTCAGTAGCACGAGAAGTTTCGGCTATTTTACTAGCCGCACTACTAGCATTAATAGGATCAACCATGATGTTCCTCCATATAATTATGTTATTAAATTTAGAATTTTGTTACATCTACTTTAGATAGATGCAATTGTTAAATTTATATGCAATAAAATTTGTCCACTTATATACAACTGCAAGTTCAGTACTTGCACCAAGGCAAATACTGAAGTTATATTTGTTTTTTAAGTAGCACTAGCAATTCCTTTACTCTTTAACATTTGGCATAAATGTTGTAGGCACTTAGTATGTAATCGGGAAGTCCAAGATTTTGATAAACCCAATTTATTACCAATTTCCTCCAAAGTTAAGCCTTGATAATAATAATATTCAATAAGTTTACGCTCTGTGTCAGGCAAGTGCTCAATAGCTTCTCGAATAATTTGACGAAACTCTTTTGTTTCATAATCTTCATCTGGAGTCGCACGGGTTTCAGGGGTGTTAAGGGATTCTGATGTTTCTAGCGAAAGCATATAAGCAGAAACAATTCCAGAAAACATTGCTTCAATTTCTTTAACCTCGTCATCTACGCCTTGGCTGCGCAGTTCGCTATTAGAGTCAGAATGATTATTCATTAGCTCATTAGCACTTTGTTCAAAACGGATACGTGCAAATTCTGAACGTGAAAACCACCCTATTTGGCGTAGACCATCATAAATAGCACCTTTTATCCTATAATAAGCAAATGTCTTAAAACTAACTCCACGAGTGCGGTCAAATCGTTCTACTGCTTCAATTAGCCCAATACGCCCATAACCTATCAGATCATTAATATCGATCTGAGGAGGAAGTTTAGAAACAATTGATTGAGCAATTGAACGTACATAGGGCAAATATCGCTCAATAATCTCATCTCGTTCGTCGTCATTGTTGAACATTAAGGCTTGACCCATAGACGTTCGTTAACGTCCAAAACCTTATAAATTATGGGATAAACTTTTCCCCAAATATTGCCAGGTAGAAATTGGGGAGTAAAAATTGCAGCTAAATTTGTTACAAAAATTTGAATATTTGTTAAAGGGCAGTATAACGTTACAGTTAGGTAAACGCAATAACTTTGAAATTAAAAGCCACTTCATAGAGTTTCTCGAGGTAACAAGAACTTATCTCTTAAATTAAAAACTTTTAAAAATAAAATACTTAACAATCATAACTATAAAAACTATCTTAACTTAGCTCCACAGTACCAACAAAATTCTGGTTCTGATCCAGTATTAGCATAGTCATTAGCTGCTGCTTGTGGGCTGCCACATAAGGAGCAAAAACCATCTACTAAATTACCTTGTTGTCCACGATTAATTGCTGCTTGGAGTGCAGATGGTGCAGGTGCTTTAGTATATGAGGCTGCTCCTGCACCTATGGCTACAGGTAGTGAAGCAGTGGCATCTATAAGCGGCTCTTCATAACGCTTAATTGGTTGAGGCGTTTTAGACAAAGAAAGTCCCATAAACGTTTGATATCGTTTACGCGCTCCTTTAGCTATTGGAGCTATTGGAGTTGCTGGTGCTGGAGTTGCTGGAGTAGGCTGAGGACTAGGATATGTTGAACTAGCTTGAGATTGCATCAACTCTTCTCTGGAAACTCCTACACCATCAGTATTTTTGGAAAAACCTAAATTAGTAACAGTAGATGGAGATAAAATAGACAAAGGGTTCCCTTGTGAAGCAGAAGAAGGGATACTACTTGGGCTAGGTGAGCTAGGGGGGCTAATCCTGTTACGTTCACCTAAAGCAAGACCTGCAAAAGTACTATAACGCTTTTTCTCAATTTTGTTAGGAGGAGGAGGAGGAGGCGGTGGTGTTAAGATGGTCTCTCTATATTTGTTTGCTTCTGGGGTATCTTCGCTAAGCGATAAACCTGCAAAAGTACTGTATCTTTTCTTAATTTTACTATGTGTTTTAGAAGGGGGTTTTAGAGGATCTGAATAAATAGCACGAGTAGGCTCAGCAGTAGGCAGTGAGCTAGACTCAAAGCCTACCGTGTCTTGTGTAGAAAGGGTTGTAGGCTTACTTTCTTCTTGTAGTTTCTCAGAATGGTTAGAAGGGATATGAGGCAAAAACGACTGAGTTGTTTCCATTGAATCATGGCTACCTGTATGGCTCACAGCAGTGTTAGAAGAAGTTAGGGATTTAGGCACTGCAAAAGAAGCATTGGTACGATTAGGATCATTGGAAAGAGAGGGAAACTTAGATCCTAAATTTTGATTAAGATTTTGTTGCGCAGAAGATAGTGGTGAACTTGATGAGGATGATAAAGAGTCTCCAAGAGGTTGATAACTATCTTTTTTTAGTGACGAAATTGATGGTGGAGGCTCTGGAGGGGTAAAAGGAGTAGAAGGGGGAGATAATGCTGTAGTCGCAGCCCCAATGTTACTTGAGAGTGGGGTGTTGGGTGTTGGTAATGTCCGTAGGGCTACAGAAGCAGACTCGGAGAGCTTACTTATTTCTGTTTTAAGTTCTCTTAGAGAAGTTTCAAAAGAAGAACTTTTGTTTGAGTCACCACGCAAAGTTTCCATATCATGTCGTAATTCTTCAAGATGGCTAACGATATTTTGGGCGGTAAAAAGTAAAACTGCTACTCCGCCTCCAAGAGCAATAGCTAAAAGAGCAGTGCCATAACTTTCAGAAGTTACTAGTAGTACTGCACTTATTAGAGTAAGTATAGCAACTACTACACCAAAAAGACTAGCTGATGAGCTTTTCATAAGTTTCTCCAATTAATACTAGTAATTTAGTATTAGCGACTATATTTATAGATAAAATTATGTTTAAGTGTAAATATCGGCAATAAATCAAGTAAATTAGGTAAAGCTTTTTGTCTTTAAGCAAAAGTTGGAAATATGCCGGAAAATTATGCTGCTTATTAGATAAAACCTATAAAGCTTAGATCCTACTTAAAGTAGAAGGCATTTTTGTTGTGTTGTAAGTAACGTTTTAGATACGATCAAAAGCAGCCTAATTATATTTCTGGATTGACTATTATAATGAAAATTTGAGTTTGATACTATAGCTTTTATATTTCTAAAGAGAAAAACTAGGAAGTTTAAGAACAAAATCCAGAGTAATTTTATTTATAGATAATTTGATAGACTTTGGTATAAGCACTAAGACCTTTTAACTCTGTGTCAACTAAAGGCTTAGCACGAAATACATTTCCTAATAACTGATAAGTGCTTTGGCTAATTAATATATTTTGCCCTTTAGCTTGTGACATTAATCGAGAAGCTAAATTAACAGTATTACCAATAGCAGTGTAGTCCATACGACGGTCTGAGCCAATACAACCAACGGTAACTTCGCCTGTATTTATACCTATACCAATTTCAATAGGAGCAAACCCAAGTTTTTTGATTTCTAGATTTAATTTATTTAATCGTCTTTGCATACCAATAGCAGCATTAACCGCGTTTATAGCATCATCATCATTACGATAGGGGGCACCAAAAATTGCCATTAGAC
>CAZHXL010000046.1:0-3421 GCA_964536575.1 uncultured Clostridia bacterium | reverse complement strand
TTTATCTAAAGTGCCAAGGTTAGCAAAAATAATTTCAGTCATAGCACTGAAAAACAAATTAAGTGCTTTAACTACTAATTGTGGTCGGCTTTTTTCTGCCATACTAGTAAAATCACGAATATCAGCAAATAAAATAGTTGCAGGCTGTATTGTGCCTCCAATTTTAAGTCCTTCAGGAGACTTAATAATTAAATCAATGATATGATTAGGCATAAAACGTTGGTAGGAAGAACGGGCAATTGCTTCTTGAGCTAATTGTTCATAAGCTCTAGCATTATCAAGTGCGATGGCTGCTTGGCCTGCAACAGCATTTAATAAATCTAAGTCATCAGAGCCAAAACTATCATGTAAATCTATTTTATCTACATAAATTACCCCTAAAATATCAGTTTTTCCAAGTAACGGAGCACACATAACAGAATGAATATGTTGAATTGCAATACTTTCAGAAGTTAACCTTCTATCACTTTGCGCGTCAACAGAAAGTAACGATAAACGCTCAGTAATAACTTTGCTAGCAATTGTACGGCTAATAGTAAAATCTATTTGTTGAGAATTAGGGAGTTTTTTATTAGGGTTTATTTTGATTAAATGAGGTTCTAATGTGTTAGTAGACGATTGACAAATTAAAATTGCGCAACGATCAGCTGGGGTTAGTATAAAGAGTATTTCAGCGATTTGTTGGAAAATCTCATCAATATTGAAAACAGAGCTAAACATTTTTCCTAGTTCATAGAGAGTCTCTAAGATCTTGATTTTTTCTGCTAAACGGGCTTCTAATGCTCCTTGCTCAAAATCTTTGTCTAGCATCCTAGTTTGGTAAGGATCGCCTGAAACAGAACGAGTTAATACATTTTGTCCTATTGGAGCTTCTTGGTAGTTAATATCATTTTTGCGAGCAGAACGGTCACTAAGTTCAATAATAAAGGTTCCAATAGAGAATAAATCCCCATCTTTAAGGGAGGTTTCTATAATGCGATTTTTTTTAACTATTGTGCCATTTGTGCTGTTTAGATCTATTAGTAGATATTCGTTGCCGATACGCTTAAGTAAAGCATGTATAGCAGAAACTTGCTTAGTAGGTAGGACTAAATCATTTTGTGTAGGGTGACGACCAATTTTAGTTTCAGATTTGGTAATAACAAATTCCGATGTTTGGTTATTTAGCTCATTGGTTATTATTAGTTTGGCCATAGCCGAAGTAAACTATATTTTGTTTGTGATGTAAAACCAAAATTTTACGCTACTTAACTAGTAAATGCACGAAAAATATTTAGCCACAATTAGTAAGCAACAAAAACTCACTAGTTGTGGCTAAATTTAGCTAGCTATTTGTTTTTTAGATATTAAGCATGGCTATCATCAAAAAAAGTTTTTAACTTACGGCTACGGCTTGGATGTCGCAACTTACGCAAGGCTTTAGCTTCGATTTGTCTAATACGCTCTCTAGTTACTGAGAAATGACGACCAACTTCTTCTAACGTTCTTTCATGACCTTCAGCATCAAGCCCAAAACGCATTTTTAGGATTTGCGCTTCACGAGGAGTAAGAGTATTAAGTACTTCCATTGTTGCTTCTCGTAAGCTCTTTCCTACCACCATTTCCGCAGGGTTAAGGCTAGATTGGTCTTCAATAAAACTTCCTAATGATGATTCTCCATCATCACCAATTGGAGTTTCTAGTGAAATAGGTTCTTGAGCAATCTTCAAAGCTTGTCGAACTTTAGCAACAGGTAAATCTGTTCGTGTGGCTAATTCCTCATGAGTTGGTTCGCGTCCTAGCTCTTGCACCATAAGGCGTGCCGTTCTGACAATTTTATTAATTGTTTCTACCATATGTACTGGTACACGAATAGTACGGCCTTGATCAGCAATAGCACGAGTAACTGCTTGACGAATCCACCAAGTAGCATAAGTAGAGAATTTATAACCTCTACGGTAATCAAACTTTTCTACTGCACGCATTAAACCAATATTGCCTTCTTGGATTAAATCAGCAAATTGCAGCCCACGACTACGATTAATATAGTTTTTGGCAATAGAGACTACTAAACGTAAATTAGCTTCTATCATTTCTTTACGTGCTTCTGCAGCTTGTGCATCAGCTTGAAGGATTTGGCGGAAACTACGCTTAATTTCTACTGCATTGCTAAGATAACGCTTTTCTAATTCAGTAAGATGGCGTTTTGCTGCTCGTATTTTCTTGCGTAGTTCTTCGTCAGAGAAAGCAAGCTTTTTGCTACGAGTGGGCTTCTTTTCTAATTGTTCTTTATTTTCAGAGTTTTCTAAAAGAAAAGTTGCTTCAGAAATAACTCTTTCATCTCTTTCTATTTCATGAACTACTTTTTGTATAGAACTAATAAAGCTACGCTTAATTTCTAAAGAAAAAGAGATTTTACGAATTTGTTTACTTAGGTTAATACGTAAGCGACGGATTTTACGCAAATTACTAGCAGCTTTAGAGCGTTTATCTTGTGCAGATTTCTCACTTGTTCTTCTTACTTCTTTTAGTTGGTTTACAGATTCTTTTAGTTCTGCAATAGTTTCTTCTAGGTAATTATTTTCATTTTCTGCTGTTATATCATCAAGTTCTGAATCTGAAGTATCTATAACTTGACGAATAGAGATTTCACCTTTTTTTAAAAGATACAGTAGTTGTTCTAAATCTTCTGCCATTACCATTGAACGGGACAAAGCTTTTTCCATTCTGCGAGAACCCCGCTCAATACGTTTTGCAATATTAACTTCATCTTCACGAGTAAGTAAACTAACATTGCTCATTTCCCGTAAGTAGAGTGTCATGGCATCTAAAGATTTATCTGCATCAACACCAAGTTCAGGACGTCCTGAGATACCAACTTCTAGGTCTTCTTCTACTATTTCTGGTGGTTCAGTTTCTTCAGTCCAAAAATCACTCTGTTCTTCTGCGGCAGAGTCAATTTCGGCGAGAAACTTCTCCAAGTCGATGCCAGAAACCATAGACTCGCCCCCCGACGAATCCAAGTCCGTTTCCAACATCTTGTCATCTAAATTTGTTCTCATAATGTTTCGATCCTTCCCGTTATGCCCACTTTTGTAGGACTTTTATAGTTGTTTTTGTTTTACCGTTATAGTTTTTCAATAGATAAAATAATACCCGACACGACAAGATGCATTATATCACAAGTATTTGGTTATTAGCAATTAGTTCTTGCTGTAATTTTGATTTCTGTTTGTTTTTACTTGGGCAGGCATGTTATGCTTGGAGTCAAATTTTTTAACCATATTAGTTGTGTTTTCAATGGCCAGTTAAATATATGTAATTAACAATATTGTCAATCTTTATCTGTAGAAAATTATATATTTCTTTTTATATTTCTTTTTCGAGGAGATTAGATGAGGATTTCTAAACTTCTAGTTGCAACAAAAAATCCAGGTAAAGT
>CAZHXL010000045.1:22254-29490 GCA_964536575.1 uncultured Clostridia bacterium | reverse complement strand
TTATAGTAAATCATTGTAGCAGCACATTCTAGCAAATTTGATTTCATTTTAATAGTACTTTAATAAGTTTTTTCTGGTAGGGAGATCTTCTAATTTATTGAGGTTTTGTTTATTAATTTTTGTTATTTTTGGAGTGTAAGTAACCAAAAATATTAGAAACAATATCAGTAATAGAAGAAAAACCGGATTTTGGTTTGTTGGTTGAACTGTTGGTATTATTAAGCGTCTTTGCTGTATTTATCGTTGGCAGACGCAATTGCTCTTGGTTAGTCTCATCAGTAAGCTCAATATAAACACATTGCTCATAAAGCTTGGTTGAGTAATCTATTCCTAAGACATCTCCAAGGGTTAATTGGCTAACTTCATGAACTTTATTAACCTCATTAACTTTATCTTGACCATCGCTTCTACTAGTAGAGTGAGTTAAGTGGTTAGTAGTAATTATTATTTTGTTTTCCTTTCTGGAGCAATAATCAATTAGCTCACCTATCTGATTGATAAGGTCTGAGGGCTAATTTAGGGTTTAAGATAATATTATTACTATTAGACTCACCCCTTAATGATGATGGTGGATATCTAGTTGCTTGAAGGCTACTTACTGTTAGTGTCTCACCCATAATTGCTTTAAGCTTGTCCAATTTATCTAGATCTAGTGATCTTACTATTGTTAATTATCTACAAAACTTGTCCAAAATAAGGCTTTATTTCTACTAAACCTATTAACTAGTTTATTAGTCTATAAATCTATAAATTAATTAGTCTATAAATTAATTAGTTTATTAGTCTATTAATAGATAATTAATTGTTATTTTCTAACTTCTTAAGTAATCTTATTAATTCTAGTTCTGGTACATTTTGTTCTACTAAACTAAAGAACATGTTTTCTTCAAATCGAATATGGTTATAAAGAATTTCTCCAAGTTGATTAAGTGTAGTAATACTTAGGGTTTGAGTTTGTTGTAGAGAAAGTCTTAACTGTTCTAATCGACACCTTAAATCTAGGTGCTCAAAAAGTAATTGAGTAATTTCAGCAGTATTATTTTGAGAGAACCTTGCTAGTGCAGGAAGTAGTAGTTCTTCTTCTTTGCGAAAATGGGCTATTAGTTCTTTATCCCAAAAAGATATAAATTGTTGGGCTAGGTCTTGAAGCGAGAAACTTATTAAATCTGTTCCTGCATTGCGAAGATTACGCGCTTGTACTAATGCTGTATGATGTTCCCTTGATAGAGAATGAAGGCTTCTATGGCGTTTCATGAGCTATTCCTTCAGGTTTTCAAAATGAATCAACTAATCAACTAATTGATTCATTAATTTATTAGCTTATTTATTAACCAATTAGTCAACTAATCAACTTATTAATTAGACTTTAACCCTGTTACCAGTTTATCTACAAAAAGCTTCTTTTCCTTTTCGTCCTTGAGAGAGTTAAGCGCAAAAGAAATAAGTTCTTGACCAATAACAGAACGATTAAGTTTACTTTTATCTTCTGCTGGAGTTATTTTACGTGCAAAATGCCATAAATCTTCCATATCACTAGCAATATTTTCGGCCATATAAAAAGTGATTTTTATAGTATTTTCAGAATTTTGTTGATTAGTAGATAAATCAATAGATTTATTTATAGATTTATCTACTTGTTGGTTAGTAAATTTAGGTTCATTAGTAAGAACATCGCCCATAATATCTGGTAAAGATTTACGACCTGCCATCACTTAATATCCTTTCTGCAAAACAGAGATAATCTTCTGCTCCATAAGAAGTAGGAGCATATTCAAAAATAGTTTGTTTGTAAGCTGGAGATTCAGCTAGTCTAGTGTTATAGCGAATTGGTTTACAGATTAATTGACTATAGTGTTTATTTAGCTGATTAAGTATTTCAGTAGATTTTTTTACTCTTCCATCCAAAAAAGTAGGAAGTAAATACGTAACTTGGAGTTCTTTGTTATATTTCTGAATACTAGCGACACTTTTATTAAACTCAATTAAACCTTGTAATGTTAGTGGCTCAAGAGAAGCAGGTACTATTATTTCTTGGGCATAGAACAAAGCATTAACTGTTAGCACGTCCCATCCAGGAGATGTATCTAGTAAGATATAGTCAAAGTTATTTTCTATCTCGCTTAGACATTCTTGGAGCATTCTTTCCCCACCTATTTCTTGTCTAGCAATAAAACGTTTTACACCTGCTAAAGCTCGTCCTCCTGAAAGTAACCAACAATTTTTTCTTGCCTCAACTAATGCGTCTTGAGCTTTTGTTTCTCCTAGTATTACCTCAGCTAAACCAAGTTCAGGTTCTATTCCTAACATAGCTGATACTTGACCTTGAGTATCAGTATCTATTAGTAATACTTTTGCTTGATTTTTAGCCAAAGCCACAGCTAAGTTTACTGCTGTTGTTGTTTTGCCTACTCCGCCTTTACTTAAACTAATCGCTATTTTTCTCATATAAATTGTTCCTACTTATATACTTATCTATTAATTGATTAATATATATTATAATTAGTAAATAAGTCAATTAAACTATTAATTAAGAAATAAATTAATTAGCTTATTTGTAAATAGATTAATTAGTTAATCTATTAGTCTGTTAATAAATTAGTAGATTAATTGATAATTATTTATATACGTACTATAATATGCTACTAATAATAATTAGTAAGTTAAATTATTAATTATTATTTCTTCAAACAATGGGGTGGGCGCAATAAGAAAGAGACTCGACGACTTCTTAACAATAGAACTTATGATCAAATGCCAGTAATAGCTAAACAGTTTACTAGTATTATTCCTAGTAGGCTTCAAAGACTGGAAATGGCCAAATTTCTTATCTCCTAGCTCAGTAAGCCAATTCCATAATAAAAGCACTGTTTCAGAAAATTTACTTTAGCGAGATAAAAGTGTTACATCAATACTGTAATCTTTAGTTTAGGCTAGTTTAATAGAAAATGCTTATAGGCGATAGGTAATAAGTATAATAATTAATCTATATAGCCAACGAAGTAGTAGCTAGCAAGCAAAATTGTTAGCTATCCTTGTACGCTCAAAAAAAATAGTACAAGGATAAAGCCTTTCTTCATTAATGCAAATCCTCTAATTCTAGAGTTAGTTTCAACTAATACTTTTTAGAATTAATTTAAGGCTTGGGTTTCAAGCCTTTTTCTTTTATCAGTATATTTTACCTACTAATATATATTAATTAATTTTCAAGCATTCAAAATAGTAGTTATAGTATATTTTACTCTAGAATAATGACTGAAATCTACAAAGTTAAATAGTAAATATTTACTTAATTCTTAATAGTACTTTCCTGTAAGCTATGTTTCAGAAAATTTACTTTGGTGAGATGAAAGCGTTACATTAAGCGGTTAATCTCTAAGCAGAGCGGGAAAGTTTTTCTGGATAAGTAGTTAATGGTTAGAGTAAAAGGAAAAATCTTTTTCTGGAATGGTCAGACAGATAGTGGGTATCACATGTTTGACCATTTATAAATTACTTTAGCCAATACTTACATATTTTAACCCAATCTATAAACCAATTAGATTTTATTAAGGAGTTACTATTATGGCAGTAAAGAAAAGTTTACTGTCGGTTTTACTAGTGTTTTTTCTGGGTGTCCAACTAGCTGTTTGTAATGCACAAGAGCAAGTTAGTATTGTAAGTGTTGTGCCTTGGCCATTATATGTAGCTAGATTTGAGATACATCTTAGTAGTCCAAGCAGGGTGACTAGCACTGCAACATCTACTAAGCTTGGTGGCAATATGCATGCTTCTGGAAATCTCTCTAATAGTCCTTTGGCTGGAGGTCAACAAAAAGTATCTTTTGTGCTAAAAGCTAAAAATCCTTCTAGTGACAAAACTATTAAACAAATTCAATGGGAGTCAAGTTTTCTTGATACTCAAAACCAACCTGTAAAAAATACCTTTAACAGTAAAAAGAAAATCAAGCCTAGCAAAGAAGAAACAATAGAAGAAATTTTGTTCTTTAATATCTCTGCAATTCCTAGTAAAATAAACCTAGGGTTTCGTATTAGAAAAATTGAATATGAAGATAATAGTATTTGGGAAAATAAAGTTTCTAATGCTGATTCAGATTTTGTTTTTGAAATTGTAAACGTAGATTAATTCATTTTTTATGGAAGGAGAGCTAGACATCAATGTCAATAATAAAAGCAGTGCAAATCTGGCAGCATAATACTACCAAAACACAAATTCGTGTCTTAGATATAGCTAATAAAATCGTGGTAGCAGAAATGCTCTCTAATAAAATACCTATTTTCTTAACTACTATTGATTTAGAACAAAATTATAAAATGGTTAAGATTCAAACCAAATCACAATAAAATATAGGTTTTGAACTTTGGCTAGGGTTACTACTTTTAAGGATAAGCAAAAGCAATATCAATCTCATCAATAAGCTTTGAGAGTGTAGGGTCATTAATGGCTAGAGCAATCACTTCAGCTAAAGTATTAATATCGTCCTCAGCTAGAGCTAGAGCATAGCGATAAACTAATTCTTCCCTCATTATTATCTGTTGTTTAAACGAGTATATTTCCATAAGCTACTCGATTAAAGTAATGAATATGGTTTTATTTTCTTGTACTTTGTACTAGGCTAAGACTAGGCTTGTATAAACAACTTGGTTTTAAGAAAAAGCTATTAAAAGCTATTAAAAGCTATTAATAGAAAAGTGTATAGGTAGATCTTCCAGTTTGTCAATTCACTATTAAACCTAACTTTTATCCATTAGTTAAGGGTAATGATGAGATTCTTTGCTCTCTCTTTAATCCAGCTTATTGACTAATAGTGGTTTAAGTTTTAAGCTACGGGAAAGTTAACCTTAAAGCTAAAGTTAAAGCTAAAGCTAAAGTTAAAGTTAAAGTCAAAGTCATGGCAAAAAGCAATAAACTAACAGACATAAAATTAATAGAATCACTTACTAGTCTGAAAGAAATCCCTCAGGTTAATAAAATAGCTGATTTAATTGGACAAATTAATCAGATAGGGAAGCAAGGTAAAGGTGATATTGAGGCTCTACACCAATCAGACTTAGAACCTCAGCCACCAAGGGCAGCATAATAGCGTATAAGCTTATGAAAACTACTAAAACTATTAAAAGTACCAAAACTATGAATATACTATGAATATAATTAGTAGAACTGTTTCTGATAATAAAATAGTATATCTGTTAAGCTTAAGTACTAGAACTTTGCCATGTCTAATTAATCCTTATTTGTTTGTTGAGAAGCTTACAGATGCACTTCTATTAAAGCTACCTAATATTAAAGTTAAAATAGTCCAAAATACAAAAAGTAGTAATCAAAGTTTCCTTCAATTAAAATGTTTTTGTTCTAGCAATACCCCAGATTATCAAGTCAACAACCTTCAAGAGGAAATTGGTTTTATTGCTGCTACTCTACGTGATGAGTTAATTGATAGAATAGAATCTGCTCAACGCTCTGTTGCTTAAGTGCTTGTTATTATTATTATTTAGCTATGTTTATTAGCGTAATTATAAGCAGTATAAGCAGAAATCAAATGGCAAACCCAACCAAGTGTTCCACCACTACCTATCCAGAACCCAGGTGTGATAATAAGCCAAAATATCCCTCTCCAAATCTTGCCATTATAGATTTGGCCTACACCTGGAATAAAAAAGCTTAATACTGCTGCTGTTCCTGCATTTTTCATAACTAATGCTCCTAGTAGTAAATAGAAATTGTTTAATATAAACTACTGTAAATTAACTGATGGTAGTTCTTTACCAGTAGTAGAATTAGAAATATCTATGGTCTTATTGGACAAGAGTTTAACAGCACCAATGGCAGCAAAAGGTATCATTGCTAAAGATGGTAGAGCCGTTGGGATAGCTGTTAGTAAGCCTAACAACAAGCCTTTACCAATAGCAACCCCTAATTCATCTTTAAAACCGTATCTTTGTACAAACATAGCTGCTATTCCCAGTACAATACCAATGGGAGCCGTTATTATCCAGTCTGTTCCTAGTGTCATTAATTCTGCTCCAAATAGCATCCAATCTATTATAAATAAAGAAAATGCTACTATTGGATGTATCCCAAACATTTGTGAGAAGCTTTTTACTTTTTCCATCGTTGCCCCTTTTGCCTATTTTTCTAAAATAAAAAAAAATACTTACCCTCAATAACGCTCTGGCGTACTGGTAATGCTGGACGATTTAGTAAGAAAATAGCCAAGAGCGAAAAATGGTTGATAGTTAATACCCATCAACCAAAGTAATATACCCTAATTATGCTATCTAGCTAGTTAATCATTACTTGTTACTTAATTTATTACTTTGTAAATCAATTAAAGTAGCAGCATTAGAGCCAGCAACTTGAGGCATTTTACCATCCCATTTCTCAATTTTTTTGTACTCAACTAAACTAGGAGTAATAGATTCAGCTAAGAGTTTATTAGACTTAGCTTGGGCTTCAGCACGAGCTAGTATTGATTTAGCGTCACCCTCAGCTTCAATTACTTTTTGTTGAGCTTCAAATTCTTTCTTTTGTAATTCATTTTGCGCTCTCAGAGCTTCTTGAGCCATAGTGTTTTTAGCTTCAATGGCAGTAACAATAGATTGAGGGGCACGAACTTCATTTAAGGTAAACTGTTTAACAATAAACCCATATTCGCCTAATCGTGTTTGTAGTTCAGTTTGAACTTGAGCAACTATTTGAGCTTTCTCTTTACCCAGAAAATTAACAATCTCTGTTTTACCAACAATTTCTTGAAATGATTGCCTAATAGTTTGTCTAACATAACCATGAGTAATTGTGTTTATATCAGTTCTAAAAGAGCTATAAAGATGAGGTACTTTAGTTGGCTCTAACTCAAAAGAAAGCGACACATCACAACTAATTGGTTGTCCTTCTATTGAGTTAACATTTATTTCTTCATTGTGAGGACTACCTTCTTTTGGGTCTTTTGTTAAGACTAAGGTTTGCATGTAAACAGGATAGGCTTCTATTTCTTGGAAGATAGGCAATTTAAGGTGAAAGCCTACTGCTAATGGTTCTGCTACTACACCACCACCACTACGTTTAATTAATACCCCAACATATCCTGGGCTTATTAATACTATCGTGCTTAATAATGTTGCTAGCAATATTACTATTGAAGCAATAACCGTAGCTATTTTAATAGTTTTCTTTGAATTTAACTCTCTGTCGTAGTCCATATTATCTTCCTTTTTGATCTCACCACCTATTTTTTTCTTT
>CAZHXL010000045.1:0-22244 GCA_964536575.1 uncultured Clostridia bacterium | reverse complement strand
TACTCTACGTGATGAGCTAATTGATAGAATAGAATGTGCTCAACGCTCTGTTGCTTAATTTTTTGTTAAACAATCTTTTTAGTTTGAGGGTGAATCCTCATTTTGGACTTTTTACGGCGTTCTAGAATTTCTTCTGGTTCATAGACACGATATTCCTTACCTAAAACCTCGCCTGGCTTACTAGTAATCACAGAGATACATTTTTTCATTTCTAGTCTTTGTAAAACATCCATAATATTGCGTCTGTGTTTTAGTCCAATAAGTCTGGCAATTTCTATTCCGCTAAAATATCTATCTTTAGAGTTGTGTTTTCTAGATTCACAGTACATCACTAAATAAATATGATGTTCTGTTTCTTTATGGGTATTGGCTAGTTCTGATAATATACTTTGGTCAAGTTTACTTAAGATACTAAGGTATTCTTGTTCTTTTTCACTCTCTACTATAAGTGGGCTAGGGATGCTGTTAGAGATTTTATCTTGGTGGTTAGATAGTGGGATAGTTGGTAAATTATCTTTATGTTCTGTATTCGCTAGAACTTCTAGATCTTCTTGGTTTGCTTGTAGGGATGTAGTTTCTACAGATTTTTGCGTTGATGGCTCAACAGTATTTAGTACAGTAGCTTGTACTATGCTTTCTGCTGTGCTTTCTACTGTATCTTGTACAGTAGGCTCTACGGTACTAATTAAATCTAAATTAATATCTTGTTTATCATTAGATGAAGATGATAGTCTAGATAAAGTAGATTGCACTATACTGGAATCTTCTTTAGTATTTCTTTTCCAAATTAATTCTTTTCGTGCCATTTGATAATATTCTCCGCTACAAGGGTATAATCTTTAGCTGCTCCAGAATTAGGGTCATATTGATAAATCGGCATTCTTGCAGCAAATGCCTCTGGGATAGCAGTATTCTTTCTTACAGAGGGTAATACTCTAGTAAATTCAGACTTAGTAGTCTCAGTAATCATTTGGGCTATTTTGGTACGTTCGACAAAAGTTAGTAGTGGGATAAGTTCAGGAGCACAGTTATATTCACTAGCAATATGCTGCAATGTCATTTTTAAGCGAGAGATAGACTCATAGCTTTCGGGGCCACAATCAATTGGAGCAATAACTTGGTCTGATGCTACTAAAGCATTATAAACTGCCAAACCTAAATTTGGAGGACAATCAATAATAACTAAATCGTAGAGGTCTTTAACTTCAGCTAGAGAGCGAGAGAGTTTACGAGCACCTATCTTTGTCCAACCACCTAATTCCAGTCCTGCTAATTCTGCATTTGCTGGTAGTACATCTACAAGGGATGATGATTTCTTTACTTCTGACAAAATAGGAGATTTACCAATTAAAACTTGATATATGCCTGTTGCTTCAGCCACTTCTTGTGTTAATAGCCAAATAGTTGAATGAGCTTGTTGATCCAAATCTACTAGCAGTACTCTTTTGTTATGTTTGGCTAAAGCTGTAGCTAAACAAACACTAGTTGCTGTTTTAGCACAACCACCTTTTTGATTAGCAATCGATATTACTTGCATTTTTTCTCCTTGAGTTAGGTTTTTTATTATACTGTATAAGACACTATATTATCAACTGTATAATAAACGGTTAGCTATATGGTATTAATTATTCTAAATATAATAAGTTGTATTTGTTCACTATGTCAAATTATAAAACTAATTAACTTAAAATATAATTCTTATCAATCAAATTTTGTATTGTGTTTTGTGAACTGATAGTTTACAGTTATCATCTAATTGTAAACCAATAGTTCACAGAGCTAAAATAAATATGATAAAAAGTTTTCACCATAAAGGATTAAGGGATTTTTGGGAAACTGGTAATACTAAAGGTATACCGGCTCAACTAGCAAAAAAGATAGATTCTAGGTTAGGTATTATTGACGCTGCTCAAGAAATAGAAGATATAGATTACCCAGGTTTTGGCTTACATGAACTTAAAGGTGATAGAAAAGGGATCTGGGCAGTTAAAGTAAGTGGTAATTGGCGTATTACCTTTAAGTTTACTCAAAGTGACGCTTATGAGCTAAACCTAGAGGACTACCATTAAGGAGAAGTTAGATTATGAGTGAAGAAATAGTGCAAAAGCGTAGACCACCACATCCAGGTTTGATATTAGGGGAAATTTTAACTGATAATAAAATAACTTTAACAGAGTTTGCTAAGAGAATAGGTATTTCTCGTAGAACAGTAAGCTTAATAGTTAATGGCCATCGCCCTATTACTGTTGATTTAGCTATTAGGATTGCAACTTTCTTTAATAAAAATGCTGAAATCTGGCTTAACCTACAAAGAAAAATAGATATTTGGGATGCTATGCAAGTTAATAAAACCGTTTATGAACAGATCTTTCCTATTAATAAGGATAAGGCAGCATAATAAAGATTATACTTATATTGTATAAATAATGGCATAAACAATTGTATATTATACTGTGACTTAGACGGTATAATAGATGGTATTAATTGCTGTATTAACTGCTATTACTTATTAACATCATTAGTATATAATGATGTTAATAAGTAATAGTTATATAAGTAGAGTATCCAAGCGATTAAAGTGATAAAATAATTTTAGCAGAGGTTTGTATGCTATTTAGTTTGTTCTACGTCCTAATTAATTATAGAGATATCTAATCAGGGTAAGTACTATCTTATATATTTTTCTTGAAAGAGGTTAAAGACATAAATATGGATGACAAACTATTTGCTGCTTTAGTAAGTGCGGTGGCCTCAATTGTTGCTGTAATCATTGGATATTTCATTAATAGAAAGAATCAATCTGATTTGGAATTTACAAAAAATGAAAACAACAGGTTGTTAACACAGCTAAATACGAAACTTACTCAAGAAACACAAGAAAAACAATCTTTACTTAGTGCGAAGAACCAAGAAACTTTAGCCTTATTAACTACTAAACTTAGTGAAATTACTGCTGAGAAAAATGCTCGTAGAGATTATGAATATGAAGCTAGGAAGAGGCTGTATGAAAAATGTGAGCCTCTTTTATTTATTTTAAATGAATCTGCCGAGTCTGCCTTTGACAGGATAACAAGTCTTGCTAGAACTGCTAGAGAAGGGAACTTAACAGAAGATGGTTGGCTTTCGAGGGAAGGCTATTACATGCGTTCCACGATCTATATTTTGTTATCACCTTTGGTAATTCTAAAGCTCATGCAGAAAGAGCTTACTTTAATAGATTTAGTTTTAGATCCACGTATCGACGTACAATACACAATAGGAAAACTTATATATAACTCGTTAACATCAGATTTTGAATTTGCCCAACTAGAGCCATCGCTTAAGTATAAGCCTATTTATGAGAAAGATGATGAGGGAAAGAAAAGAATAAGTAATCCTCAGATTTATTGTAAGCAAGGTATTCCTAAAGGATGGCTTGACAATGCCTTACAGTCAATGATTGTATCAGAATCAAATAAAGGAGATCGTTGTATGAGCTTTGGTGAATTTGAACAAGCTTATGAAAACGAAAAGTCACAACTACGCAAACACTTTTGGGTTATAAAAGAGCTATTTTTCTTATTTCACCCAGAAAGTAGACCTATTTTCTGGCGAATACTAGCGACGCAAGCTTACTTATATAAACTATTAGTTAGTATAAGAACCTTAAATTTTGATAATGAAGCTTGCACATGGAAAACAGAATTAACTAAAATCAATTTAATGACAGTTGTTTTGCCTAATCTTTACTGGCATTCTGATGCATCACAAAGTGGCAATTTTAGTAAAGAGCTTTCTACAATAGCAAACCTTTATTTAGAAAAAGAGCTTTATTCTAAGTTAGGTATTAAGGTAAAGTAACAATTACTAGATAAACATTTTGGAGAATTTTATTAATGGTAGAAACTTCAGAAACTTTGAAAACCTTAGACCAAGTTATTAAAGATTTGCCTTCGCCACAAGATTTACCTGTAGCTTTGCCTCTTACACATTTAACAACTGCCAAGAAGTTTGAGTCATTAGTAGGAAAAGGTAAACTTGAGCCTCAAAGTTGTGGGGTTTTTGGTGATGAAATACTTTATTTTTTTTATGGTG
Source organism: uncultured Clostridia bacterium (assembly GCA_964536575.1). Classification (GTDB taxonomy): domain Bacteria; phylum Acidobacteriota; class Blastocatellia; order Chloracidobacteriales; family JADJPF01; genus JADJPF01. The sequence continues at coordinate 18,170 of CAZHXL010000045.1, read as the reverse complement.
GAGTGTTTTACCGTAGCCAAAATAAATCTACTCAAGATAAATTAGAATTACCAATAGCGTTTGTTTTCAACCCATCAGCTTTAGAGAAAATTAATTGTTATTATCCTTTTGATACAGGGGCAATGGCCAAGAATAAGTTTGGCAAAAAATGGGGTAATAGGTTCAATTCTTCTAAAGAAACATTCAAAGTATATGGTAATAGAGGCTACCAAGTTCCAAGACGGTTGATTTATCACATATTTGGTTCCAATGAATTTTATTTAAAAGGAATATTGGACTCCAGATGCGATAGTAAGCCCGATCCGTTGCCAGAAGTGTACGAATTTATGTCAACAGACTTTTCACATCTTAAAACTGATTTAAGACAATGTGCTATAGAATGCCAATCCCTCGTTACGATTGATTTAGGTAGAGATTTGGAGTGGGTAGGTATTCCTGAAAGCCAAACAGATTTATTTCTTGAATTATGTAAAAAAACTTCTCCTCACATCCCAAATCTTTATATCTACCAATCACACCGCATTTTTAACCCGTCAGAAACAGGTGCTATACTTGAAGAATTTGCCAAAAAAGATTATATAAATCGGTTTATTGATTTGCCGTAGAGAGTATTTTTGGAGAATGAGTAATGAAAGAAGGTTTTAATCTAATTGGCCATAGTTGCCCTCTAGGACGTTATCCATCGTCAGTAGTTCCTATTGGAAAGATAGGCGATACGCTATACGCTATTTATATCAATATACATTCTAAAACTAAGGATATGGTTGAACTAGAGAACGAGGAACAGGAAAACAATCATTTTGTGCGTTATTTTCCAAGTGTAATAAATAGATTAAGTACTTTTAATTATAAAACAGATTATCTTTTTGCTCATAGCCCGCAAAATATTGATTTTTATTCTGAAGATAACGAAGCGCAATTTTTTAGTAAACTGCTTGGTGATAAATTTTTCTCTCAGAAAAACCCTTTTCTTAGATTATCTTTAGCAAAAGCAACTTTGAATGAAGGACTAATTACTCAAGAAATAGATAATTGCATAAAAGCAGTACATTCTCAAGAAGATGAATTTATTTTTATTTGGTGTAAAGCACAAATTAATTCTTTGGGAAGTGAATTATATTTACCAAAAGAGAAACAAGTAGAAGAAATTATCCGTCATAAGATGGAGGAGATCTTAAAACCAATAGTTAGTGAACTTGAAACTTTTGCGACCGCTAATATTGATTTAGCTGTAGTTTCTTTTAAAGAGGGAGAATTTTCTAAAGCAGAAGAGTATTACTTAGCTGTATTAAATATTAGGAAAAAAGCTTATGGTGATGAAGATCCACAAGTAGGGATGGTTTACAATAACTTAGGTACAGTTTCTTACTCACAAAGTAGATACCAAAAAGCAAAAAAATATTTTAATAAAGCAGTAAATATTTTTGAGAAATCTATCCCTTCAAATGAAATAGTAATTGCCAAAACTCTTACTAATTTAGCAGGAGTTTATGAAGTTGAAAGTAATTTTAAAGAAGCAGATTTAAGTCTTAAGAAGGCGTTAAATATATATAATGAGCATAAAAGGCTTAATGATATCGATGCTATTTCTACTGTTAATGGATTAGGGACTTTATATCTTTCAGAAGATAGATACGAAGAAGCTAAAAAATATATAGAAGAGGCTTTGGAAATGGCAACCAGTATATTAGGCAAAAATCATATAACAACAGCAAGGATTATGAATAATTTAGGGGAGCTTTATACCAAGCCACCTACTATTAGGCTAAATAAAGCTGAAGAATTGTTGAAAGAATCTCTACAAATCAAGCAAAATTTATTAGGCAAGAAGCATCCAGATCTTATCCCTGGCTTAAATAGTTTGGCTAGATTTTACTTTGATAGAGGTAGGTATATAAAGGCGGAACCACTTTTTAAACAAGCATTAAACCTTTTAGAAGAGTTTTTTGATGGAGAACATTCTCATATTAGTACGATTGCTGCGAACTTAGCAGAAATGTATATTTTGCAAAAAAATTATGTTGAGTCGGAACGATTATTTAAGAAGTCAATAAATGCAAGTAGAAAGTTTTTCGGTAGTGAGAGTAAGCAGCTAGCTATAAGTTTTGCTGGAATTGGTCAACTTTATTTTCAACAAGGTAACTACCAAAAGGCCGAAGACTCACTTAAGGAAGCAAAATCTATTGGAGAAAAAGCTTTTGGAAAAGATAGCCCAAATTTATGTGGCATCCTTGATAGATTAGCTGCTTTATATCGAAAGCAAGCTAGATATCCGAAGGCAGAATATCTTTATAAACGATCCTTAGAGATTTCTAAAGATTTTGCAAGTCCGCGAGCTATAGCTGCAAGTCAGAATAATTTAGCCTTACTTTATCTTGATCAAAATAGTTATGAAGAAGCAGAATCATTACTTCAAAATGCATTAAAACTTACTCAAAATAATCTGGAATGTGATTATCGTGATATAAAAGCAACATTAAATAATTTATTTCATGTTTATTATGTCCAAAGAAAACATGAAAAAGTAAAAAAAGTAGTTAGAGAAATAATTACCATTCTTGAGAAAGCGTTAGGAGATGAACATAAAATAGAAGATTTTTATACTAAAGCCATTACATTAATTACTTTAGGTGACAATTATGCGCTTTTAGGATGGTATTACGAATTATTAGAAGAAAGAGAGCCTGCTATAAAAGCTCACGAAAAAGCACTAATTATTACAAAAAACATAAGCTCTATTGAAGCAAAAATTAGTATAATAAATAGTGTTTGCAGATTTTATCATACGTTGGGAGCCTATCAACAACTTATGGATATTGCTGAAAAAATAGCGGATACTTTTATCTTAGTCAATATAGGCAGCATTTATACTGAATGGAAACAGGAGTATGCCGCAAAAGATTTTTATATCAAAGCCCTTGAAATATCTCGTCAGAGAGGTGATCGTCAAGCTGAAAGAGATAATTTAGCTAACTTAGGTCGTCTATATAGTCAACTAGAAAAGAAGTCTTTATCACAGGAATATTTTGAAAAAGCCTCAGAAATTGACCAACAAATTAAGGTTTTAGAAATATCACAATCCATTTCCTTTCTAGTTGATGAGGACAATTTTTCGTCATTAGACCATACTGATCCCATTAATGAAATTAGCCTTTCGCGGTCAAGAGATGAGCAACTCAGCATCCCATTTGAGCTTATAGCAAAACTAAGTGAACCACCTGTTAGGTTTCAAACTCATGTAGTGGGTAGCAGTTATTGAACTGCTTATTAGTGCCCAAAATCGTGTTATGAGCAATTTAGCAAGTTACGCCGCCTCACCCACTGCTTCATCATTAACGCTATAACCAAGCTCTTTATCGAGTTGAGCTAATGGTTTATGTTTCTGGGTTTGAATCCAAGTTAGGACACGTTTAGTAGCATCCAAAGCACGTTTTCTATCACCAGTATTCTTAACCAACTCAAATATGGTAAGCCCGATAATTTCTCCATTAAGCTCTTTAACGCTATGTAGTTCATCAGCTAATTGTAATTTACCAACCCACATAATTATTTCTGATATTGCTATTCGTTTTACAAATCTGACAACACGATTAAGTTGATCAGTAAATAGCACACAACATCTGATAAATTCTTTAGTTAGTTTAGGAGCGTTGTTTTCAAGTATTACTTGTCTTAATGAAAGAGAGGGTTCCGGTACATATAGATAAGCACCACGTCTTAGCACTGGTTGAGATAATGAAGCCACTAGCCCACCATTACCAGCGTTACTAGTGATAATTGTATGTGGTGGTTTTCCTGACGCACTTACTATTCGCTCTCCTGTTTCTGGTACAGAGATAGCATTTTCCTCTAAGTATTCAAGTAGTAATGCCTCAAACGCTTGTTCTTGTGGAATTTTATCTAATTCATCAATTACCAATACTTTATCAGGGTTAGGATCAAGTAGTACCCTAGTTAATATGCCACGTACCATCGCTTTTTGGGTGTAAATAATCTCATTAATATCATCAGGTACTTGTCCATTCTTTATACTGGTTTGGGTTATTACAGCTTGAATATTAGTATCCCAATCATACAAAGCTTGTCTTTTCCCTAGATCCTTAAAGCATTGCAATCTATGAAGTGGAGCGGCTTTAGCTTTAGCAATCTTTATGGCTAATTGAGTTTTACCACCACCTGGTGGCCCCTCAAGTGTTAACTGCCCTTGGTTATAGTCCCACCAGTTAGCCACAGTTAATGCCACGTCGTCATCGATAAAATGGTTTTCTTTGGCCAGTAACCCTCTCCAAGCTCTTACCTCTGTTAGTCTTAACATAATTATTTTCCCTCCAAGCTTTCTTTAGCACCAATGCTAACACCATCTTTTAGCTTAATAATTGTAGGTAGAAAGACAGCACCAGTATCACCAAAGGCTTCAGATGATACAGACCTTACTTCAATCTCTAGTCCAAGTCGTTCTTTCCAGAGTGTAGCCTCTGTTTGATTAGCTGTGGTAATAGCCAGCAGATTACTGACTTTATTGTTAATTTTAAGTTTATTTAATGTAAGTGCTGCCCTATCACAATCCCAGCAACCTACAGACACACAAGCCAGTATCCATTCTCCCTTATCAATTCCCAAATCCTTAGCCGCTTGCGTTCTCTTCTTCTCAGTGCTAGCTAGCAGGCGGGTGATAGGTTGCCAATTAGCTAACGTATCAGCATTGCCAGTATTACTATTGGGGCTATTAGCCACATCAGAGCTAGAACCAGAGTCAGATAAATTATTATTAGTATTAGTCTCATCACCCCTACTATTTTCTTTAGCTTTGCTTTGAGAGCTTACAGTAGCAGCTTTGGTTAATAAGTTAGTAACAGCCTCTTTTGAACTTGGTGAAACAAACGCATTACTAAACTCTAGCTTATTAAATGTATTAACTATTAGCAAAGTAGAAAGAATTATGCCTATTCCCATCATAGAATAGCCCAAAAGCTTTCTCTGTTTGTTATTTAATCTATTAATTATCGACCTTAAAAAACTTTCTACATTGTTAAGCTGCTCAATAATGACACTATTTGAGGTTTTGGTTGGGTTTGGATCTGAAGCTAGATCTGAAGTTAAACTTGAGCTTGAAGATTGAGAGCTTTCTTGTTCACTTGAGCTTTCTTGCTCATTTATTAATGGAGTAGCTTCTTGAACATTATCTGAAGTAGCAGTAATAGGAGAAAGCTCTTGGTTATCAATTGTATTTAATGTATTTAAAGCTTCTTTAACATTAAGCTTACTAGGAATTACATCAAGAGGTTTTTCTGTATTTTCTGTATTTTCTGTATTAGTTAGATTAGAGGCATTAGAGGCTTTTGAGGCTTTTTGGCTCTCGAATGCATTTAACAAGGTCAAAGACTTATTAAAATCCAAGTCAGTCGCATATTGGTTAAAATTTTTATTAGCATCAGTGATAGCATTAATGTCTTTATTTTCCATAGTTTTAACTTCCAAACTTAAACTTTAAATCTTATTAAAATCTTAAAAAGTTTCTTAAATTTCTCAAGTTTCTTAAACTTCTTAAACTTCTCAACTTTTACAACTTAAAATAAAATCTATTTAATGTTGTTTTTGCGTAGTAAAATGTGACCATCAAGAGTAGCCACAAAAACTCCATTGGCACTCTTAGCAACAGAGACAACTCTCCCATAGTTTTGAGGGATTAATTCATACTGCCAAGATAAGCCATTGTCTGATGAATACACGATAAAAGGTGAGTTACCTACTTCATCACCGCCGCCTGCTACACAATGTCCTTCTTTGTCCGCATAGATAGCAAATATAGTTAGGCTTTTCTTTAACCCTGTGATTTTCTGCCAAACACCAGTGGTTTTATTAAGTCGCCAGAAGCTACCACCGCTACCACCTACTAGACCTATTTCATTACCCAGTACTGCACCATATAGAGGCAATTTATTTGCTTTATCAGGTGAGATATTTTTCCACGATTTACCACTATCTGTAGAATTACAAACTATTCCATAGTCCCCAGCAATTAACAAGTTTTCATCCTTTTGGTCAATTGAATAAAGATTGATTTGTGCCCATAGTGGTAGTTGTTGAAATGCAATATTTTGGCTGTCTATAATCCTTGTCTTAGCATTAAAGCTACTAGTGGTATTAGTATTTACCCCACTTCTTTTAACTTGCTTGTTCTGGCTATTTTGCCCGTTCTGGCTATTTTGGTTATTTGCAAGATTTGGTAATAATTTAATCATTAAGCCTTTACTGCCAATCATCACAGAGTTATTACTAGCAGCAAGTAAGCCTCCATAATTACCAGCTTGAACCCTCCATTTGCCAGAACTATCTAATTGATAAATAGCTCCATAACTAGATTCATCTACAGCAGTACCAATAAATAATCCTTTATCAGTAATAGCTAGAGCGTTAATCAATTCCATTTCAGGATCATCACTCCAAGTCTCACCATCTTCACTAAAAGACATCTTTCCTGCTATATCCCAAGTTAACCCCCCGTCCTCACTACTAAGTAAATGTCCTTCTAGGCTAACAGCAACCCCTCTTTTTCCATTATTATCAAACGCTATTCTACGAATATCTCTTAGTAGGCCACCGCTTACTACTTCCCATCTGCCACTACCTATTGTTTGGCTAATAACAATATCTTGATTTGGCTTAGGCTTTTCTACCCAAAAATAACTTATTGAATAAGATAGCCAGATTACTACACAAACCACGATAGCTAATACTTTGAATAAAATATCTTTTTTAACTCCTAACATAACAACCCCTTTTTATCACCCATTACCCGTTACTCTATTAGCTTTTAAGCTATTAGCTACTAACCTACTAACCTATTAGCCCTATTAGTCCTATTAGTCCTATCACTCCCAGTCCTATTAGTCCCAGTCCTATTAGTCCCAGTCCTATTAGTCCCAGTCCTATTAGCGTTTATTGACCACATCTTGTGCCTCTACAACCTTCTCGTGGCCCCCCACGCTCAAAATCAGCTTGGGCTTTTCTAATCCAGTCAGCATGACTAGGTTCACCAACTGTATAACCTTTAATATCAAAGTGTGGTGGATCTTTGATACCTGCCCAATGCCAATCATGTTTTACAAAAATAGCTCTAATTTGACCAGCATCATTGCGTCTAGTCATATCTCTAACATCGAGTGCACGTCCTGCTTCGTGAGGACTAGTACCCGGTTCAGCTTTAGTGTTACCACCAGAATCAACATTAATTTGCTGACAGTTGGTTCTAAACCCCCAAGTAAACCTTAATGGTGGAATACCTTGAGCATCCATATCTTGTTTTGTCTCTAGCCAGATTTGCCTAACACGACGATCTAGCGCAGGTGTACGAGGAAAGTTTACTCCATTAAGTTCTACACACTTGAGATAGCCACTACCTAGGTCTTGGTTCTCATCATATTTATCAGGTAAGTTACTAGTAGGTGCTTTATCAGGGTTATTACTAGAATCTTGTGTTTTGCTAGGAAGGTTATTAGATTCATCTTTTTCTTTAGTTATACCAGTTCCATCACCACCATTATTTTTTACTACAACAGTAAGTAGCACAAAACAAAATATTAGGATAAATACAATAGCAACTATTATTGGTATGATAATAAACCCAGACTCTTTATTGCTTCTAGGTAGACATACTTGCTTAATACCAAGGGAGTGCAACATATAAGAATGTTGTTTTTTGTCTGTTTGGTTTATTTTGTCTGTTTTCTCTGTAGTGTTTAACATAATGAGTGCCTTCTAGAAAGAAAAATAGCTATTTATGAGTTTTTGAGTTAATTAATATTAAACGTAAAAGGAGTACCAGCCATCACTTCAACTACTCGCTCAGTAGGGATAAAAGGTAAGCTAGTATTAACGCTTTGATTGATGGTGTCCTCAATAATAAAGCCACCAACCCCGCCTGTTTGTACGCTAACAACCCTAGCTCCAATCCTACCTATTGCTCTACCTGTCCTAGCTAGTAGATTGCCTTTACTTTGTTGTTTGACTTTACCTTTTAATCCGGCAAAGCCGTCTGTCCCTTTAACTGTCCCTTTAACAGCTATTTTTTTGTTGTTAGGTAAAACAATAACTGTGTTACCACCAATATCATTACTAACTCGTCCTTGTATTTCAAAGGCCAAAAAAGGTATTTGAACTCTTGAGCCTTTAGGAACTACTGTGTTGCCAACACCATCTTTTACATCAGCAATTACCACTGCACTTACATTAGTCGGTATACCAGAGCGCAAGGGTTCTATTAGCTGCATTGGTATTCTTAAGCCTTCTAGCACGCTAGCAGCCTCTTTAGCTTCTTGTTTGTCTTTATTCTTATCAAGAAGATTTTCCGCAGCTAGTTTGTTAGCAGCACGAAACTTAATAGAAAAATCTTCAGGTTCTTCTATTATTTCAGGTGTTACAACAGGTGTTGGAGTAGGTTCATTTTTAACTATAGGAGCAGGTGCTACTTCAGATGGAATAGTAAGTGGTGGTAAAGGATCTTCTACTTTCAGTGGCTTATTACTAGGCAATTTACCATCAGGTAAACCTAGTTCATAGGTACGTAAACTAGAATCAGCCATACGAGGGTTAACTTCAGGTGGTGGTAAGGCTCGTGCTATTTCATCACTGTTTGTTTTAGGGTTGGTTTTACCTGAAGTGTTGTGAAATATTATAGTTAGCAGTAATATCCCTGTGCAAACACCAATTACTACAAAGCGCTGATTCCAATTACCTTTAGGCATTACGCTGGCCGCAAGGTTGTTACCTGATGGTAGGTTACCTACACCAGCATTAGAGTTAACACCACTGTTAACTACTCCGCCACTCACACCATTAGCACCTAGAGGATCATTACCTGCAAATTGCGATGGATCATTAGCAGGATTGTTGTTAGCACCAGAAGGATTAATGTTATTAGCACTATTAGCACTATTAGCACTATTAGCACTATTAGCACTATTAGCACTATTAGCATTATTAGCACTATTAGCATTATTAGCATTATTAGCATTATTAGCATTATTTTGAGTATTATTATTTTGAGGTACTAAATTAGGGTCTGCTAATAAGATTTCATCTTCTGTTAAATTTGTCTTTTTCTTGGGTTGATCAAAGCTCCCTACTAACTCATTAAATTTGTCTTGTTCGTCCTGTTCGTCCTCATCAGTAAGGATAACAACAGAATTATTATCAAACGCAGCACCACTATTATTTACATTTGAGCTTGAATTTAAGTTTGAGTTTAAGCCAGTTGAACCGCTTGAACTATTTGAACTATTTGAACTATTTGAACTATTTGAACTATTTGAACCACCAATCATTGCTTGTAGGTTTGCCATTTCACCAGCTAAATTATTGTTTTCCATTATCACTCCTTAGTTACTACTATTATTAGTATTTAGTAGGATGTTTTGACCTTTAATGGACTACCATTAATAAGCAAGGTTAGCTCATTAGGTATCTTAGAGGTTTCTTTGAGATCCTTAAGGTTTTCGTCTTCTATTAAGACTGACATCTTAGTTTCTGCTTTAGGAGAAAGCTTTTTAGGTAGAGTCCAAGAGGTAATTACCTTACCTGAAGCACTCTCTACTGTTTCTAGTGAGAGAAAATCTTTACTACGGTTTTCTATAGCTAGACTAATTATCCAGCCGCCTTTTACCTTTTGTACTCTACCAATTTGGCTAACAGACACATTAGCTTGCTTGATAGTATTTTTCTTAGTGGTAAATATAACCGCATCTTCTACTAATCTTAGGGTAGTTAGTTTATCCTCTTGGCAAAGAGAAGTAGCTTTTTCTAGAGATTGTTTTTCTAATTCTTGAATACGAGATTTAAGTTTCTCAGTCTCTTTGTTACTAGCTAACAAACTAGCCTTGGTTTCAGCTAATAGGTCTTTGTAACGAGAGTTTTTTATTACCACTTCACCAGTAAAATCACCTGCATTATTACCGCCGGTTACTTCAATGATTTTGAAATAAATAACAATTGGACCCGATGCAAACTCTATTGCTAGATTTGTGTTAATTCCTGCTACACGAGGTCGCACATAGATTTCATTTCTACCTAGAGCTTTATCAAATTCTGCTGCTTGAAATGCATCTACTCCAATACTACTACCAAGGTAGAAATTTACTGGTTCTTCTGGACACCTAATAATTGTAATTGCATTTACTGCTAATGTGATAACGCTACCATTTTTAGCACTCTCACCATCAATTTCCACTATATAAGGCACTTTGATGATACTACTTTTTGTACTTGCTGTATTATTACTAGTTTCAACGGCTTTAAGTTTCTTTTTGGTCTGGGTTTGAGCAAAAGCGTTGTTATTTGTTCCCGCTATTACCAAAATTAGCAAGCAACACATTAAGCATATTATTGTTAGTAAGTAAGCTCTTTTTTTCATCTATTTTACCCATACAAAACCAAAGTAGACTAAATTACTTAAACTTAATAAACTTAACTTAATCGCTTTTGTTTTATTTGCGCCTCTCATCTTTAAAAACTTCCTTAACTTCTCTTAATTTCTCTTAATTTCTTACCTAACAACACTCCAACATATTAGAAATAAAGTCATTGCTATTAATAACTAGCTATTTTTTCTCATCTTTTTTGGTCAAAGTAGATTGATAATCAACTTCTTCTAAAGAGTTAACCAATAGGGCAGTAGGATTTTGAATGCTACGTGTATTTAATGGGACTAAGCGTAATCTATAAGCAAATGGCCCCTTAGCTAATTGGTCTTTGTCTGATTCTCTATAAGTGTATAAATCACCTGTTACAATTACATCATAGCGGCTAGGACGAACTGTTGTTCCTGCTGGAAGGTCTTTTTCTGTTATCTGTCTAACATTAGCATTTTCAATCTTGCGATAAATTCCTAGTTGTTTTAAGTCATCTACTTTTTCACCAAAAGATTTATCAAATTCACTACGCATTTCACTAGTCATAAATTGGCGAGCTTCAGCATAAGCCGTTTCTACATTACTAGAGCTAGCCGCAATAACCCAACGAGTCATATTCCAGGCCATCGCCTGTATTTCTTCATCTGAAGCACCTGTTTGAAATGTCCTAGCGTCTTTAGGTGTTGTAACTCCATTGCTTCTATCAAATACTACCCATTGTTTGTAGCCTAGTTCAGTAGCAAGAAGCCTCCATTGATAACTATTCCAAAACCCATAACTTAAACCTACAAAAATTAGTACTGTTAATAACAAATTATTCTGTTGTAGTTGAGCAGTTCCAGAATAAGCTCTACCCCAAAATATATTAGGTTTTCTTTTAATACTGTCTTTGTGAGCTATTGCCATCATTTGGTCAGGAGTTATAGGTGTTGTCCATTCAGGTAGTGGGTTTCCTGTATTACTATTGTTATTACCATTATTGGCATTATTGGCATTATTGGTGTTACTGGCGTTAACATTACTATAATTACTAGTATTATTAGTAGCTACATTAATGTTTTGGTTAGTGTTTTTTCTTCTTAGAATCGACATAATTTTTTCCTGTTTACTGTTGTATAAGTTATTTAGTCTTCTACAACCCATTGATTAACAGCTATTTAGCAAAACCAGCTATTTTAGTAGCACCACCAATAAGAAGATTGGTGACACTAATTAAGCTAGTAACTCCAACACTACTAAAAAGTGAAAGTGGGATTATTGCACTAACAATAAATGGAGTACCTAAATAGAGAATTAGAAACACAACAGCAAATGCAGTTGATTCAACATGGTTAGCTACAGCAGAACGGCTAGTACTATCTGATATAGTGAAAATACTATCAGCATTGTTTACAAACCAAGCACAAATGCTAAACCACACTTGCCAAAAGGCCATCTGTACTAATGCTCCAAACCAATTAGCTGTTATCTTAGTACCAATTCCAGGGATAATTCCTAGTACTATTGTTAAGGGCGAGACTACAAACAAGATTATCGCTAGTACCCTCCATAAACTAGTCATCACAATTGTAGCTACAAAAAACAGTAGTGTGCTTAACCCAGTGACTAAGTTCATCACTCTGTCAGCACTAAAGGCTGCTAGAAACAGCCCTGCTCTTTCTATATAGCTAGTTGCTTTATCGCTATCAACCCCTCGTTCATCTTGTTTCTTTTTAGCTATTTCCTCAAAGCGTTGGTTTAGTTTTTGGACTTCATTACTATTAAGGATCTTTTCTCCCAGACCAACACCCAAACTCATTACACCACCATAAATAAACTGTATCCCTACTAAAAGTAGGATGGTTGCTACTATGCGTTTTATAATATCAATCATAGTCCATTGCTCACCTAGCCCAACTACAGCCATTCCACCTGCAATTAGTAGCAGTAAAGGTAATAAGAGAAAGGCTGCCTTGTTTACTTCTTCAAATAACACATATGCCTTTGCCGCCGCATCTGTTGGCATATAGACATCTGATATACCTGGCAACTTATGATTAGTTACTCCAGGTATTTGAAACAAATAAAACGCTACTGTAGCTAGTGGTGAACTTAATGCTGATGTTAAAACTGATAACATAAATCGCTCCCTTTCTCTTATGCTTTAATTATTTTTTTTCTTATTTCTTTTCTTATACTTTAACTATTTTTGGTTTATATTTCTTTTCAGAAACAAACCTTACTTAACTGAAGATTAGGCACTTCTTGTTTATAATGATTAGTATTTTTTAAGTACTAATCATATTCTGGTATTACTGAATATTAGGAGTAACCTTAGATGGCTTCTTTATGGCACCAGTTAAAGTAACAGTTTTCATTCCTTCCAATAGATTGTACCTATCATCAAGGCGTTTATTGATTTTGTCGTTGTTTTCAGCAATCTTAAAACCAAGGTCAGCACTTTGTTGACGAATCATTTGATTTTGAGCTTGAGCTTGATAGTTTTGAACCTGAGCTTGATAGGTAGCAACAAGTACTTGATAGCGTTCCAAGTCCCCAGGCTTTAGACCACCCTTTTCAACGTCATCTTTTAGCTTCTGAATATTTTTTTTGCTTTCCTCAATTGCTTTGTTTGATTCACCAACAAATGTAATAGCTTCAGAGACTTGCTGCATTGCTACTTGAGATTTAGCACCATCAGTTGTAACAGGAGCAGGCCGATAAACTCTTTCCAGGTTCTCTCTTACTTTGCCTAAATCACTGGATTTGCCATCCATTAAATTTTGTATTTCTTTAATAGACTTAGCGGCCATTTGAGTAGCACCTTCTTTAGCAAATTCCCCCTGTTCGTCCCAACCAAGATTATTAATGTCAATTTTGGTTGTGGCCTTAACAAGCTGGTCTACTTTAAGGATCTTTAATGAATTTTGCCATTTGCCATGCATATCAATCCAATATTTATGATGAAGAACTAATTGTTCTAGTTCTTTTACAAACCCTAGGTTAGTAACCTTAATATGGGCAGCATCTATAACTGGTAATGCTGCATATGTCAGTGTACTAAGTAGTAAAGTAATAGCTGTAGCTAAAAATAATTTCTTTCTACGACTATTTTCCATAAGATTTTCCTTTCGTTTTTAATTAATTAATATTTCTATTAATTACACTTATTAGAAATTAATAGTTATTTAACCAATATTTTTTAATTAGTTAAATTTCTTTTACTTAATCTTCTTTTTTGTTTTTACTAGACTTTACCTAATTATTTTAATGGTAAAAATTCCTTCTTTTTTTCTTTTTTAAGCTTTTTATTGCTAATAAACTCATTAAATGAAGTTTTAATCAAACCCTTCTAACCCTTAAGAGCTTGATAAAAAGTATCATTAAGTTGACCAAATCCTTTAAGGTCAGCTAGAGCTTCACCAACACTAGCCCTTTCACGTCCAGCACTCATTAATATTCGTTTATCTGTAGGAGAGAATCTTAAACGTAAATGAGCACAACCACGCCTTGTTCCAGTACTAGGATAGAGTAGTAGAACATCACGGAAGTCTTCTCCACCTACTTCTAGTTTGCGTAGTGCTACTATTTCTCCAGCAGAAAGCTCAAATACTCTTCCTGTGTTAGTCGCATCATTACTTCGTAGTAACCAAAGTACTTCACAGCTAGTTTTAATACCTCTAACAATGTCATTTTTATCAAAATCATCAGGTGATTGGCTTGCTACTGAAACTACAGTAGATTTCTTTCTAGCTGTTCTAACTATTAAAGCTATAAGCTTACAAATCTTTTTATAATCAGTAATTACATAAAACTCATCTACATCAACAAACTTTTCTATAGTAGGATTAGCACGAATAAAACGACTTACATAGTTTTGTACTGCCATTGTTGCAACCAACATCAACTTTGGATTATCAGTTGCACCCTTGAAGTCAAAAACAGTGTAGGGAATATCTACTGATAGTGGGTCAGCAGCATCATTTAAGAAATTACCTAGTGAACTATTACCAGCATATACTTCTAGTCTAGCTCCTAGATCTCTAGCAATATCAGCATCTAGAGGATAAGCAGTATAAAGACTATTAATTACATCATCGAGGGTTGGAGTCATATCTACTAAGTTTGCATAGGTTAGGGTAATATATTTCCTTAGAATAGTTACTTGTACTGGTTCAAGAGAAATATCACTTTCTCTACTAGGATCTAAACAAAGTAATTCTACCTTATCAAACAAATCCTCTAATCGGTCTTTTGGCAGTCCTTCAGGTGTTAATTCTCCAGGTTTAAATGTCTCTCCGGGTTGTGGACGAATAGCAAATAATCCTAACCCTTGAGTCTCTAGTGGATCACCAATATTAATATATCTACCGCCCACAGCATTACAGAGCCTCTTGGCACTGCGGTCAAAGTCTAGTGTTACGCCCAAACGGCCAGCCATAAGCATGGTGCTACGTTGACGATTTAGTGCTACTGATTTACCACTTCCAGGGGGGCCACAATAGGCTGTCATTGCACTATCAAATGTCTCTGAGCGTGGATTCCAGTAAAATTCTTTTTGATCAGGTGTTTCAAACGCATCAACGGCTTCTCTTGGGCTAACACCAGTAGGAGAGCCAGTAAAAGGAGTTAAGCTTGCTGCTACACTAGAGATTGTTAATTTACGACGAGGATCTTTCATAGGAGCACAAGGTAATGCTCCAAGAAAGCTCTCGAATGGTACATCACTTTCTACTGCACCCTCTAAGCCTTCAAGTCTGCGCAGTAGAGCAAGTATCTTGTCAGCACGGTAACGTAGCTCAGCTTTATTATTTGCAGTAAAGAAAATCTGTAGCCCTACATTACCAATTCTTTCCTCACCTTTACGAATACGATTACGTATTTCAATTAAATCATCAGCTTTGGCTTTCTCATCAGCATTAGGGTTGTTGCCCGCCCTGGTGATGTTTTTCATTGCCCAATTAAGCTTACGTTCAAACTCCTCATCAACATCTTGATAGTTGCGTCCTTCAAAGCTAGTGACAGCCTCATAGTCAAAATCTATCTCTTTACTGCGAGTAAAACGCTCCATTAGCCCTGCATAAACACGAGTAGGGAGCTTTTTTAATGAAATAGTACTAGCTAAAACACCTTCAAAGTTAATCCAGTAATCTTGTATTTCTGCGTTAGTAAAACAAAGAGTTTCTCTTGGATTATTAGCAAAGAGTTCCTCATGGGTACTAGATAGTTCTATACCATCTACGGTCATTTTCTTAGTAGTCTGCCAAGGAAGATTAATAGTTAGATTAGGGCTAGGATGAAGTTTAGCTCTAGCAGGGTTTAACCTACGATGGATAATGTCATAGGGTGTTCTAGCTGATATTGGAGCAGCACTATTTTGACCAGCTACATCTTGGTATACACTAATGAAGTTATCCCTAACTCTAAGACTCTCTTGATAAATCTCTAGAAATTCCTCATGTTGAATATCCATAAAGGGTTTGGCTGACCAGATAGAAGAAATAGGAATATCTGTCATTTTGCTAGGTTTTTGTCGTCCTAAGAAAACAAGAGTCCTAATAGAACGAATTTTCCCCGCCTTAGCTTGCTCATTAAAATAACGAGCGCGAGAATAGGCTAGCGGAGCAAGGGCAGCACTAGGAGAGGCACTAGCTCTCTTTAGTACTTGCTTAAAGATATAAGCAGGTAAATCACTAGTATGGTTTACAGTAAAGACTACCTGAATAAATGTTTTTTCTGGTGGTGTGCTATAAATACGAGAAATTCTTTCTCCTAGCCCTTCCCAATCAGAACCACTAATAGAATCAGTAGCAATAGTTTTAACTTCAACCCCAGTCCATAAATAACCATTTTCAGTTAAAATTACATCTTGAAAGAAATCTTGATATGGAAGGTCTTCTGCTAGTAGCCTACAGGCACCTTCAGGAGAAGTAACCCAAGCATAAGTGTCTCTGGCTTTAGTAGAGAGCTTTTCTATTATTAGGTCACTAAAACCTGTTTTCCATAACCCAAAAGCTAAACAAGCCGAGCTTGCTGTTAATTCCCAAAAGTCTAACATTGTCTTTCCTTTATTAGTTATATAACTACTTGTTAATCAATAAATTACCAATTAATAACTATCAATTAATAATCGATAGTTATTTTTTCTTTTTACTCTTGGTAGATAAGTTACGTTGATATTTACCAGTGCTAGAAAGCCAAAATCTGTCACCAATTTTGGTATAAGTAACTAAAAGCTTAGTAGACATATAGCCCCTTAGGATAAGTTCGATGTTACCTTCAGGCCGTAGTTTATGCCCTAAGCTGATAAGTAGGGTTAGGCTTAAACCCAAACCTAAGTATCCCCAAGGGTCTAACCTAAATACACCAATTTGATACTGCTTAATCCCTATGAGGTCGCTAAGGATCATTAGGGTTACAGTTGATAGAGTAATTATTGCTAGGTCTCCATCTGTAAGCCTAATAAAGTACCAACGCAACCTATAAACTGGTTCTGACAAGGATCTATATGTTGGGCTATAAGGTATATTGTCTGAGTAATCCATAATTATAATGCCTTAGCTATAAGCTACTAGTCGTTAATAAAGTCTTAGTCCTTAATAAGCTATTCTTTAGTAACATCAGTAAAGAAGGTGATAATACCCGGAATAATCCAAAATAGTATTATTCCCCCAGCGATTAAATAGCTTTGTCTACGTCCATTAGCATCACTAGAAGCAAATTTAGCCGCCGCTACTGTTAAAGCCACAGCAGAAATGGGAATGCGAAAATTGTCATAGATTTGGGTAAAGAGATTTTTAATTGTGGCTTCAATAGTATTTGAAGTTTGCTCAATATTGCCACCTTGCGCATATGTACTTGTTGCACAAAGACATATAACGAAAGTAGCAACTAATGCCATTTTGGTAATGGGGTGATTTAATATATTACCTATCTTAGCTATTTGTTTTATTGCCTTGGAGCTTCTACTTTGAGTAGGCTTATTTGTGCTCATAATACTTTGTTAGCTACCAACATGGTCTAATAAGCTGGCTTATAGATTTAGACAGCATTAGGCATTACTAGACCATACCAGGACTAGCTCTCCTTTCTGGATAATGATTTATTTTTGTTGTATTTGTAGGAACAAATATTTTTGGTTAATCCTCTATTTAGCAATAGCTGTGCCAGTCTAAATAAGCCATCAACAAGCCACTAAAACCAAGGTTTAGGCTGTTTTTTTGCTCATTAGAGTTTTTCGCCAGTACTTAATTTAGCAATAAGATTGATTTTTATTAGTAGTTAAACTTCTGTAGTTATAAGATATTTCCGAGATCTCGGACAAAATTTCCTAAAAATATCGTACTCTTATTGATCCTTGTTACTTGGTATAAAATCATTATTTTCTAATGATTGTTTAGATAAATATATATATTTAGTATTAGTTACAAGCTTTACTTTTTCTAACAAGTTTCTCAAAAAAAAGTACAAAATCAAAGTTTTCCGAGATCTGGGAAAACTTGTACGAAATCCCGGAAAAATAACATTCTTGTACCTTTTCTTGTAACTAATTGATAATAGGCAAGATATTAACTGACCAGCAAGACTATTTATTTCTAGCAAAAAATTATCTACTTTTTTTTGGGTTTTACCTGGTAAAAGAAAGGTTTATTTTTACTATTTTTCTGGCAAAAGATAGGCTAGTTTGATGCTTTTTAGAGAAGGGACTAATAGAACTTTTGGTCTTTTAATCGGCAAGTTTCAAAAACCAGATAACAGTTGATTGAAAAATGTTCCTCCAAAAGA
>CAZHXL010000044.1:24730-30841 GCA_964536575.1 uncultured Clostridia bacterium | reverse complement strand
TATCATTAGCCCATAATGGATTACACGAAAAAGCCCGTATCCAAGTTGGTGCTACAGATTGGAGAAAAAACTATCAGGTCAAAGATAATAAAATTCCTGAAGTAATTGGTGAGGTTTTTGTTAACTATAATAATTTGTCACGTGCTGAACAGAAGGTTATTGAACAGGCTGTTTGGCCTTTAGCGCATTATCTTGGTGAGCTAAAACGTAAAGGAGCAAAACATTACCTATTAGCTGTTGATAAAAAACTCTCCGATATAATTGGCTATGAATCTTTAGATAATCGCATGACTTTTGATGGTCGTTATTATGCTAGTGTTCGGGGGGTGGGCGGATTGGTAACGGTTTCTGGTGTTGAATATTTGGAAGTTGCTATGAGAGGAGGATTTAATACAATTGCTCATGAATTTGCTCATCAAATACACACTTCTGTATTGCCTGCCGATATTAATGAACGAATAAAAAAACTTTATCAGAATGCTATTAAAGACGGTAGAGTCTTAGATTACTATGCTGCTTCTAATGAGTGGGAATATTTTGCTCAAGGCTATGAAGCCTATATTTCTGGGTTTAAGCGTCCTAGTGCTGGTGTTACTGCTAGACATACCCTTAATGAGTTGATTGAGCTAGATCGAGATCTTTATAATTTATTAGAAGAATTGTGTCAGAGTAAGAAAAAGCAAACTGCCTCAACAGAAGATAATTATAATGAAATAGATGTAAAGAAATCATTGATTAATACTATTGACTAGCAGAGCATTTTGCTTTTTCTCTATGTTAAAAATATGGCGTTTGATAACTTGCTTGTGATATATTTAGCTTGATTTGCTTGCCTGATAAGTTTACAAATTATAACCAGGCTTACTTAATATACAATAAATACTGAATATTAATAAATTCAGCCCGTTTCTATTGCACTGAAAAGGAGTTGTAAAAATGATCTGCCCGAGGTGTGGAGCTGAGAATCAACCAAGTGCGAAAATTTGTCGTATGTGCGCGACTCCACTAGAACCTGTTAACCCAATGGCTAGTGCTCCAAAAAGCCCTTACTCTCCAAGTATGGGAATGTCTCCAATGGGTGCATTGAACCCTAAGCCTGTTGTTTCACCACCAATAGGAAACTCTGCTGGGCCAGGAGAACTTCTTTGTCCAACTTGTAAAGCTGTTAATGATGCTACTTGGGCTTATTGTCAGCAATGTGGTTCCCAATTACACAAAATGGGAATTCCTAAACCAGCCGCACAATCTGTTGGAGTCACACCACCAATGCCACCTATGGCACCAATCGCACCAATGCCACCTATGTCTCAAGTTTCAGCACCAATAATGGCACCTAATAAACAACCAATAGTTGCTCCTGCTATTGCAGCACCAAAACCAATGGCTGTTCCTGCTATGGAGGTTGCTACACGTCCTGTTCCAGGTAGTAATTCAGTTATCAACTGTCCTAGCTGTGGTCGTATTAATACCCCTGGTAGTAGTTTTTGTGCTACTTGTGGGTCAGCTTTACCAGGCGATCAAGTGTCTTCTATCCCATCTTCCCGAGGTATTACTCCTAAACTCAGGCTAATTCAAGAGGGTGGTGGAGATGGTGAAATTTATAAACTTGATACAGATGAAACCATTATTGGCCGTAATAATGGTGATATTCGTTTCCCACACGATGGCTATATGTCAGGTCGCCATGCTCGCATTATTCGACGCGGAGAACATTTTGTTTTAGTTGATGAAAATTCGCGTAATGGAACATTTAAGCGTATTGATGGCGAAGTTGAACTTAAAGCAGGTGATATTATTTTAATTGGAAAACAACTTTTCCGTTTTGAATTATAAAAACTTTATTGGTTTGAGTTTCTTCAAGTAAACCAGCTTTTTAAGGGGGAAGAAGTGAGTGCTTCAGTTTTACCAGATGGTATAACTGTTTATGTCTATGCCCGTACCGATGTTGGTATGAAACGGCAAGGCAATGAAGACAGTTTTCTAATAGCAGATCTTTCTAGTGGCCGTCTTGGTTTGGGGCCAGAAGTAGCTGCTCACCAGCTTGGTAATCAAGGAAGTTTAATGATTGTTTCTGATGGCTTAGGTGGTGCTGCTGCGGGTGAAGTGGCCTCCGCTATGGCAGTACAAACTGTATGTACTGAATTAATGAAAACTATTAAGTCCGTACTCTCACCTAATGATCGCTTAAAACGCGCTACTGAACAAGCCAATGACCAGATTTGGGCTTGTGCTCAATCAGACAACTCTCTACGCGGAATGGGCGCAACCCTTACAGCCGCTTTTATTTATGATACTAGTGTTTATATTGCTCAAGTTGGCGACTCAAG
This sequence comes from uncultured Clostridia bacterium, assembly GCA_964536575.1. Taxonomy (GTDB): domain Bacteria; phylum Acidobacteriota; class Blastocatellia; order Chloracidobacteriales; family JADJPF01; genus JADJPF01. Next base: position 28,514 of record CAZHXL010000044.1, on the reverse strand, counting down.
AGCATATATCGTTAGAGGTGGGCGAGTTAAACAAGTAACAGAGGATCAGTCTTGGGCTAACGCTGTTAAAAAAGCTGGTTTAGAAATAGCTGATGTTCCAAGTAATGTCATTTTACAAGCCCTAGGGACACAACCTAAAGTTCATGTTGAAGTTACTAGTGTCGATCTACTTAATGGCGATGTTTTGCTAATGTGTTCAGATGGTCTATCTAATAAAATAAAAGATCTAGAAATGCGAGAAATCGCAAATAGCAGTCAGGATTTAGCCGAAAATTGTCGCCAGTTAGTAGATTTAGCTAATAAACGTGGTGGCGAAGATAACATTACTGTTATTTTAGCTCGCTTTGAAGGAAAAAGCTTATCTATAGGTTTTGAAGAACGAGATTTAAGCATTACCTCTACCTTTAAGATAGTGACTCCACTAGATTTTGGAGAGGCACTCGATGAAAGCGAAACTATGAGTTTTCGTGTTGAAGAACCACAAACTGTTGATCCAATGTCGGTTACTCAAAGTGCTTTATTTGATGGAATTCCTACTATTTCTGGGCTACCACAACTTCCTACAATTCTTAATAAAGCTTCAGCAAAAGAAATAAAATCTCATGCAGAAATGCCTGTACTACCTACTACTCCATTAACTAGTGACTCTACAAGCAAAAATAAGGAAGAGAAAACTTCTGCTACCGTCCCATTACTACCCACAGATTCTAGTAATTCTGCTAGCAAAAAGAATTTAACCACATCAGAAAGAGCTGCTTTTCGTCAGGCTGAGACAAAAACAGATTTGCCAGTAATAGCTCCTGTTTTTGATTTAAGCAAAGAGCCTATTGCTGAGCCTAAGATGGAAGCAGAAGCATATATAAATATTGAATTTGTTCCTACTCCTTTTAGTGATTCACAAGTATCTTCTTCTGTTTTGCCTAAGCCTACCCCTATAATACCTAATTCTCCATTAACTCCTGAATTAAAAGCAGCAAAACCAAATTTAGATAGGTTGCCAATAGAAAAAACTAGTAAGCCTGACCTAGTGGCTTTACCAGCAAAACCTACTATTGCTCCTCCAATAGCACCATCAAACTTTTCTAATATAAACGCAAATATTCCATCTCCTCCAACTACACCACCTAGTTTATTTAAGCCAAATGATTCAGTAAAAGTAGGAGCAGTACCTTCTCCAATGCCAGGTTTAGAAAATAAGCCTCTATTAGAAAAACCTAATTTGCCTGATGCTGTGGTATCTTTGCCAGCAAAAGTACCAGTCCCATCACCAGCACCAGTGCTAGGCACTCCACCAATATTAGGTGTGCCAAAATTACCTCCCCCACCATTGCCACCAGCTAAGCCTTCGTCATCAGTGACATCACCAGTATCAGGAGCACCAGTACTATCACCAGCACTAAGGGTACCAGTAACAAAACCATCGGCACTAGTACCACCAATGTCAGGAGCACCAACATTATCTCCACCGCCAGGGCCACCACTTAAACCGCCAGTACCAATAGCCCCACCAATTTTAGGTGCCCCACCATTATCAGGAGGCGCGCCAAAATTACCCCCAGCACCATTTGTGATGCCAACACAACCATTAAAACCAGGGACATCACCAATATCAGGATTACCAACACTACCTCCACCACCAGTGTCACAAGCTAAGCCATCAGCACCAATCGCACCACTACCTTTGTTTTCACCTCCTCAACCACTGCCTTCTAACTTACTAGCAAATATGCCTCCTATGGCAAAGGAAGGAAAAACAGATTTACCAAAACCTGTTGCCTCTCCAACTCTAGCACCACCAACAGTAGGTGGAAAAAAACCAGCATCACCAAATTTCCCTCTATCAGGGCAACCATTAGGACATCAGGCTTCAAAACTACCACCACCGCCTTTAGCCGAAGTAGGAACACCTGCTACACCACCACTATCTAATAATTTATTTGCCCCTCCACCAAAACCAGTTGCTTCGCCAGTTTCGCCAAAGTTACCAGCAGATAATGCGGCATCAAAAATAATGTCTCCACCATCAGTGTTACCTTCTGCCCCACTTAATTTATTCGGCACAAATACTACTAGTCCCCTAGACACACTACATAATATTTCATTAGGTTTATTTTCTGCTCCTAGACAACCTAAAGCTAGTTCACCAAACGCGCCAAAGGCAGATGATTTTTTAGAGAATTCTTTGTTTTCACCAACACCGCCTAAACCAGCGTCAATGGCTCAAAGGCCCGCAGAAGCTAGTTTAGAAAACTCTTTGTTTTCCCCACCATCAGCACCAACACCAAATTTTAAATCTAGTGAGTCCAAGGGGGAGAACTTTTTAGAACTTAGCTCACCAGGATTAATCTTTCCAGAAGCTTTTAAGGAAAAGACATCTTCTTCTCCTAAAAAATTGGATGACGAACCTAATCCAATAATGTTAGACAACACTTTATCTACTTCTAAGGAAGAATATAAATCAGGATTGCTAACAAATTCTTTGTTTTCTCCTCCTAATGCTGCATCGCCAACAATGCCGCCTTTATTTCCACCGCCTCCTAGTGCAAAAGCTGATTCAGCTAAACCCAGTTTAGCCTCACCACTTTTTGCCCCACCAGCAGCTAATAAGCCACCTAGTTCACCTAGTTTTGCTCCACCCTCTGTTACAGGATCTATACCACCACCATTTTCTGGTAAACCAGAGGTTGTGCCAAGTGATGCAAAACCCTCTAAAACAGGCGTAGAAGTTTTGGCTTCATTGTTTTCTGCTCCAGCATCTGGCAAAGGAGCATCAGGCGCACTAACTCCAGATGTCGCTCCACCAGTAAGGCCAACACAACCTTTAAACGCGCCAGGTTCTTTACCTCCTAGAGTAGATAGTGCAAAAGAACCTATTAAACCATTACCACCAGCTTTGGTATTACCTCCTAGTCCTAAAAAAATGGATATTCCCCCTATAGCGGCACCACCTCTAAAACCGTCTGTACCTCCATTGTCATTGCCACCAAAATCAGCTATTAGTTTACCTCCTCCTCCATTGGCTGCATCACAGTCACCCATAGGTGATGATAAAGGAAAATGGTTAAAAAATACTGTGCCTCCTATAGGTGTTCCTGCTCCACCAGTTAAGCAAGATGGTGAGGCCAAAAAAGCACCATTATTTTCGCCGTCAACATCTCCTGCGCCAAGCAAACCCGTTAATTTACCTCCACCGCCGACATCAGGCGCAAAAGCAGATTTGGCTCCAGTATCAAATCTTGCACCAGCAACTAAAGCACCAACCCTAATACCACCACTCACAGCTAGCGGCAAACAAGCCTCTTTTGAAGACGAAGACTCCTTTACACCTCGTGCAGCTAGTGCCACTGCTTTTTCAGAAGTAGTTACTGCTCCAGCTAAGAAGGGAAGTCAACTTAACCCTAAACTCTTAATTGCTTTAGGCGTAGTGGTAGTAGTGATTGTAACAGTAGCAGTAGTAATATTTACTTTCTCTGGTAAAGGCGATCCAGTACCTACTGTAAGTAATACTCCTACGCCAGAAGCAACAGTAACTCCAGTAGAACCTGTTGAGACCCCAACACCAATACCTAGTCCAATAGCAACAAAAGGGACTAAGGCAACACCTAAAGCCACTCCAACGGTTGCTGCTACACCAGAGCCTGTTGTACCAGCAGACACACCAGGGCTAGTTAAATATGCTTTAGTGCAAGTAATATTAGTTTTAGATAGAGCACAAAAAGAATTACCAGATACTGATACTGCTAAAACAGCAAAATTAAAATCTTTAGGTGCATATAAAGAACAA
>CAZHXL010000044.1:19893-24720 GCA_964536575.1 uncultured Clostridia bacterium | reverse complement strand
TCGGGGATAATGACGCGCGTAACTTTGCTGAAAGCGCCTTAAGTCAAATTAAAGGGCTAAAAGCTCAGCTAGATGCCTTGCCTAAACCCTCTGGTAAAGGAAAAAGAGGTAGATAATGGCTATGTTACTAGCCTTATCTTTTACCAGAAAAATAGTTATAAAGCCCACTAACAAGAATTAACCACATACTTGCAGATAAATAAGCTGCTGTTACGTCGCTACTCCAATGCGCTCCTAAATAAATTCTTGATACACCCACTAGCATAACTAATAAAATAGGTAATATCATTAGCGTTAATTTTAATACAGGATTGGTTACTTTTTTATAAATCAAAAAACATAAAAACCCATATAAACAAACATAATGTGTAACATGCCCAGAGGGAAAGCTTAAGGTATCTTCGTTAACCAACACTTGGACGCACATTTCTCCAGCAGGACGAGGACGCGCAATAATCAACTTAATGAGGCTATTGGCTACTTGGGCTACTGCTGTAATAAGCAAAAGCATCCGTGCTTCTAATTTGTGGCCTAGGTAATAAAGCGTAATTGTAAAAAATAGGACAATCCCAGAAGAAATATAAAAATTATCTCCTAGTAGTGAAATTATCCGCATAGAAGTTTCTAGGCTAGTAAATGCTTGTAGGCTACAAGTGATGGGAATATCCCAACTCAAGGGTTTATGGTCTAATGCCATTATAGCCAATACTAGGAAGGAAATAACACCAATTACAAAATATACTTTTTCAATTAAGCTAAAGTGGCTAATTATAGGGAGTTTTGTATCTTGTTCCATAATATCCAGATTATGCAGCAAGAAAACCAGTTTTGACAATTATTTTTCTGGTAAATAAATTCTTGGCACCCTATTAGACAGCCCACAAGTAAGCTCATAGGAGATAGTCCCAGTCATTGCCGCCATTTTTTCAGCAGAAATAGAATTATCTCCACACTTACCTATTAAAACCACTTCATCTCCTACTTGAGCACCAACAATATCAGTAACATCAATTAGCGTTAAGTCCATGCTGATTCGTCCAACAATTGAAGCAACTTGGCTGCGTATTAATACTTTACCAACATTAGAATAATTACGTCTTAGCCCATCTTCATAGCCTATTGGAAGTGTCGCTATTAAGCTTTCTCGCTTGGTAAAAAAACTATTACAGTAACCTAGGCTTGTTCCAGCAGGTACTCGCTTAAGTAATATAATTCTAGTGTGTAAAGATAGTGCAGGTGCGACTTTAATCACTAAATTTGGTGCAACAGTGTCAGTAAAGCCATAGAGCAAGCCACCAGCCCGAACGAGGTTGCCGCGCGCTTCTAGCCAACTAGAAGTGCCAGCACTGTTAGAAATATGTTGATAAGTAGGTTCTAGCCCATAGTCTTTAATTTGACTTAAACAATCCTGAAAGGTTTTAATTTGTTGATTTGTAAACTCAGTCTTTTCTAGCTCATCTGCTGAAGCAAGATGTGTCATCACTCCATCAAGTATTAACTCAGGATAATTTTTTAAAAGTTTAACGAAGTCTGATAACTCACCAGGTAGGATACCTAAGCGGCTCATTCCTGTATCAATTTTTAAGTGAAACTTCCATTTACAATTGTTGGTTCTAGCGGCTTTACTAAGGCTTTCCAGCATATCAAAGCGGTAAATAGTAGGCACAAGGTTATACTTAATACAATCCATAGCCTGGTCTTCTTGCCAAAACCCAGCTAAACATAGGATAGGAGACTTAGCCCCTGCTTCACGTAGTTGTATACCTTCTTCAACAAGCACAACCCCTAGCCAATCAGGAGCAATTGTTTGTTGTTCTAAGTAATTGGCAATCTCTCTAGCCCCGTGCCCATAGCCATCAGCCTTAATTACGGCCATAACTTTTACTGAGTCGCCAACTAGCTGTTTAATAGCCTTATAGTTATTTGCGACGTGATCTAGTCTAATTTCCGCCCAAGTAGGTCTCATTATTTGCTTTATAAACGATTTGGTTGTGTTGTAAAAGAATTGACAGTAAGCATTCTACCTTGTTCTATAACTATTTACGTTAGACCGGCAGCTTTATTAAAACACGCCCGCACGTTTCTTGTGCTTACTAGGAGTTTACACTTCAATAAAGCTAAATTAGATCTAGATAAATTCAGCTAACTCTTCTCGTAAAACTGTAGAACGGATTCCCCTATTATTATTGAGATTCCCAAAACAATCTCCCTCTAAGTGGATACCAACAAGATTACCCTTATCACCATTTACACTAAGAATACCAGAACCAGAATAACCTTCTCTAGTATCTATGTCATGGTAGATAAGATTTCCGCTTATTGACTTAACTATCCCAGGAGCTATTGTTTTTGGTTCACCATCGTAAGGATGGCCAATAATGCAAAGCGTTGTATTAACAGCAGGATCTTGTGAAGCAAGTTTTATAGTGGTGAATCTATTACCAGGAAAGCCTTCTAATTCTAAAAGAAGATAATCAATTACTGAATCATTGTGAGGGTTTTCACAATATACACATTTTTCTTTGCAAACCCGTGCAATATTTATTTTAACTGCACTACTGATATTTTCTAAAAAATCAAAACAAATTTCTATATGCTTAACCATAAATTCTAGGCTAGGGGTAGAGTTAGGAATTCTTGGATCCCTAGGAAAACTTAGACTAGAGTTAAATCCATGTCTTGCTGTTAAAAATAAATTTTTGGATATTAAAATACCTGTTCCTATAATCTTACCAGCTACAGTACCAGGATTAGGTACGTTTATATGGTCTTTCCATTTAATTAGTCCTGTTGCAGCTTGATAGGTTTCAACAAAGTTTTTAGAAACGGTTAATTGTCCATTATAGTCTTTAACTTTTTGCCAATAATGATTGTGATTACAATCAGCCATATTAGATACTCCTTATTAGTATTCTAGAAGACGTAAGAGCCTTTGTTTGTTGCTAGTTTAATTGCCAACTTCTATTAGTTTTGAGGAATAGTCTGTCCACAACAAGCCATAGGTTTAGGAGACTGGTTTATTCGCCTAGGAGATCTTATTTTTGTACCTCCTCTATTTGCATTCATACTTTGAATGAACGCAGGATCAACAATTCGATAAATTAACTCAAAATCTGAATCGCTGGTGTTTCCTAGAAATTCTAAAGGTTCATTTTGAATAATAAGCTCTAATAATTGACCAGAATCAGGTCGCAAAACTAAGCCTATAGAGTTGGAACAAAGAGCTAATTTATCTCCATCAATATTTGCTTCAAAGCATGCAGCACTTACAAGAAACTGTTTGACATGTTCCCTAGCATGCCCTTGAGGATAAAGGTAGAACTCTTCATCTGATTTATATTGACCCATTTGACCAGGATAAGCTCCTATTTGGCCACCTTCTAAACGTAAACTAGCAATATATCCTAACTTTAAGCTACCATTAGTTTCTTTAGCAGAATTTATCTTAAAATGGTTACCTTTGTCGTGTTCATCAGCATAAATCTTTGCCATAGAAGCAATATTTCCAAAATTTTTATCATTGGTCTCCCTGTTTATTGTTAATTTTCCAGACAAAGGAGAACCGTCTACTAGTAATGAAAGAGGGTTTTTATTCAAAAGCCAATAACCTCTTGGCGTTTTATCGACTGCGCTATGGTAAATATATGTATAAGGCTGTTCCATTGCACAGTGAAGATCTGAATCTAAATCAGCTAATTTAAATTTTACTCGAGGGGCATGAGACAAAAATTCATTACCTGGAATAACAAACTCTTGATTTTGAGGATCTTTGCCTAATTTATAAGTTCTAGCATCAACTAGAAAGACATCCATAAAATCCGTTTCTGTAGCATCATCAGCCCCTTTGTAGACATAAGCACATAATCCATTAAAAATAATTCTTAATTTAAAACTCATAACATCGATCCTTTCAGTGTTTATTTAATTTTTAGTATTAGGCACAGCAGCACCCAATGTAACGAAAGCACCCCACACAAGTGGAGATTGTAATTCTAAGTTTGTACTTGTAATTAGAGAAATTTGTGCTAATTGTAATGCTGTAATAGCATCTTTACCTATTAAGTAGTTTTTGTGAAAAGCTTCAAATAATCTTTTAGAATAATCATCATTAACATTCCATAAGCTAGCAATAGTAGTAGGCACTCCTGCGGCTAAAAAAGGTCTAGCTAAACAAGATACACCTTCACCAGGAATAGTTTGGCCAGTTGCTGTTTTACAGGCTGCTAGGATAACTAGTTTGGTATTGGCAAAATGTGTCCCATATAAATCATAGGCATAAAGTACACCATTATCATCATCACATTCAGGCAATGTCTTATCACTAGCAAACACCAACTTAGAATGTAGCGGAGATTTGTTGTTAATCATGGCATGACCAGCAAAATGTACTATGTCACTTTGACTAATATTAGCTAAAAATATAGATTTTGTTGCTTGTTGATTAGTGAAAAGCTGAGCATTAGGATAGAGATAGAGACTCGCTATTGTTTTAGCTTCCTGTTCCGCTCCCTCTAAGTTTGGCAAAGTAGGAAAATTACAACGAGAAAATTTTGGATTTCCTATAGCTAAAAGCCTATTAGTAGCTTTGGTAGTAAAATATTTACTTCTTATTAAGCACTTAATGGAAATAGTAGCACTAGGAGCAACTGCCACAGGATGCTTTTGGATTAAGTATTGGTTTGTTATTTTATCAAATAATGCTGAAAAAGGAATTGTATGCAGTTCTTTGTCTGGCACAAAAATAACAGTACTGTTTTTAGGTAAAGATTTCAGTATTGGAGTTATAAAAAGCTGATAAAGCGGATTGGATAATTGTTTCCAAGTATC
>CAZHXL010000044.1:1829-19883 GCA_964536575.1 uncultured Clostridia bacterium | reverse complement strand
AAAACAAAAACACCTTACTAATTTTTGTATCAGTTTTGTATAATCCAAATTATTGTTAGGTCTTTGAGTAAGGAATATTCGACCAAAACTACTTCTGGTGGGAGTAGATTTTGTATCTTTCTTAAGTTCAAAAGGGTTGCCTTATTATCCAATACAAGTTTTGTTTTTTCACCTAAGTGTAAGTATCGGTTTCGTTCATTAAGTGTATCTAGTAGAGTGCGAGCGCGAGCAGATTCTGCATAGTTAAACGCTAGTTCTATATTGTTTAGTTGGGTAACTTGGAGATTTATCATTTGATCGTATATGATTTGAGGAGACTCAAAAAATGTAATCCTATTTTGTTCATTGGTGATATACATTCGGGTTCGTTCAATTTCTCGAATCCCCAAATCCAAGGTTTTTTCTGTATTAGTATAATCCCCAATGGTTTGATAAGCTTGTGCTAAAAGAGAATAAATTTTTGAGTTATAATAACGGTCGGTACCTTTTTTTATAGAACCTATTAGTTTAGACAAATATGAGATAGTGTTTTGTGGAGATAGGGTTAAGCTATATTCGCTATCTAAAAGAACTAACTCATCTTCAATTCTGTTTTTTTGAGAAAGATCAGTAATCTTTTGTAGCAAAGATTGAGCGGTTTCCAAATCGCTTAAAGAATGTTCAGGGTTATTAAGCTTATGATATAAATAGCTACGTTTAGCCAAAGTTGTGATTAGTAAAAAAGCGGATTGATTCTCGCTGGGGATTTTTTTTATTGCCTCATTATAGAAATATAAAGCGGCTCTAGATTCTCCAACTTTGTCAATATTTATACCTGCTCCTAATAAGGTACCGATATAAGCTGTTATATTAATCTGTCTATTTAGATAGGATAGGGCACTATACTGGTAATGCCAAAATTCATTACTTTCCCCTAATAAGTTAAGGGTTTCAGCTATTAGTGCATACGTTCTAGCTATAGCAATAGTATCCTCTGTTAAGGCTAAGTAATGTAAAGCAGTTTTTTTAGAAGAAAGGGACTTACTCAATTCATACCTATTATTTTGAATAATTCCCATTGTCCAGAGATTGCGCCCATGTATATTTAAATAGTTATTTTTTTTAGCAATACTTATAAGCCGTTTAGATGCTTTAACTGCAAACCCATAGTTTAACTTAATTGGTTCACATCGAATTCGCTGGTACAAAGCAATTACTAAAGCCCCATCATCTCCTAATTGAGAAAATTCTGATATAGCTTTATCTAAAATGAGTGCCGCTTTGTCATATTGAAGTATAGCAATTAAGTTTTTACCATTTTTGTAATTCTGATAACCCTTAATTGCCAAATTAAGCCATTTTTCATTATTGGAATTTTTATCTATTGAAGATACTAAGTCATAGATCAAGCAGTCTTTATTAATAGGAACTAAGGCATTCCCTATTAGCCGTGCTATTTGTAATTTCGTTTCTGCATCTTGGGAATGTCCTTCAATATTATCTGACCAATTAGGAAGTAATTCTTCTAGGGCATATGCATAAGCAGAATAGCTATTAGCTTTAACTATTGAACTTACTGTAGATAGATCGCTTTGCTTTGCTGCTATATCAAGCTGAGTTCGTTGTTGTGGCCAAGAGTCAGCTTTTAGCTTTTCTTCTATATTTTTTATATGATTATGTGCTTCATTAGCCCATTTTCTATCTTTCTCTATTTTTAGGTAGTCAGTACATTCATCTGTCGCAGTTTCCCATAAGCAAAGTTTTTCTAATAATAAAGCTTTGTTAAATTTAGCTTCAACTAACTGAGAATCTAAAACGAGAGCTTCATGAATTAAAGAAAGGGCTTGAAAAATATTTTGTGGCTGGTCTTCGTCTTCGGCGCGGGCTAGGTAGGCAGCGGCTAAATCACTAAGTATCTCTGCATTGTTTGGGGATTTGGTTAACGCTTTTTCTAAATAATTTATCGCTTCGTTAAAGTCTCCTTGAAAAATATAGATTATTCCTACAGCATGGGCTGTTTCTGCGGTAGGCTGATTTATATCTTCAAGCATTATATTATTTGCAAGAGTTTGGAACTCTAGAGTTTCAGCTATTTTTGATCTTGGGGTAGAAGTTGTTTCGCCTGCTGTTGCTGATCTGGTAGAAACTGCTTGGGTAAAAAGCGAGAAATAAGATGATGAATAGGAGTCCACTGATAGTAAAAGATTGTTTAGGTAATTTTTGTCGCTTGCACCTCGGCTAGCAGTACCTAAAGCCTTATTATCAACAGTTTCTAGAGTCTCAGCACTAGATGAATCTTGATTACTTAAAATGGTAGAATTATTAGGATCGTCAAAATTGTTGGATGCTAAATTTAAATTAGGATCGCTTGAGAAATCAAGGTGCTTTTTCTTTTTAAGTTTTGGTAATGGTGTAAAGGGCGCGTAGGCAAAACCTCCAGAAAGACGCGCTTCGGTAAGGCGAGTCGCACCTACTACCTCAACCAATTGGGCAATTCTCCCTTGTGGTTTAGCAGGAAAATACCATGTTCGCCCTGCTACTATTGCAAAACAAGCTAGCACGAGCAAACCAACAATTACAGAAAAATACTTGGGGCTAGTAAATTTCATAACTTAAAACTTAAAGCGATCACTAAAGAGTTAAAAATAATATAATTAAATTTAATACTTAATAGACTACTTACTGCTTTATAGAATTTAATTGTTGTTTTGCTTCGTTTGCCCAAGGAGAACTAGGATCTAGTTGTAAATACTTCTCCAGGTCTGAGCGGGCTTCATTATATTGCTTAAGCTCGTAATAAATCAAGGCTCTATTAAAGATTGCTGCTAAATAATTTGGATTAATAGCTAAAGCTTTATTAATAGTCTGTAAGGCTACTTCATAGTCGTTTTGTGCTGCTTGGACTACGGCTAGGTCATTTAAGATTGAGGGGTTAGTGGAATCAATTTTTGCTGCTTCGGAAAGTTGTGTTGTGGCACCATCATAATCACCATCAAGTAGTAATATTTGTGCTAAGAGTTGGCGGTTTGATGGTCTAGGATCTTTTTGTACTAGAGATTTCAAGAAACCTCGATAAGCCTCTAATATACGTTTAGGTTCTTCTGATTCACTGCCTCGAGTTCTATTTTCAGGGGCATAATCAAAACCTGCAATACGTAGCTTTGTTGGGCGGCCTGCGCGGTTTATTTCCTTTATTGAATCACGAGCTTGTGAAATTCTAGTGTCTTCTGTAGATGTGCTATTTGATTGGTATAGGGCAATTGCTCCAACTAGGAGCAAGATTACTATTGATGAGGCTATGGCTAGTTGGGTAGCCTTGGAATTGAAAAGGAAAAATCCTTTAGAACTATTATTTTGTTTGGTAAGTGACGCAACATTGCTGGCGTTGGATGCTTTTGACTCTTTAAGAGTCTTTTTTACTAGTTCACGAGCCTCTTTAGCTGATTCTTCAAAGGTAGCAGATAAAAAAGCCTTTTCTTCTTCTGATACCTCAGCAGTCATTACCTTTGCTAATTCGGCGAGGGTTTGGCAACACTTGCTACATCCTGCAATATGGGTTTCGACCCTAGCAAGCTCATTTCCAGATAGTTGACCAGAGAAATACTTTAGAGCGTTTGCTTCATGGTCACAGGTTGGCGGACTCATAACTTTAACCTCATAAAAAACGATTGCTAATTTTGTAAGACGTAAAAACTCATTTTACGCTGACAAAAAACTACAATCCCCCTGCATCTTTTTTACCTAATATTTCTCGTAGACGTTCTTTTGTACGAAAAACTACTGCTTGTACATTGGCTGTAGTCATAGAAAATGTTGGTAGTTGGGCTATTTCACGACAGGAAAGCTCATTAATTACGTGTAGATGAAAAATAATCGTATCTCGTTCGGCATTAGCACCAGAAAGAGCAGACTTTAATAATTCTTTTAAGCGACGAACAGTAATTTTTTCACTAGCAATACGATCAGGAGAGGTTTGTTCTCCTGCTTGTAAAAGATCTACGATGGTTAATTCTTGATCTTCTTTTAGAGGAGTATTTAATGAAACTTCTAGCACGTAACGCTTTTGCGCTATTTCCCGGCGGATTTGATCTGTAACAACACTTCGTACAACTGTTATAAGGTAGGCAATAACTGAGGCTTCAGAATTACCACGAAAGTCTTTTAGGACTTTGCGATTATTGGATAAAAGACGCAAATATGTTTCTTGAATTAATTCTGAAATATCACTGCTCTTAAATTTATAAGTGCGGGTTTCACGAAAAGTAAAAATGGATATTTGCTTGTGGAATCGATTAATAAACTCGTCCAAAGCTGCAATGTTCTCATCCTTACAGCAGAGTGCTATTAGTTCAACCGCAGATATCGCTTGAAGTGATTTATCCATCGACATTTAACGTGTCTCAACTTATGTAGATTGTAAGTAAATGTGTTTATAGATTTCCAAAGAGTATAGTGTAATGAATTTATAGTCAATGCCAATTAAGAGTTGAAAAAATCTTTTGTTGATAACAAAGCATTTACCAGAAAGGTTTATTTTGATTAATCAAATTCTAGGCTGTAAGTTATTGATTGCTGGTAGCCAATTTCAACCCTTAATTCGCATAGTCAAGGTATGCGTACTAGGTGTATTTTTTGTTCTTTAATGTTAGCAAATAGATGAAGTTATAAAACTATAAATATAGAAAGAGAAATTCCCAGAAAAATTTTTTAAAACATTGTATGGATTTTTTTCCTTGCTACGTCTGGGAAATTAAATAGTCTAAAATATATCTCAAAAACTTTATGAAAAAATACCATGAAAAATTAATATCAAAAAATAGAAAAATATTTTGAATCATCTTAATTTATTAATTAATAGAAAATAAAAGTCGTTTTTATTTTCAGAATAAGACTAAAAGGCTTGACAACCTCCTAAAAGATTAAATATTATCCTCATTGTTAGATAATGAAAGTGATTTTCATTATTCATTCGTTATTCTTAACCAACTTAATAATAATTTAATAGTTTTAAGGAGAAATTAATGGGTAGTCGTTTTTTAGCCAGACTAGTAGCAAATTTATTTTGTGTAATTTTAGTTCCTACAATAGTTTTTGCTTTACAACAAGATGCAAAGGTAAAAGGCAAAATAGTTGATCCTGCGGGAAATGCTATTACAGAAGCTAGTTTAACTCTGTTAACAGCCAAAGGAACACAAGTTGCTCAAGCTAGCCCAAATTCAGAGGGAGTGTTTGAATTATCTGCGACCTCAGGTGGTAATTATGTGTTACAAGTGGACGCTAAAGGCTGGTCATTACAGCGTTTGGCTGTAAATGTTACTGAAACATCAGAAACAAATATTAATGTAGAAGTTTCCGTTTCTCCGGTTGAGGATCAAGTAACAATTACTGCTAGTGCTGGAGAAGCGTTACAGATTTTTGAGTATCCTAGAGCAATTTCTACTGCATCTGCTGAAGAAATGCGTCGTCGTCCTGCTGTGGGACTGCCACAAGCTTTAAGAGAAGAACCAGGCATTCATGTACAACAAACAACAGCTAGTCAAGGCTCTGTTTTTATGCGGGGTTTAACAGGGCAACGTGTAATAGCATTAGTTGATGGCATTCGTTATAACAACACAACTTTTCGTCCTGGCCCAACACAATATTTGGCTAACGTACCACTGCAAACTGCTGGTACAGTAGAACTAGTTAGGGGGCCCGCTTCTGTTCAATATGGTAGTGATGGACTGGGTGGAACAATCAATGTAGTGGCTGAGCCTCCAACTTTTACTAATCAAGGTACAGACATTCATGGCCAATTTGGTCTACAATTTGGTTCAGCAGATGTTAGTGGTGGAAGTAGTTTTAAGGTTGGGATTGGCAATCAAAAATTTAATCTTACCACCGCAGGGTTTTTTACTAGAGTAAATGACTTAAAACCAGGTGACGGTATTGACTCTCATGCTGCTGTAACAAGGTTCTTAGGCATTTCATCTAAAGTTTTAGGAGATAGACTACAAGACACAGGCTTTACTCAATATGGTGGTGAAGCTAGATTTGCTTTTAAGCCAACTTTTGATCAACAATTTACAGTTACTTACCTACGTAATGATTTACAGAACACTCGACGTTATGATCAATTAAATGGTGGTAATGGTAATTTAATCCAAGGATTTGACCCACAAACTTTTGATTTCTTTTATACTCGTTATCAAAAACAACAAGTAGGTTTTTTTGATAGTTTAACAGGGACATTTTCCTTTAATCGTCAACGCGATGATCGTCAATCTCAGGGTGGTAATGGGGATGTTAGAGGGACTATCACAACAGAATTTAATAAAACAGATGCTTATGGTTACAATGTGCTTGCTTCTACTCATGTTGGCAAAAATAATATCCTCTTAGTTGGAGGAGATTTCTATGATGAATATGTTGACTCTAGTGCTTTTACTACTAGCCCTGTTACAGGTCGCTCTGCTATTGCTCGCGGCCGTTTTCCAAATAATGCTCGTTACAAAACCTTTGGTTTTTATGCTGAAGACACTTTTGACCTCATACCAAGAAAATTACGTTTAATTGGTGGGGTTCGTTATGGTGCGACTCAGTTTAAGACACGCGCTAAGGATGATCCAATTATTAATAATCGCCCTGTTGGACTAGATGCTTCTACTCGTCAAGATGATGTGACATTTAATGTAGGAGTTTCAGTAAATCCTAGACCATGGCTTGCTATTTACACTAATATTAACCGGGGTTTCCGCACGCCCAATGTTAACGATCTGGGTGGCGTAGGTATTACATCTAATGGTTTTACTGTTACTACTAACCAAGCGGCTGAAGTAGGCGCAGAGGTTGGTAATGGTGCTGGTGCTACTGCTCGGACTACAGGAATTAAAGTGTCAGCTCTTGATCCTGAGTCAATTATGAATTATGAAGGCGGATTTAAGATAAAAACAGATAAAGTAGAAGCTTCTTTTGGTGGATTTGTTGGAGATTTAGAGGATGTAACAGTGGTAAGAGCTTTGGTTGTTCCTGGTAATGCTGTAGGTAAGACTATTGCTGGACAAACCATTGTTTCTCAATCTTCTACAGGAGTAATCTTTGTTGCTGGGTCGTCTCAGCCTGTAATAGCTCGTGTTAATGGAGGAGAAGTAAGATTTTCTGGCATTGAAGCATCTACTAGAGTGAAATTAAATGCAGACTTTTCAGTTCAGGCTAATGGGTTTTACCTACATAGTCGAGATAAAAACCCTCCAGCACAAACCGCACCACCAGCAGGAGTAATTTTGATTCGTAAAGCTACAAACGCGCCTGACTTTGAAGGGGGATTGCCACCATCAGGTGGGTTTGTAAGTGTCAAATATCAACCATCAGGCAAACGTTATTGGGTGGAAATGTATTCAACAATGGCAGGTAAACAAGATCGTCTTTCTTCTACAGATCTTAATGACCAACGCCAAGGTGCTACGCGTAGTCGTGCTAATATTGCTACTTTTTTTAATAATGGTGCTAGGGCAAGGGGTTTAATAGGGGCTGGTGCAGATGGAAGAATGGGTACAGGCGATGATATTTTAATTGCTACAGGTGAGACTTTAACCCAAGTCCAGAATCGCGTTTTAGGTGGCCAAAATATTATGAGTGCGCCATTTTTCTTATCTACTCCAGGATTTGCTACGCTTAATTTCCGGGGCGGGATTAGAGTGGGTGAAAACTCAGAGTTTGTTTTTATCTTAGAGAATGTGTTAGATAAAAATTATAGAATTCATGGGTCAGGCACTGATAACCCAGGCGTAAATTTTGCGACTCGTTATCAATTTCGCTTCTAATCAGGAGACAAAGAATAAGTAATAATCCTTCTTGGATCTAATTTAATCTACTATTAAAGAGATACATAATAACCATTGTCTAGCATTAGCGCGGCAATGGTTATTTTTTTATCATAAAGCAATGTTGGCAACCATCCTTTAGGTTGCTATAATCAAAGCAACCAAAGTAATCCAAATCCAAATTGAGTTTCAGCACGTACATATATAGTGGAAGCAAAACGTTTCTTAACAAATCAGCAAGTTCCAGAATCAACAGCTTATGAGTTAGTAGAGCGTATGGCAAAGCAAGATCAACAAGCTTTGCAAGAGTTCTACGATCGTTATAACAAGTTGGTTTTTTCATTAGTGTTAAAAGTACTTAATTGCCGTACAGATGCCGAAGAAGTTACTTTAGAAGTTTTTTGGCAAGTTTGGCAACAAGCAACTCAATATAAAGAAACTAGAGGAAGTGTCGTTGCATGGTTAGTAATGATTACCAGAAGTAGGGCAATTGACCGACGACGCTCTCGCGAACGCTCTAGTAATACGCTTTATCTTATTGATAACACTAATATAATTGATTCGTCTCCTGATTATGTCTATAACCCTGAGGAGAACTTCTATAGCTCTCAGCGTCGAGAAGCAGTACTTAATGCATTATCAGAGATGGGCGATAAACAACGAATGGCACTAGAACTAGCTTATTTTGCTGGGTTAAGTCAAAGCGAAATAGCTACTCAGTTACAAGAACCTTTAGGTACGGTTAAAACCCGTATTCGTAGCGGAATACAAATTTTACGGGAAAAATTAAAACGTTATTTATGATTGAGTGTAGTTTAAGTAAAGACTTAAAAACTTCTTTTGATAGCTATTTGATAGGAGAATTATCTTCTAGTGAGATAGTAGCAATAGAAAACCACTTAGCTACAGGGTGTAGTTTTTGTCAGCAAGAACTCATACAGACGCAAGAGGTTTTGGCCTCTATAGCATGTATCGCTCCTTTAGCTACGCCTTCTGACCAAGTACGTCAAAAATTATTGGCGCGTCTTAACACAGAAGCTCGTCCTCAAATACCTCTTAAGCTTGTACCAGCAGCGAAAAAACCTTGGTATAGAACCCCTCTTAGTTTATTAGGTAAAGTTGCTGCCTCATTAGGGGTATTAATCTTACTTGCAGAAACGGTGTTCTTAGTCCATTTTAACAAACAGGCTCGCCTGCAAGCGCAATTACAAGAGCATAAAATCCAAGTTTTACAAGAAGAGCTAAAGAAAAAGCAAAAAGATATTTCTTTTATTGAAACTAGTATTGAGAAAAGTAGGAAATTAATTGCTTTAGATAGTAAGTTGATTAGTAAAGCCTCTGGTAAGGCTCTTTGGGATACTGATCAAAATAGCTGGACATTTTATATTAGCAATTTACCTAGCCCTCCAAAAGGGCGTACCTATCAGTTATGGTTTATTACTGATGAGCAACAAGTTATTAGTGGAGGCACATTCCAAACAAATATTAATGGTTCCATTCAATTACGCCTAGCTACACCACGTAAGTGTAAAAATATTCTTGAAGCTGCCATTTCATTAGAGCCTGAGGGGGGAAGCGAAACACCTACAGGGGCGATTTATTTGTCAGGGCCAATTATTTAAAGATTCTAATTTAGATTCTAATTTCTTAAAGTCAAACCCTAAGCTAATAAAACTTAGCTTAGGGTTTGACTTTTGGATAAGCTAGATAAGTAAGCTACGTGATGTAGGTGATTGTGAGAGAATTACCCCTTGCTCAGCTAAAGCTTGTTTGATGACAGGGAAATTCCCATCATCTACTGGTAAATCAATTACAGCTAAAGGAGAAGAGCTAGATTTAATTCGGTAGCGGGGGCCAGCCAAGGTATGGCTGTAAGTAATACTGGCTACATCACTCCATTGGATCAAAAAAAGTGGTATGCCACAACAATATTGGCGGATTCCTTTTTGGGAAATTTGTAAAGAACATCCTCGTCCAAGGGTTATTGACCATACTACTATCAGTAAAACCAGGCTACTAAGAGAGAGCACGCTAGCATTTATTATACTAAAAAGTAAAAGTAGTGGAACAAAAGTAACTAGCCCGGCTGTAAGGACATAGTTAACAGGAGTTTTTTCTTTAATTATTAGTTCGTTATTTTCTTGCATAACTAGCTCCAAAATCAGGCTTTAGCAAAAAAACTTTTATGATCTACATACATACAGCGATCCATTACTACCAAAATACTTTTTTGGGCTAGTAGTTTTGCTGCTGCTAGATTAATAATACCAGTTTGTAACCAAAAGGCACGAGGCTTTATTTCTAAAGCTTCTTGAGCATGAGGTAAAACATCTTCAGCGCGGCGAAATACTTGTACAATATCAATAGGTTTTGAGATTTGAGATAAACTAGTAAAACAATCAATACCTTCGATTTGTTTTAATTTAGGGTTAATAGGAATTATTTCATAGCCTTGGTCAAGCATATATTTGGGTACGTAATAAGAAGGCTTATATGTAGCGTCGGTCATTGCTATTACGGCAATAGTTTTACTCTTGGCTAATAACTCTTTAACAGCTTGTGGATTGTTGCTAATAATATTATTTTGCCAAGATGTTAAAGTCACTAATTTCTCCTAAATTTCTGAAAGTTTTCGTAGTCTAAAAATAAGTTCTTAAACTCCATCTTGCATTTTTTTAGTAAAGACACGCACTTGTTTTTCTCCGCCTTCTACTTTAGGAGAGATAGTAATAATAAGGGTTTTACCTTCTTCAGAAATATCCCAAGATTCTTTTTCATTAGCATTTGGCATTTGTACTTCGCCAGAAAAAACCTTTTCTGTTTCTACATATAGACTGTTATTTTCACCAAATCGAAAGCTTCTTTTTTGCTTAAACCCTCGACTATCATTTTTTTCTACGATAGTGCCATCAATGGGAAAAGTATCAGGTTCAGCAGAAATAGTTTGACCTCGGCCAGTAAATTTTGTCGAGACTGTAATGGATTTATCATCTTGTTTAATAGTAAGTAAATATTCTTGTACGTTTTGAAATAAAAAAGGAAGATTGACGCTTCTAGCTTTATCTAATACCCAAATGCCACTGAAATCAGGTTTTTCGGCTGCTTTTATTGATACAGAGAAAGTAGTAGGGGTAAGAATAGCCAAAATGGCTGTGCAGACAAACTCTCTACGGGTTAACATCTTTACTAGACTCCTAATTAATGGAAAATGAAATTTGATAATGTTAGCATAGTTCTTTGCTCTTTACATAGACAAGCTTTTGTTTGAAAAATAAGTTTTTCCTAATAAATTATTGATGACTATTTTAGCCTAGTTAGGCTTTCAATAGACCCCAATAGACCCCTTTAGATAATAGGACAATTTTATGTATCGTTACTTTTTATTATTAATATCGCTGTCATTAATACTTAGTAGCTGTGGTTTTGATAATGCTCCTAAACTAGTGTCTCCTGAAGAACAAAATGTAGGAGTAGAAAGACCACAGCCTCCATCGCCAGACGATATTCCAGGACAGATAGAATATTCTCGTAAGGAAAAAGATCGTATCTTAAAACTTTCTCCAGACTCACCTATTCCTAAAGCAGAAAGAAGTAGCTTTACTAAGCTAAAATATTTTCCTGTTGATATGAAATATAGACTTAGCGCGAAATTAGAAAAATATTCAACCAACGAAAAGATAAAAATGCTTACTAGTAAAGGCACACAAGACGAATATATCCGTTATGGAGCAGTAAAGTTTACTATTGATAATAGTGAGCATTCATTGGATGCTTTTAAGTCTGTTTCACCAGATGTTGATCCTAAAAGACTTTTTGTTCCTTTCCGTGATGTTACTTCAGGAAAAGAAACCTATGGTTCTGGTCGTTATTTGGAAATAGAAGAGGATAGTAAAGGAGCTTATACAATTGATTTTAATCTAGCTTATAATCCATACTGTACTTATAACATAGATTATAGTTGTCCTATACCACCTGCTCAAAATACTTTGAAAGTAGCTATTAAAGCAGGAGAGAAAAATTTTCACGAATAAAATAATAAGTTAAAACTTTGTTAACAGGGTTGAGTTAAAAATCATGGCTAGATATAAGCTAGTACTAAAACAAGCTACACTTACATCAATAGACGATTCACAAGTAGAAGCACGAGTAGTGCTTAATACGCAAGACAAAAACTTGGTTGGAATTAAACAAGGGGTTGATACTCCTGATAATCGGCGACGATTAGTAGTAGAAGCCACTCTAGCAGCTTTAGAACATTCTGTCTCAAAGCCTGTAAAGTTTGAAATTGCTGGAATAAATATTAAAGAATTTGGAGGTCAATCCCATAAGTTTTTAGTAGTACTATTAAAAACAGATTACTTTATTGCTCCTGTTGGGGATGTAATTGAACTTTTAGGAGCTTGTCAGATTTCTGATTCTGAAACAGAGGCAGAAATTGCTGCTCGTGCCACTTTAGATGCTAGTAATCGTGCTGTTAGCTCAATGCTTGGTGGTAGATAAAGTTAACTATTTATTGCCTGTTTCTTATTACATATTGTTTTTGGTTAGAGTTGATAGCTCGTTTTCAACACAATAACTTTAAAAATAAATAAGCCAGGATTTCCTGGCTTATTTTGATTGAGGTTTTAAGCTTTACTGATGTTTATGCGTAAGAATGTAGTCCTGGCAATAAGTAGCTTACGCCCAAGTAGGTAAAGAGCATAAAGGCAAAGCCAAGAATAGCAAAGTAAGCAGAACGCCGACCTTTCCAACCATGACTAAAGCGTGTGTGTAAGAAACTAGCATAAGCTAACCAAGTAATTAGCCCCCAAGTTTCCTTAGGATCCCAACTCCAATATGTCCCCCAAGATTCATTAGCCCAAACAGCACCTAAAATTAACATTAAAGTAAAACCAGGGAAACATACAGAAACCAGCTTATAGTTTAAGTCGTCTAAGACCTCTAGAGGAGGAATATTTTTAAGAATTTGTTCACCTCTAAGCTTAAATAAACCAAAGAAAAGACCACCAACAAGGATAACAAAGAAACCAGCACTTACTACAGGGTTGGAACTAAAGTTGACTCTTAGATTTGGCCCCATTTGAGTCAACCAAGCTTGGGGGGAAATTTTTTCTTGTTGATGAGATGTGTCACCTTCTGCATGACCATGGCCATCATCATTAAGTAGTGTGTTTAGCTTAGCTATTCCGCTAGCAGGCATATAGGAAGTAAAATCTTTGGTATTTTTCATCTGATAGTAAAGGCTTCCTATTGCTAAAGCTTGAAAAAGTATAGCAATAGCAAACAAAGCATTAGCTACTTTACGTAGCTTTGCGTCTTCGCCTAAGAACATATCTTTAAGATACATAGCAGAAGAAGCTAAGAATAAAACCACTACTAATTGTAAGAAACGCCCAATAAAAGGAAACTCTACTGTAAGAAAATCCCCTCTAGCACCAGAAAATCTAATAGGTTGTTCTCCCATTTTAGGAGTGATCATTACTATATTCATGCCAAAAGTACCACTAGTAAGTGAGAAGTTGCCAAAAAGGGCTGCAACTAACAAGTAAATACCGATGCCAAAAAGAGTAATAGTTAAAGCTATTCTTTCAGGGCGCATTTTGTCTTTTAATAGGTAAAGTATTCCAACAGCAAAAGTAACAGAACATACACCATAGCTAAGTGCTGCTACCCCTACGTGAATAGGCCGCCAATAACTACGCAAAATTGGTTGGATTGCTTGGTTAATATCATTACCTAAGAAAATAGCTAAGATTAAAAATAACGCCCCAACAGGCATTGTAATAGCACCTAGAAAATCATAACGCTTACGTACACCGACTAGTACAGAGGTAAGCCCTAAAAAAGTAGTTAACCCTAATGTGATATCATATAGGTTTGAAAGAGGGAAGGTATGATTAATCTTTTCTGCTAATGGCAATGTTTGCCAAAGGGTAGACATATCGCCTTGGGCTTGAGTAAATAGCGTATATTCAATCCAGCGCATACCCCAAGCCGAAAGATTGAGCATAACACCAAGTATCATCGACCATGTAGCCATTTTTTTCATTAATGGTTCACGACCCATTAAATACATACCAAATAACAAAGAAGAGGCTAGGTAACAAATTAAAGCCAAATTAGTTTGGCTTGCTTCCTTAAGAATATCTAGATTGGAGCCTTGAAAACGAATCAAGACCATTATAGTAGCACCAACAAGAACAAGGATTGTTGGTAGTAATTGGTTTATGCTAAACCAATTTTCGGCAGAAACTCCTAATGATGGAGAATAATGGCCAACTTCTGCTTTTGAAGACATTTTATCCCTCCAAGTTTATTGCAATAATTATGTAAGATGTAGGTTTGTGGTAATATGAAGCGAAACTACTGGAATTATAGAGTATGCAAAATTACCACGCTAGGCCAAGTGGATAAGTTTAGCTAGTAAAGTCAAAGGTCTCTGAAGCCACTCCATCAACTATGATTACTAGTTTATTATTTTGTCCGCTTGGTTTTAAGTTTAGGTCGCCTGGCAATCCTTTAATAATAAGCCTACCTACACTAGCTGTAAACTTTACATCTCGGTCTATTCTTTTACCATTAACACGAACGATAGCATTACCTGCAAGGTTACGACCAAAGATTTTTAATGCCTCTTTTTTGTAAAATGCGCGAGAAATAATTGGTGCTAGTCCTTCTACATCAGCAACACCGCGAATTAACCAAGTTACAGGTTGTAATTGAAAACCAGGAAAACTTTGATCTACTCTTAAAAAGTTTTTACCAGAGTCTAGAGTAAAATAAGACTGACTCCCTACAGGCTTGACTAACCCTGTTGTATCGCCAAAGGCTGGTAACTCAGCAACAAAAATAGTATCAAGTGCTCCTATGACAAAAGCCCCAGAATTAATGGTTATTGGTTGAGGCAATGTATAACTATCAAAATTACCAGGTTTATTAACTGTAACAGGAAAAAGCACTGATGGTTGTTGACCATCAGTAGGGCCATTACCTTCAGGATCAAGATAAACAGCAATTCTAATTGGTGAGCCTGCTAGAACCCCGCGAGGCCCATCGCTAAAAGCAATGCGCACTTCTTTTAAGGTTGCAGGATAATTATCAGGCTTAAGCAAGTTAAACCAACCAAACCCAGGATTACCTGTTCCTCCATACCTACCTTCTGCACTGTTATCATCTATTAGTAAAAGCTGCTCCTTAGCTACTTGTGGGTTAGGTTGCTGGGATGTTTTATATTCCCCTAGTTCTTGAGCCTTTATAATAGGAAAACAGGCACTAAGGAATACTAAAATTAACAAAATTGATAGATAAGAGCGTGATTTTAGGCCAAACATGCTAGTTTCTCCAAAAAATTAGTTTTTCTGCGCGTATTGACGTAATCTTGCGATTTGTTGATTAAGTGAATCTGTGTACTCAGACACAGGACATAGCTTTACATATTCGGTAAATATTTCTGCTGCTTCAGCAAAACGACCTAGTTTTATTAAAACATAACCTGAATTATAAAGTGCTGTTCCATAGTCAGGTAATAAGTGTAATGCATTACGATAGCTCTCTAGTGCTTCTTCATAACGTTGCACTTCTGTTAGTAGATAACCTCGATTATACCAAGCTTTATGATAGTCTGTTTTTAAGTGAATAGCCTGTTCAAAACAATATAATGCATCATCAAGACGACGGGCGCGGGTAAGTACTACACCACGATTGTTCCACATCGCAGGATCTTCTGCTCGTAGTTGTAGAGCAGATTCGTAAATTTCCGAGGCTTCTTCAAATTGTCCTATTTTAGCTAAAACATATGCTTGGTTGTAATTAGCTGGTCTATAGTCTGCACGTAACTCCAAAGCTTTTTTATAGCTATCAAGTGACTCAGAAAATTCTTCTACTCTAGCTAGCGAACAACCTCGATTATTCCAAGCTAAGTAATAATCTGGTTTAAGCTCTACTACATGATTATAGCTTTCTAATGCATCATCAAAACGACCAAGCATATTAAGTATATTACCGTGATTAAACCAGGCCAAGTAAAAGTCTGATCTTAGGTCTACAGCTTTTTGAAAGCTTTGTAAAGCTTCTTCATAGCGTTCTAGCTCAACTAATGCACATCCATGGTTATACCAAAGTGCAGGTTCATCATTAACTAGTATTAAAGCCTGCTCATAGTTCTCTGCTGCTTTTTTAAACTGCCCTCTAGAAAAAAAGTCGTTTCCTTCCTTAAAAAGTCGCTCTCCAGCACGAGACATTTCAAGTTTTCCTGTTTTGTATGGGATTAATATTTGAGATACTCTGGCATTTTATCACAGCTTGAGTTTGTGCTGCCATGCTAGATCTACTTGGATATTGCTTGTTTATTAGATAAGTTTTTGTTGGTTCTACTAGCTCCTAAACCGGAAACTTTTGCTTGACAAGAAAATATAAAAAGATAATATATGTTTGAAATTGATATTGATTTTCAATATCAAGAAATTTTAATTTATATTTTATTTGAAATATTATTTCCTTATTTCCTTGACTTGATTTGGTTTTCCTTCAGATTAGCTCTCAAGAGTCTTGTCGTTGCTCTTAATTTTTTAAGGGCAACGACTTTTTATTTTTACCAATCACGATTTTTAATTCTTTAAGCATAGGGTATATTGGTTTTACAAGGAAAATAAAATATTAAACTAGCTTACCTGTTAATGGTAGTTTCCCGATAATGCTCCTTTAAGAAATAATAAAAATCAAGTTATTAATATTTTGTTAAAACTTTATATTTTAATTTTAATATAAGGAGATAATTATGGCTTTATTTGAAATATGGTTGGAAAAATCTAGTGACATGAAATATATTGCTTGTTTTGAATCTGTTTTGCCAGAAAAGGGCAAAGATAAATTTGTTGGTACTCCTGTAGACTCTCCATATATAGCAGTCAATATGATTAGACAAGAAATACGTAAGGTAATGGGAGCAAACGATCAAATTCGTATAAGAAGTCGAATTAAAATCTATGATAATTATAGCGTTAATGATGCATTAGAAGATTTAGCTCGTGGCTAAAGTTAAACAAACTATAAAATGTTGAGGGCCGTAAATGATGCGATTAATAGTGTTTTTGCTTTGTTTTATGCTAGTAGGAAATTTAATTGCTGTTCAAGGCCAAGATAAAAGGCTTGGTAAAGATTATGCAAAAGTTGCTTCTCAAATAATGGGAACAGCTTTAATTGAAGGGCAAGCTTATGAAAAACTCGAATACTTAAGTGATAATATAGGGAATCGTCTTAGTGGTTCCACTCAGCTTAATCAAGCAATTGAGTGGGCAGTTAATGCTATGAAAGCTGATGGACTAGAAAATGTTCGTGCTGAAGCAGCAAAAGTACCTCATTGGGTGCGTGGCGAAGAAAGCGCGGAAATAATTACTCCAGCTAAACATAAACTTAATATCCTTGGATTAGGGGGAACTATAGGCACTACTTCAGAAGGTATAACTGCTGAAGTGATTGTAGTAAGAAATTTTGATGAATTAGATAAACTTGGTGAACAAGTAAAAGGCAAAATAGTTTTATATAACTCACCTATGCGCAAGGATTTACCTACAGGTCAGGCTTATGGAGAAGCTGTTAGGTATCGTGGTAATGGGGCCATTCGTGCTGCTAAATATGGGGCTGTAGCTGCGCTGGTCAGATCTGTTACTACTGTAAGCCTTAATACTCCTCATACAGGTGCAATGCGTTATCAAGATGATACTCCTAAAATTCCTGCTGCGGCAGTTACTATTGAAAATGCTGAGCTTATGCAAAGGCTTTATGTAAAAGGAGAAAAAATAATAGTTAAATTAAAATTAGGAGCACAAACACTACCAGATGCCGATTCAGCTAATGTTGTTGGAGAAATACGAGGAAGTGAAAAACCAGAAGAAATCATTTTAGTTAGTGGGCATCTAGATTCTTGGGATGTTGGAACAGGCTCAAATGACGATGGGGCAGGCTGTGTTATTGCTATGGAAGCTGTACGTACAATCGCAAGGTTAAAATTACGACCTAAACGTACTATAAGAGTAGTCTTATTTACTAATGAGGAAAATGGCTTATTTGGTTCGTTTGCTTATAGAGACACTCATAAACAAAACTTTGATAAACATGTTGCTGCAATAGAAGCTGATTCTGGCGGAACACGCCCTATAGGGTTTTCCTTTAAAGGGTCTAATAGTGCTTTTGCTTTAGTTCAAGAAATTAGTACATTACTACGTAATCTTAGGTCGGATAATGTTGAACTTAGCTCTGGAGGCGTAGGAGCAGA
>CAZHXL010000044.1:0-1819 GCA_964536575.1 uncultured Clostridia bacterium | reverse complement strand
GATATTTCTGTGCTTACAGATGCTGGTGTTCCTGGTCTAGGCTTACGTAATAATTCTAGTCACTATTTCGATGTTCATCATACAGATGCTGATACTTTTGAGAAGATGGATAGAACGGATTTAGCTCTAAATGTTGCTACTATGGCGATAATGCTTTATGTTTTAGCAGATATGCCACAAGCCTTACCACGTTGATATTATGGCTATAACCTCAAATGAAATAAAAAATAAGGCATTAGAATTAGGGTTGACCAAAGTTGGTATTGTTCCTGTAGAGGAGCTTGAGAAAGAAAAAACTTTATTACAAGAATGGTTAGCACTTGGCTATCATGGCAAAATGGGTTATTTAGCTCGTAATGCTGAACGCTTAGTAAACCCTAAAACTTTGTTGCCCACAGCTAAAAGTATTATTGCAGTAGCATTAAACTATTATACCCCTCATAAACATAGTAGTGACCCAAATATAGGTAAAATCTCGCGCTATGCATGGGGGGATGACTACCATGATGTGTTAGGAAAAAGGCTACAAATGTTTTTGGATTGGATTAAAGAGCAAGAACCTAGCACAGAAGGCAAATGCTATGTTGATGCTGGCCCTATGATGGATAAGGTTTGGGCTGTAAAAGCAGGAATTGGTTGGCTAGGTAAACACACTAGTGTTATTACTCATGATTATGGTTCTTGGGTGTTTTTAGGTGAAATATTACTTAATCTAGAACTAGATTATGATACTAATATAGTCCCAGATTTTTGCGGTACTTGTACTCGTTGTATAGATGCTTGTCCAACAGGTGCTATAGTAGAGCCTTATTTACTAGACGCTACGCGCTGTATTTCTTACGGAACAATAGAGTTAAAAGAACCGGAATTGCCCCCACTAATAGCTAATAATTTACAAAACTGGATTTTTGGTTGTGATATTTGCCAAGATGTTTGTCCTTGGAATCGCTTTTCTCATGAAACATTAGAGGAGAGTTTTCAACCTAGAGAAGGTAATGTTACTCCTAGTCTAACAGACTTACTAGAAATTACTCCTATAGAGTTCAAAGAACATTTTAAGGGTAGCCCGATTACTAGACCAAAACATGCAGGATTCTTGCGAAATATCAATGCAGTTCAGCAGAATAAATCTACTGAAAAAGCTATTGATAATAAATAAAACTATCAATAAATTAAGGGTGAAAAAATGAAAAATATTTTTACTGATTTATGGCTATTTATTCTTATTTTATTTATTCTTTGTTTTGTTCCTACAATGGTTTTAGCTGATGGAAAAGGAAAAACAGATATTAAAGCTATGAGTACTAGTATGGTTTTTGATATAGAAGGTAACCCTTTTCAACTAGGAAATGCTTGGCAAGAGAAACCTGTAGTATTAGTATTTATCCGACATTTTGGATGACTGCTTTGCCGTGAACAAATTGCGCAGTTGCGTGACAAAGTAGATGAAATTCATAGCCTTGGTGCAGAAATGGTTATTGTTGGTAATGGCAGCCCCCAATTTGCTACTGCTTTTAAGAAAAAGCTTAATCTTGCTGTACCACTTTATGTAGACCCTTCTTTAGCTTCCTACAATGCTGCTGGATTAAAACGTACTAAACTAGGAACTCTTGGCCCACGTAATTTCTTGCCAGCCTTAAAATCATTAATTAGTGGTAATTTTCAAGGGAAAACTCAAGGCGATCCTTATCAACAAGGTGGAGTCTTTATTGTTTTTCCTGGTGATAACTTGGCTTATTCCTATATCTGTAAACGCTCCAGCGATCGCCCTTCAGGTAAGAAAATAGTTAAGAAATTAAAAGAGGTGCAACAAAATTTA
>CAZHXL010000043.1:20046-30883 GCA_964536575.1 uncultured Clostridia bacterium | reverse complement strand
GTAGGAAACTTGATGGATGCTGACCTTAGTACGAGAGGACCGGGTTGGATCAACCGCTGGTGTACCTGTTATCGTGCCAACGGTAGTCGCAGGGTAGCTAAGTTGAGTAGAGATAAACGCTGAATGCATCTAAGCGTGAAGCTCGTCCAGAGATAAGGTTTCCCAAAGAGGCGCGTGGAAGACTACCACGTAGATAGGCTGGAGGTGTAAGTGTGGTGACACATTGAGCTGACCAGTACTAATGACCCAACGGCTTGACCACTACTTTTGCTGTTGGTTGTCTTTTCTAGTCTATCTATACTAATTAGTATAATTAGTATAATTAGTCTAACTAGTTTGATTAATTTAGCTAGTTAGTGTAATTAATGTAATTAATTTGAATGTTTTAAGAGTGATTGAAAAACAGTAGAGTTAAAGAGATAGACAAAAGATGTAAAGATTAATATTTCAGTAAGATACAGAAGGATGAATTTATCTATTCAGCTAATTCAAAGAAAAAGAGATTTGCTCAGAAGCTTTTGTAGGAGAGAGAGATTTTTAATTTTTAATATACAAAAGCTAAGTGAGATGCAGTACTTACGGCGAGTATTGTAGATAAGTTTCCGGTGACCCTATCGGAGGGGCCACACCCGTTCCCATCCCGAACACGGAAGTTAAGCCCTCTGGAGCCGATTATACTGCCTTCGCAAGGAGGTGGGAAACTAGGTAGTCGCCGGATTTTCCCTTCTTTTTTCTTCTTTGTTTTCTTCCTGTTTTCTTCTCTTTTTAACCTTTCTTCTCTTTATTTCACCTTTTGTATTCTAAACAAATTTCATTTCTTAATCTATACTTTAATAAATTTAGCTAAATTTTATTTGTTCTCTTTTCTAATTTCTTGTAATTTAGTCATTACTTTTTTCATATCCTCCCATACTTCGCGCTTGCGTTCGGGAAAACGTAACAGAAAAGCAGGGTGAAAAGTAGGCATTACTGGAATCCCCTGGAAATTATAAAATTGACCACGAGTTTTGGTGATTCCTTCTTTAATATTTAATAAAGATGTAAGAGGAGTTGCTCCCAAAGTAACAATCAATTTAGGTTTTACCACTTCAATTTCATTAAATAAAAAAGGTTCACAAGCTTCCATTTCATCACTTGTTGGTTTACGGTTATTGGGAGGGCGACATTTAACTACATTAGTTATATAAACATCTTCTCTTTTAAGCCCTATAGCAGCAATAATTTTATCCAATAATCTACCAGCCGCACCAACAAAAGGTCTTCCTGTTGTGTCTTCTTCTGCTCCAGGGGCTTCTCCTACAAACATCAGTTCAGCATTAGGATTGCCTTCTCCAAAAACAACATTGGTAGCTTGATTACATAATTGACAACAGTGACCTACTTCAGAACGAATTTCTATTAAAGTTAGCTTACCTAAAGATTTTTTTATTGAGGATGGTTGTTTAGTAGAAGAAATAGAAATTTGGTTTTTATCCTCAAGCTCAAATAATGAAAACTGATCTGTTGGGACAATATTTTTTTTGCCATATCTTCTAAGGTTATATTTGTAGAGTTATCAATGATTAGGGGGGAAATATTTGGACTTACATCAGAAAGTAGACTACTTCGTCCAATATGAGTTAATCCAAGTTCTTGATAGAACTCTAGATGACTACGTATAGCTGATATTAATGCTAGAAAATCTTCATTAAGGTTTTTTAGGTTGTTCATCAGTATTTGTAAGAGAATTGTTCATTTGATCCAGATCTAACAAGTAGTTAATAGCTAAGCGATAAGAATCATAATAAAACTTTTGGTTAATATTTTCGCATTTATCTTCGCTTGAATGAATAAATGAGAATTTATCTTGAGGCAACCCATCTATTGTAATAGCTGGGATTTTAACTGCTCGAAACGAATTGGAATCAGCCCCTACTCCATTTAGCGTATGTTCAGATAAAGGTAAATCCCCTTTTTTAGCAGTACTATGAAGTCTATCTACTAGTTCTTTGTCTGAGCCATTAACCCAAACTAATGATTCCCCTACTCCTAAACATTCCAGGTTTACCATAGCTTTATGATTTGCTTTAGTTTCTTCTGTTAAAGACCTAACATAAGCTCGCGAGCCTAAAAGACCTTTTTCTTCACTCGCAAACCCAATAAATATAATAGTATGATTGGTGGGTATGTCCTTAATTGCTTGATAAATGTTAGTGACAGCACAAGCTCCTGTCCAGTCGTCTATTATTCCTTGCCCAACAGAAACGTGATCTAGATGTCCTCCAACAACAATTATATTTTTTGTTTTACCAGGTTTAACTACATAAATGTTATGAAAAGGTTGCTCAGAAATATCTATGGGTTGTTTTTGAACGTCTTCGGGTTTGGCTCCTGCTTGAATAAAGAGTTTAGCCATAAATACTTCTCTTTCGTGGTTATCAAAAGGGATAATACAGAGTTCTTCTTGTAGTTCTGTTGGTGAGGCAAGTTTATATTGTGGAGAATTTGGAGATTGTTTTGACTCTTGAGAACTAGCATTGATGGGAAAGTACAATAGACAAAGTAGAACCATATAGCTCAACTGAGTATTTTTCACTTTGATCTCCTAACCTATGGAATATCATTAAGGCGTTCTAGTAGATAAAAGGTTTGGCCTTTTACTATAGTTTTAATAAACCGCCACCGCTCATCGATTATTTGATTTGGTTTAGCTACTTTTAGTTTGTTACGACCATTAGGTATTAAGGTTTCTAACTCTTGAGTTATAACAACATGATATTCTGGCATGCGATTTATTTGGCTGTCGCGGCCATAGTTTATTATTAGCTCTCTAAGAATACTCAAACGAGTAGAGGCAAGTTTGTAAAACAGATGTGTTATTTCTTTGTGTTTTAGTTGAAAATCAAGTTCTGCTTGCTCTTCTCGAAGAAATTCTAAATATTGATAAGCATCACTATGAATAATTTCGCTTTGTCCTAGTGCAAAGTTACTAAGCCATAGTATTAGAAAAAACGAAGCAAACAAACGAAATAAGCTATGGCTGCACTTCATAATAGTACTAATAGTATAAAATCGAGAGGCATATATTTCATAAGCTTACAGATTTGATCAGTTTTTAGGAAAGTTGCTCAGATGGCTCAGCTACTTTCCAAGGGGCTTGTTCTATAAAAAGTTCACAGCTTTCTTTTGCGTACAATTGCATACGGTTAAACCATTCTAGCCCTGGTAGTTTAGCAATAGTGCTATCAATATGACATACAGCTTTTTGACCAGGTTCATCACCAAAAGCATAAGCAATGATAAAAGCCACATCTTCATCAGTTTTAATTCCTGCCCCTACAGGTCTCCAGAAAGTTTTTACCATTAAGGAGGTTAAGCGTTGGGCTTTAGGGGAATCCAACAGCCTACGCATAGCTTTATTATAATAAAAACCAAAATGCCGTGCTTCATCACGCATTATTCTACGTAGCACCTCTATTAGTATTTTATTTTTACTCTTACGGGCAACATTGTTATAACCATTTAAGGTGGTTAATTCTTGAATAGCTCCCCAAGTTAAATAAACAGTAGTAAAATCAGGGAAAACGCGAGAAAGAATAGCCGCTCCTAAGTCTTTGAGGGTTTCAGAAATACGTTCTGGTCTCTGATAGCTTCGTTTACGATTAGGATCTAGTTCTACACCAGCTTCTCTTAAGAAACGTTCTAAAGCGCGGCTATGAAAGGCTTCTTCATATGCCCAACAGGCAATAAACTCTGCCATATCAGAATCTTGTTCAATAGCTTTACTGTTAACTAAATCTCTTAAATATGCAATAGTGTAAGTTTCTATATCAAGCATGTAAAGGATACAGCGTAATTCTGATTGAGAAAGAGGTTGATCTTTGGCTTTTGACCAATCGATACCACTTAGATCTAATGGTCCTGATTTCTCAATAAATTTATCTATATCTAAGTTGGGGTTCATTTATTCCTCCCGAAAACATTACAAAAAACTTGTCCCCTACCAATAAATACGTGGAAAGTTAGTAGTTAGATGTATATAAGATTTTAATTGGATTGATTTATGATTTGCCATTTTAGCTTGTTTATTAGAAACAAGATAGTCGTAGATGCTAAGGATGCAAAGGTGAAGTGTGCTTGATGTTTAAATTTTTCAAGTAAAGTAATATTGAGTAGTATAAGTAAACAGCTAAGGTAGTTCATAAGTAGCAGGTATTGCCTATTTTCCTAGATAAGATTTATTGAGTTTAATCTGTGTTTAATAAAGGATAAGTATGTTGGTAATATTTATACTAAAGGAGTTTCGGACAAATTGCGCTAGTTGGGAATTACACTTTTATTAGGTTGTGTTATGCTTATAATTTGGCTTACTAAGAAAATTTAATACAATCCAAAGTAACATCGATGAATAACAAGACACAAAACTTAGCAGAACGCATAATAGTGCGAGGGGCAAAGGTTCATAACCTTAAAAATGTTAATGTAGATATTTACTTAAACCAATTAACTGTAGTAACAGGTGTGTCAGGATCTGGAAAAACTTCCTTAGCTTTTGATACCATATATGCTGAAGGGCAACGTCGTTATGTAGAATCACTTTCAGCTTATGCAAGGCAGTTTTTAGAGAGAATGGATAAGCCAGATGTTGATGAAGTAATAGGAATTTGTCCAGCTATTGCAATTAGCCAAAAAAATAGTTCTCGTAACCCACGTTCCACAGTAGCAACACAGACAGAAATTTTTGACTATTTACGCCTTCTTTATGCACGTATTGGAAAGACTTATTGTCATCGTTGCGGGCAGTTAGTTAAGCGAGATACTCCTGATAGTATTGCTGACGAAATATTAGGATTACCTATTGGAACAAGGTTTTATGTAGTATTTCCTGCTATAGTTGAATCAGAAAATAGTAAACCTGCTAAAAGTAGAAAAGATCAAACTAGATTAGTTCAAGCTCACTTAATGAGCTTGATGCAGCGAGGTTTTACGCGTCTTTACCAAGATGGCAATATTATTGAGCTACAAATGCCTGAAAACTTTGTAGGAGATAGTTTAACTGGGGTTTATGTTTTAGTAGATCGCTTAGTGATAAAACCTGATATTAGGCAACGCTTAATTGACTCAATAGAAACCTGTTATCAAGCTAGTAGTGGGCAAGTAACGATCTTCGCTTTAGGAAATGAAGTTTTTTCAGCACAGCAATTTTATTTTAGCGATCAATTTGAGTGTAAACCTTGTGGTACTGTCTATCCTGTTCCTGAGCCACGATTGTTTTCTTTTAATAACCCTTATGGAGCTTGCCCTACTTGTCAGGGTTTTGGAAATACTGTTGGAATAGATTTAGATTTAGTTATTCCTAATCGGCAGTTAAGTTTACTTGGTGGTGCTGTTGAACCTTGGTCTAAAGCTCAATTTGACTGGGCTTTACTTGAATTACAGGATTTTTGTAAAAAAGCAGATATTCCAGTAAATATTCCATTTCAAGCATTAACTCTAGAGCGACAAAATTTAATTATTCAAGGGGATAAAAAAGCTAAATGGATGGGTATTCGAGGTTTTTTTGATTGGCTGGAAACAAAAAAATATAAACTACATATTCGGGTTTTACTCAGTAAGTATCGTGGTTACAGTACTTGTATTGATTGTGGTGGTGGACGTTTACGTCAAGAAGCAAGAAATGTAAAAATGGGAAATCGTAGCTTGACAGAAGTGCTTTCACTAAGTGTTAGTAGAGCAACAGAATTTTTTGATAAGCTTTTATTAACAGATATGGAAGTGACAATCGCAGAAAGACTTCTATTAGAAGTTCAACGACGTTTACATTTTCTTTTGGATGTAGGGCTAGAATATCTTACCCTAAATCGGCTTGCTAGCACGCTTTCTGGTGGTGAAGCACAACGTATCCAACTGGCTACCAATTTAGGATCAAGTTTAGTCGGAGCACTTTATGTTCTAGATGAACCGAGCATAGGGCTGCATCCTCGTGATAATGAACGTTTAATTAATATTTTGAAAAACTTACGTGATATTGGTAATACTGTCCTAGTAGTAGAACATGAAATAGCCATGATAAAAGCGGCTGACTATGTTATTGATGTTGGTTTAGGGGCAGGGGAATTTGGTGGTGAGATAATTTTTGAAGGCACGCTAGCAAAATTGCTTAAGCAAGACAATTCTTTAACTGCAAAATATCTTCGTAGCGAACTGGAAGTTAAAATTCCTAAGTTACGTCGCGCTATTGGTGAGAAAAAGTTATCTATTTTTGGGGCTAATGAGCATAATTTAAAAAATATTGATGTAGAAATTCCTTTGAACATAATGACTTGTATCACAGGGGTTTCTGGTTCTGGTAAGTCAACTTTAGTTCATAATGTGATTTATGCAGGGCTGAAAAAAGAGCGTGGTGAATGGCAAGAAAAAGCAGGGGGTTGTCGTCAGATTGAAGGAGGAAAGTTTCTATCAGAAGTTATCCTAGTAGATCAATCTCCTATTGGGCGCACGCCTAGATCTAATCCAGTAACTTATATTAAGGTTTATGATGTAATCAGAGAAGTATTTGCTTCTACAAAAGAAGCAAAATCACATGGATATGATGCTAGCCATTTTAGCTTTAATGTTCCTGGTGGGCGTTGTGAAACTTGTCAGGGTGATGGAACAATTACTGTTGAGATGCAATTTTTAGCAGATGTTGAGCTAGTTTGTGAAGAGTGCAAAGGGACAAGGTTTAAGTCTAGTTTGCTAGAGATTAAATACCGTAATCGTAATATTCATGAAGTTTTGCAATTAACTGTTAGGGAAGCAATGAGCTTTTTTGCTAGTGTGCCACGAATTTCTAATAAACTGCGGGTACTAGATGATGTTGGTTTAGGGTATTTGCGCCTAGGCCAATCAGCTACTACTCTTTCTGGTGGTGAAGCTCAAAGAGTCAAGCTTGCTTCCTATTTAGCAAAGCGAACTAGTGAACGAACTTTGTTTATTTTTGATGAGCCAACTACAGGACTACATTTTGATGATATTAATAAACTACTAATCTCTTTTCGTAGGTTGATTGATGCAGGTGCGACAATTGTGATTATTGAACATAATTTGGATGTAATCAAAACAGCAGATTGGATTATTGACTTAGGCCCTGAGGGTGGTGATCAAGGCGGTTATGTAGTTGCTAAAGGTCGCCCTGAAGAGATTATAGAGAGAACAGATTGCTATACAGGGCGGTTTTTACGCGAACATATGCAAAATACTTTGCAAGAAGTGTAAATATATACTAGGGAGATTACTATGAAAATTCGGACAGCAACACAAGCAGATCTAGATATACTTACTCAAATGGGCTGTGAATCTTTTCCATCAGGCTTTCCTTATGAAGAACGAAAGAGGCTTTACCTAGAACATCCTAGACGTAGCCTAGAAGAAGATGTATTAGTTGCAGAAGTAAATGATGAAATAGTTGTAGCCTTAAGTGCTATTTCTTACACAGTTTGGTTAGGAGGGGCAAAATTGCCAATGCTAGGGATAGCGGGCGTTGCTAATAGATTAGAGTCTCGTCGTCGTGGTTATGCTTTTAGATTATGCAGTGAAGCGATAAAGCGAGGTAGGGAGCAAGGCTATTTAGTTTCAATACTCTATCCTTTTCGCTTTGATTTTTATCAAAAGCTAGGTTGGGGAGCAATAGGTGAGTTAGTTGAGTACCGATTTCATCCTAGTAGCTTGCCTAGTTATGAAGCACGTAAACATGTTCGACGTTTTCAAAAGAATGATTTGGACGGTTTAGCCCAGTGTTATCAGCGTTTTGTAGAAAAAAATAATTGTTTGGCTGAACGCTCAATAGCAGTTTGGCAAGACAAACTCAAAAGTGTTCAAAAACGAGAAACAATTTTAATGGTATATGAGGCTGAAGGGAAGGTTATAGGTTATGTGTTTTTTGAATTTAAACCTCATGGAGAAATGCTTAATCAAGAAGTAATAGTACGTGAGCTAATTTATGATGATCGCGTTAGTTATCAAGGATTGCTAGGATTTCTTAGTAGTATATCTGATCAAATATCTGTTGTAAGGTATTGGGCACAAGTTGATGAAGGATTTCACTATATCTTAAAAGATCCTCGTGATGTAGAGCAGCCAATGTTAGCAGGGCTAGTTTCTAAAACAGGTAGCTATGGCTTTAGCTATATGTTGAGGGTGTTGGATGTAGAAAAAGCTCTAAAAGCACGCCCTAATTATAATAATGTAGATGGGACAGCGACTTTACTAGTTAAAGATGAGCAAATAACTGAAAATACTGGATTTTTCCAAATTACCTTACTAAATGGCAAGATGGAAGTAAAGCGAGTAGATTCATTAAAGACTGCTTATATTAGTTTATCAATAGATGTTTTTTCTCAGCTTTATGCTGGAACATTAAGTTTAGAAAAAGCCTATTTTCTAGGGTTAATTACTGTTAATGAGCTATCAGTAGTTAGTTGGTTAAGTAAAGCTTTAGAACAGCCTAAACCCTTTTTACAAGAATATTTTTAATCTACTAAAAAAACTAAAGCTCAATTATATGTTTTAGATTACTATATTTACGGAAGATAAAATATGAAACGAATTTGTGTTTTTTGTGGTTCAAGCCTAGGGGCCAAAACAGAATATGTTAAAGTTGCACAACAATTAGGCTATTTAATGGCCAAAAAAAATATTGGTCTAGTTTATGGTGGTTCTAGTGTGGGGATAATGGGAGAAATAGCTAATTCAGTTCTTAAAGAAGGCGGAAAAGTAATAGGCGTTATTCCTAGTTTTATGGTTGAAAAAGAACTTGCTCATCCCCAACTATCTGAATTAAGAGTAGTAGACTCAATGCATGAAAGAAAAGCTTTGATGTCGGAACTCTCAGACGGATTTATTGCACTTCCTGGAGGGTTTGGCACATTTGAAGAATTTTTTGAAATATTAACATGGGGACAGCTTAGCATTCATACCAAGCCTTGTGGATTATTAAATGTTTGTCATTATTATGATAAATTGATTGAGTTTATTGATTATAGTGTGCAAGAACAATTTGTTAAGGTTGATTGTCGTTCCTTAGTACTTACAGATAGTGAGCCAGAAAAACTACTAGAAAAACTCGAAAACTATCAAGCTCCTAAAATAGACTTATTAGGTTTAAGTAAAACTTAGGTTTAGGTTAGGCTAGAGGTTTTGAGGTTAAACTTTGAAGGATACGGAAAGGGTGAGATTCGAACTCACGGTAGGCGTAAACCTACGACGGTTTTCAAGACCGTTGCTTTAAACCACTCAGCCACCTTTCCAAGGTTATTAGGATTGTTAGGATTGTCAAGATTGTTAAAACCGGGGCTATTATAAAGAAACACAAACTAAACGGCAAGCCTAATATGACGATTTTTGCTGGTGCTATAAAAAAGTAGTTAGCTTTGTTTTAACCACTTTGACCAAAATCCTCGTGTTTTAGTATCTTCGTTTTCATTTTCCTTTGATTCTCTTGCTAACTCAGCAAGGGCTAATTGTGCTTTAATATTTTGAGGGCGAAGGTTTAATACTCCACTATAAACTTCTGCTGCTTTTTGTCTATAACCATGTTTACGAAGGAAATCACCTAGCTCTAGTAAATAACTGTATTCTCTAGGAGAATACTCGTTAGCTTTTTGGTAGGCGGCTAAAGTGTCTTTTTCATACCCTTTTATATTGCTATAAGCTCGTGCTAACTGTGCCCAATATTCGCCATCTCTAGGAGAAAGTTTTAGTGCCATTAACAGTGATTCTATTGCCTCAGTATATTTTTGTTTATCACATAATTCGATAGATCTTAAGTAATATTCAGTAGCAGTAAAGATTTTATCTTTGCCTCCTGGTGCTGGTCTATTGGCTTGAGGCAGTTCACTAGACGATATTGAAGGTGTATATGGTTTATTAGGTTGTACTGGCTGTACTGGCTGTTGTTGTGTTGGTTGCGCTGGCTGTGCTGGTTGTGTTGGGTTAACAATAGCCTTTGATGCTGCTACAGGGGTAAAGCCGGGTAATGAGTTACGAGTGGGATCAATAGTAATAGAGGGTTTAGTATTTGGATTAGGGCGTCCTAGATCAACACTGCTTGAGTTTTTATTAATAGCAAGAATTCCAGCTGGATTAGTGCTAGTTGATAATGGGTTAATAGCATTTGGCATCTGAGTACGTATTTTAGAGTCTGTTTTTAGAGGAGGCATTATTGGGTTAGATATAGTTTTGTTTTGAGTAGTGTTATATCTAGAGTCACTTTGTCCCAAAGGTGAAGAATGTGGTGTTAAAGGATTAGGGTATTGGTCTATTCGGTTGTTTTGTATTGGCTGTTTTGAGTTTGTATAGCTAGTTTGGCTAAGTGCAGCATATTGACCTGTAGTTTTTTTAGGTGATAGTCCTGTTCGTTCATCGTAAAGCTGTTTTTTATAAGGATCTCGTAGCACTTCAGCAGCAAGTCTAATAGCTTTAGAGATTTCCTCTAGTTGACCACTCATATTAAGCCCATAAACAGAAAGGTTTTCTTGTTTTTTTACATCAAACTTCAACATTAATTGATGATAAGCTTGGTTGATCACTTCATGAGAAGCACTTCTTTCTAGCTCTAAAACTTGGTAATGTGTAACATCCCCCCGAATCATATTTAACTTATTTTCTATTAGGTAGCAAAACTCCATAATTTCTTGCTGGTTGGGCGGCCTGGGTAGGTTTGGAGCAGATTGAGGTGTGGTTGGTAGTGCTTTATTACTAGTGGAGGTAATTTTACTAATAGGTGTAGTGTTAGTGTTTTGAGCAGCCTTGAGTTGAGGTTGTCTACTTTTTAGTATTTCGTAAGCTTGGTTAATTGAAGTGCTAATATAATTTAGGT
>CAZHXL010000043.1:11066-20036 GCA_964536575.1 uncultured Clostridia bacterium | reverse complement strand
GTTATATACAGACAGTTCTAATTGACGGTTTGGGTGAAAATGCTTGCTAAGACGTTGATAAGAAGCATTTATTTCTTCTGGGCTGGCATGAGTACCTACTTCTAATACTTCATAAAGAGATGCACTTGTATTAATTGATCGTAATTTGGTTTCTATTTCATAGCAAAACACCATAACACTACGAGAATCTAAGACTAAATTCTCAGATATATTATCAGGTATAGGAGAATTAGTATTGTTAGGAGTAAAAATATTAGGAGTAGAAATGGGCTTAATTGTAGCCATTGGTGCATTCATAAAACCTGGAGATGGTGGCCTTTCAGATTGTTTTAACATCCCAAGTAGGTTTAGCGTACATAAGGTTTTAATGATTGTCTCTTCTGGTATATTCGCTAGCCTTAATATTTCTTCTGCCTTAAAAACAATATTATCTAGGTTATCTAGTAAATATGTTTCTTGAGAACCTGGTTTGATAAGTTGATAAATAGCTGCTAGAGGTAGGCTTAATTTTAATGGGCTAGTTAAATCGCCTAGGTGTTCTTTGATTAAATCTATATCGTCTAAATAACGAATACCTTCCAACAAGGTTTGAGGAATGGAAATAGAGTTTTTAACTTCATATTCTGGCAATGCGCAACGAGTAAAACGAAAATCGAAATGTTGCCAACTAAAAGTAGAATAAATAATTCTACTTGCTTGACGATAGAATAATTCGGGAAGTTCTTCCGCTTGAAAAAAACCAAGTTCTACTAAGCTTTTTCCAAAACGACGATTTTCTTGAGCTAATTTATCTGTTGCTATTAGTTGCTCTGGTGTTAATAGTCTCCATTCAAGCAAGCGTCTGCCTAGTTGCTCTGTTTCTATATTGGTAGTAGCAAAAACAATATTACCACTTTCAATATGTATAGTTTTAGCAATGGATTTTTGCTTAAGTGTAAGAATACCTGTACGGCTATTTAGATAATAGTCTGATAATATTTTAGGGACAAAACTCTCTTTTATCTCGGACATAAAGATCCTCGCTTTAGCATTACTATAAAACTAAGAAACTAAGTGAAGAAATCATAATGCCGTAATTTGCCTAGTCTTAAGCTTGAATGGAGTTTATTAAAATATTATTAAGTCTGTACTCAGATAAACTAGTATATCTATCATACTAGTGATTTTGCAAATTAAATATCAATGACTGGCTAAATAAAATAAGCTAACTGATTAGAGAGTTTTTATATTATTAGGGAAATCCCTAGCAAATGATGTGCCAGTTATATTTTGAGCAGGTATGGCTAGCTAATTAAAAATATTAGTGTAAGAAAAATAATATATTAGTAAACTGACTAGTTAAGTTTTTAAGTTTTAATCCTTAACTGCTGGTAAGAACAGGCTAGAGTATATATAACAGGCACTCAGCCTTAATAATTTCAAAGACAATGAAATATCCTTATTTTATATCTCAAAAGTCTATCAAAAGTTTTAATAATAAACCTAATAAGTAAATTTAACAAAAGTTGTCATAATAGGACTGACAAATTTTGTTAAAGAAAATGGCGTTCTATAAAACCCTGAATTTAGGTGGGGTTTTTAGAAAATTGCTAGTTCTGTTTATTTGGCAATCGACATAAGCTTGGTCACTTTCTATTACAACGATAAAAGTTACTTCATCCCAATGAAATTGTTTTTTGAGTTTATTAGCTTTAGTTATTACCAATTCCTTAAACTCTTCATATTCTGGTACTGATGTAGGTTTACCAACTCGTCGACAGGTATCCCAAAAATGGTTATAAAGCTGCATTACTTGCATTAACATACCATCAGCGTTTGATAGATTTACATTAAACGAGGTATCAACTGAGGCTGAAAATATTTTTTGACTAGGTTTATCTTCTTCAGCATTAATCTCAAATTGTGGTAATTGGTTAAGAGAAAGGAGATCATCAGTTCTAGTAGGGATTGCTAAGCCATTTTCAGTAGGTTTACTCATTGATTTACTAGGTCTACGCATGCTTTTACTAGGTTTATTTGTTGTAGCAGTTTCAGGTTTACTCGTAAATTTTGTATTAAGACTCGGATTAACTTGTAAAAGAGACCCTTTAGGAGTTGGAATAGGAGGATGTGGGATAGATGGAGTTGGAATAGGAGGATGTGGAATAGGTGGATGTTGGCTCATAGAAATATTAGGGCTAATCTCAGAAGTTTTAGCTTCAGGCTGTTTAGAGTTTTGTTCTTTGCTAGTAGATTTACTTGGATTACTAACAATGCTTTCTTTAATTAGATCTAGTTCAAATTTATTAGGTAGGATAGTAATTTCTTTTTCTGCTTGTTGTTGAAATATGTCGAGTAGTTTTTGATTGTTTAGGGAAATGGATTTATTAACATCGTCAACCATTTTGCTAATAGGAGTTTCTGTCAGATTTGTTAAGGCAGAGTTGTTTGTAACAGTATCTATGTTAGGAGTATTTGACGTAAGACTAAATATAGGTTTAGGAGGAGCTACTTGAGCTAAGACTTCGGGATTATTTTTACTGGGCTGACGTAGTAGTAAACGCTTAATCCTTGCTTGAATCTCATTTACTCTTAATGGCTTAATCCAGTAATCTTCTACGCCTTGTTCTAAGGCAGCAGCTACTTCTTCATCATCATCAATAGAGGAAAGTACTACAAAAGGAACGTCTTTTAACTTAGGGTTATTTTGTATTTTTTGAAATAACTCTACCCCAGTCATATTAGGCATACGCAGGTCAGATATAATAAGATCTACTGGAAGTTTAGCCAATTTTTCTAACGCTGTTACTCCATCCATTGCCGTTTCTATTTGGCACTTAAGCTTTTGGGCTGCTATTTTTAGTACCATATGGATAGTAGCATCATCATCAACTGCTAGTAAGGTATAGTTTTGATAATCTGATGGCTCTTCGCTAAGTTTCTTTACTGCCTTCCAACTAACTTGTTTAATATCTCCTTGGAGTAGACGAACAGAACTAAAGTCTGATAACTCTACATCTAAGTGTAAGCCATTGCTATCATGTATAGGCTCGTTAAACTCATCAAGAAGAACAATCTGTCCGTTACCAGCTAGAGTAGCTAATATTAGCAATAATGCTGGTCGTTGCAGACCAAAAGGTTCTTTGTGGACTAACTTAAAGGCATCTAGTTTAGTAATAGTTTGATTTTGTTCTATTGCTTGCCAAAGATGGCCTACTATTGAACCAACAGGAAAATTTTTTTTAGGGTTGGCTATTTTATAAAGCATTTCTTCTTGAGAAATTATTAAATGCAGTGGACGGGCAAACTGTTCTAATGCTGTTTCTTGATCTGGGTTCGGTAGGGTTTGTGAATGAAACAACCAAGGTAATAGATCTGTAAGAGTTTCTAGGGTAAGTAGATCGTCAAAATTAGGATGTGCTGGGTAACGTTTGGCAAATAGCTTGTCTAATAGCTTAGTTAAATTACTGTTAAGAAACGCTCCTTCATTAGGTAGGTTTAGATCTATATGTTGATTAGTTAAAAATCTACTCTTTAAGTAAACTCGTTGAAAGAGACTGTATACCTGATCTTCTAGTTGAGTCTTAAAAACTACTACTTCTTTTTCATCTCCTAGATCTAGAGTTGCTTCATTGATTACTAATAGCTGTTTTAATACTAAGCGTTCTGAACTACTAAGAGATATTGGCTGCCAATGTAGTAGAGTAATAGGGGCTTCTTGTGTAGGGGGCAGAACCATAGGCGCGTAAGCACGGAAAATAGTAATTTGCCAATCGTAATCACAGGGAGAAATTTGAGAGTCTGTATCTTTATATATTTCTGTTTCACCTCCAAACTTAAATAATCCTTTTCTTAGAGATCCTCGCCATTTAAGGTTAATTTCTGCACGGTCGCGAAATCTATTACCTTCAAAAATAAATGGCCAATCCTTAAAGAATTTTCTTCCTGCTGATACTAATAAGCAATCTAACCTAATGTCATCATCAGGAAGCTGACTAACAGCGATTGTTAGTTTATCTAAAGATAAAGGAGTAGATAAAGAAGCAGTTGTTGGTTTAATCCTTCTAGTTGTCAAAGCAGAGCTAGGAAGCATTGCTTGTATAGATTCTTGTTGAAGTATTGGGGGCGGGGGTGGGTTACGAAATATTTTGGTTGTTGTAGTTTTTGGTGAACTAGTAAATTCTTGATTAAGTGTTACTGGTTTAATAGGTTCTATTACTTTAGAAGTAGAATTAAGTGTTTGTTGAATAGGGGGAAACTTTTTAACTCCAGATACTGAGGTAAAATTAGAGGGTTCCTGAGTTATAATGCGTTGGTGTGATTCTATTGTAGGGTTAATTTGTGGAGAGGAAGGTAGCACAACCATTTCTCTAGTATTTATTGATGGTTGCACACCAGTGAGATTTTCTCTAATTACTGGTGATTTGAATTCTTCTTGAGATCTCTCTTTTGCTATAGCTTTAGTAATAGTTCTGGCTTGGCTTTCTATATGTGTTTTGGAAGGGTTCTCAGTTGTCTTGGAACTACTAGAAAGTATAGCAACAGAATTAGTTTCTGGAATATAAAACTTATAGCTTAGTTCTGGGCCATCAGCATTTACAATTAACCCACTGCTAGTAGCAGCTAGTCGCGCCATAATGGAGTTAAGAGTTTCTACAAATGATAGTGGTTCACGTTCATCATAGAGCATAACGGAATTAGCTAAATCTTTTGCCGTTACTAATTTACCCATTAGAGAAAATATTAATAACCCCTTTAGCATCATTTTGGCATACATAGAATGAGGTTGTTGCATA
This sequence comes from uncultured Clostridia bacterium, assembly GCA_964536575.1. Classification (GTDB taxonomy): domain Bacteria; phylum Acidobacteriota; class Blastocatellia; order Chloracidobacteriales; family JADJPF01; genus JADJPF01. The sequence goes on along the minus strand of CAZHXL010000043.1, from coordinate 15,261 downwards.
CTAGGGATATAACTAAAAAGATAATCGTAACTAGCAAAAGCTTCTGCTAAATTTGGATGTTTACGTAGGTCAAATTCAAAGCTATCAAATAGTTCGTCTACACAAACTAGGTTAAATGCCCTGCGAAGTAAGGCACGGGAGGAAACAGCAGTAATGAACCCAAACAATGAAAATGAGCGAGCATAATTGCGCATTGCAGGAACTAGGCTTAATACTACTGGATGAAGTGGGTATAGGTGAACAAACTTAGCAGATGTTTCTGAAAAATGAGGCATTCGTTTACGCAAATCTCCAAATAAACTTTCTAGCTGCCTTCTTTGTGTTGGTGTTTTATAAAATATTTTTTGATCAATAATATTAGCTATATTACTATTAGGAATGTATTCATATTTGAATATTGATGCTAGCACTTTTTTTAATGGGCCTTCGGCAACACTTTGATCTAATGTGACCATCAAGCTAAATTTGCCATTAACTGCTTCTTTAGCTAGTTCTTGTAGCCATTGTAGTAAGGGTTCTCCTTGCTGTTGGTCAGTAAGAAATTGTGATATTCCATCAATAAATAACGCTATTTGTACTCCTGTGCTTAGCCTTTGTTCAATGATTTCATCAACATAAGCTATCAAATTAGCTGGAGAAAAATCCTCCATACCAGGTACTTTAGGGTATGCCTTTACTAAATTTAAACCTTTTTCTGGATCAAACCCTAATGTTAGGGTAGGAAACCCATCTGATGGTAATTTAGGTAAGGCGATTCTTTGAAATGTAGCAATAGCACTAGGATCTTCCAATAAATTAATTAACCTAGGCATGTTAGCTATACTGCGTAGTAGATTTAATAGGTGGCTTTTACCTGTACTACGTTCAGCAACAATGGCTTGTGTACCAATGCCTGCTACAGCATTCGCTAGCATTCGAGCACCTAGATTTTGTAGCTCTTCTGTGAATTGATAGGCTTTTACAATTTGCTCATCATTTACTAAGTCAAATCGGGTAATTTGATCAAACTGGCGTAGAGAAACAAAAGCTTTAATTTGTTGTGAACTCATATAGTTAAAATGTATCTTAAAATTAACCCAGCAATAATTAAGCTTATAACATTATCAATGTTACCAAAAGTAAAACTTAGCTATTTTATAGTATTAATAATAAAGGCTAGAAATTATCCTGCCTAATTAATAAAAACATAGTTTTTAATCTTTATTTTTACTCTTTCACTTTTTTTATACATTTTATTTGTTGCCCTACTGCTAAACAAGCCATTTGTGGTTGTTAATTGCCTTTTAACCAAGAATTTACGTATTATTACATATGGGGGTATAGGTTATTGCTCTTAACCTATACCCATATAAATTAATACTTGGCTAGAAATAAAATTTTCTGGAAAATTTTTCTTGACGAAAGTGTATTAGTGTATTAGATTTCTAATACACTAATACAGCAACATATTAAATTAGTTAAACACATAAGGAGGAAAGATGAACCGATCGTTGCATATAGATCCAGCAGACGCTGCTCCAATTTGGCGACAAATAGAAGAAGGCTTGCGACGACTGGTTGCTTCAGGAGCGTTAACGCCTGGAGAAGCGGCTCCTTCAGTAAGAGACCTAGCTAAAGAATTAAGTGTTAATCCTGCTACAGTGGCAAAAGCTTACCAACGGCTTGTTGATGCAGGGGTATTGATGGTTAAGCGTGGCGAAGGTACTTTTGTTGCAGAAAATCGACCATTAATGGGCATAATGGAACGTAAGCGGTTACTTAGAGAAGGTGCTATTCGTTATGCAACTACAGCTATTACTATAGGAGCAAATACTGAGGAAGCACTTACAGAGCTAAAAGAAGCAATGATTGAAATTAATAATAGTGCCCTTGAGCCAGAATTTTAATTAACCAAATGCTTTATGTTGAAATAAGGGGGCAAAATGCTCGCTCATAAAATAAAAATCGACCCAAGCAATGAAAAACCTCTTTGGCAACAAATTGAAGAAGGGGTAAGACGCTTGATTGCTGGCGGTATACTTTCTCCAGGTAGCTTGATTGTTTCAGTTCGTGAGTTAGCTCAAGAACTCAAAATCAACCCAACTATTGTGGCAAAAGCTTACCAAAGGCTTATTGATACAGGAATGCTAATTGACAATCGTTGGGAAGGTATATTCATTGCAGGTAAACAACTACTTTTTAGCAGTAATGAACAAAAAAGTTTATTACAACAAGAAGCCTTAATTTATGCCCTAGTCGTTAAGAAGTTAGGAATTAGTAAAGAAGAAGCTATTGAGGAATTAAGTCTAGCATTTAATAACTTGAGGCTAAAGCAAGGAAAAATCAAAATTTTAGTAAAATTAACTCAATTAACTAGTAAATAGCAATAAGGGAAAATTACTACGAAGATCTTTAGATTTGGAGGAGAAAATGATCCCAAGTTTGTCAGATGGCTCAGTAATAGGTTTTGAAGGCTTAACAGTACGTTATGGTAAAAAAACAGTGTTAGAAAATATTTCTTTTCAAGTACCTGCTGGCTCAGTTTATGCACTCCTAGGACGCAATGGAGCAGGTAAATCTTCAGCAGTACGTTGTTTACTTGGACAGCAAAAACCTACTGCTGGACGCATAACTTTATTTGGTCAAGATGTTTGGAAACATCGCGCTAGATTAATGGAAAAAGTTGGAGTGATCCCAGAAGAACCAGATGCTCCATATGATATGAATGCTAAACAAATTGTTCAATTCTGTTCAAGCCTTTATTCAAACTGGGATGCAAGTAGTGTTAATGCACGTTTAACACGCTTCAAAGTACCAATGAATGTTGCTTTTGGTAGCCTTTCTAAAGGACAAAAAGGTCAAGTTGCTTTAGCCTTAGCTTTAGGATCTTCTCCTGAGCTTTTAGTACTAGATGATCCAACTTTAGGGCTAGATGTAGTAGCACGAAAAAACTTCTTTGAGGAACTAGTAGGAGAACTAGCAGATCGTGGAATGACAGTAATTATTACTTCACACGACTTAATGGGAATTGAAAGAATTGCTGATCGTGTAGGGATTGTAAAGGATAATAAATTGGTAGTGGATGAAGAAATAGAAACTCTAAAAGCTAAATTTCGTCGTATTCGATACCCCAATAAAGGAATAGAAAGTACCTATGGAAGTGCTTTAGATACATTAAATACTGTTCAAGTTAAAGTGTCTGGTTGGGGTGTAGAAGCAGTAGTATCAAATTATGATGAATTTTCATTTAATAGATTTAGAAACATAGGTGGAATAATAGATGCAGAGGTTTCTGCAATGTCTTTAGAAGATATTTTTACCGCAATTGTAGGTGAAAAGGAGAGTAGCCATGAAAAATATTAAAAGTTTATTAACTCTTGAGATAAAAAGCAGTTTATTAACTGTTGCAATCAATGAAGTAAAAAGCCGGTCATCTTTGTTAGGGGCGGCTTTAGTAATGGGGCTTTTCCCATTGTTATTTCCAACTCTTGGAAGATTTTTAGGATTAACATCTGATTATGGTGATGTTGGGATCATTGCTTACGCGATAATGTTGTGTTGTGCTGTTGGCTTCTCGTTATTAGTAGGATCCTCAATCTTAGGGACTGATTTGGCTAATCGCCGAATGAGTTTTTATTTTATTCGGCCATTGTCTTCTTTAACTGTTTGGGGCGGTAAAATGTTAGGTGCTTTAGCTTTGATTTTTGGTGGTTCTATGATTACAGTACTGCCAAGTGCTATATTTTTTGCTCAAAGTACCAAACAACTCCTTACATTCGAGTATATATTTAGCTTTGTAGCTATGTCTTTATTTTGCCTAGGGTTAGGATTGATAGCAGGAATTATTTTCCGTTCAAAATCTTTCTTACTTGGCTTAGACTTAGCTTTAGTGCCTATTACTATAGGTTTAGCCACAGTAGCTTTTGTAAGAATCGTTTCTGCATATAGAGGAGACTATTTTTTGCAAGAAATTGGGTTTTCAAGAAATTTTGACCCTATTGCTACAATTATTACTGTTATTGGCTTAGCAATGATTATAGGTAGTGGGATAGGTTTAGTCGTAGGCCGTACTGATATTAAACAAGTACACCGTGCAGCGTCAGCAGGGTTATGGGGTTTAATGTTGTTTGTTGTATTAGGTGGCCTAGGTTTTTCTCAATGGATTGTTTCTGCTTCTCCAAAGGATATAGTATCTATTTCTAGACGTTATGATTCA
>CAZHXL010000043.1:0-11056 GCA_964536575.1 uncultured Clostridia bacterium | reverse complement strand
GGAGATAAATGGCTTTTGGTTTCTGGTAGAGCTTGGGGACGTGGACAATATTCGCCAACATTTTTACTTAATCCTAAAACAGATGATTATATTCGTATTCCTGAATATAGTGGGATTACTATTTCTGAGGATGGCAGTAGAGCAATTTGGATAGAAGAAAAGGGTCTTTTAGATAAAGACTACCAATTAGTAAAAATGAATTTGAAAGACGCTGCTGCTAAGCCTGTATATACTAATTTTCATTTTCCTTATAGAAATGATTGGGAGCTTTCTGATGATGGCTCACAAGCCCTTGTAATAAGACAAAAGCTTGTTACAGTTTTTGATCTTAATGAAAATAAAGAGTTAGCCACAGTACATATTCCTAGTACTTCTGAATGGCCTTGGCCTTTTAAAGTAAAGTTTTCAAACCCTGAATTGATTCGCTTTTATTATGGTGGTGAGCAAAATAAAGATATGACACTAATAGAGATCTTTGACTTTGATCTAAAAAATAAAAAAATTAGTAAAGTCGGAAAATTTGATCTACCAAAAAACAGCTACTGGGCAGTTAACCAAGGTGGTGAAAAGATAATTGTAAATAATACCCTTTACAATGGAAAAACAGGCGAGATAGTTACTAACTTAAGCGATACTAAACTAAATAGAAACATTCAATTTATTAATAATGGTCGAGTTACTCTAATAAATTTAGATGGAGACGAGGCTAAGCTAAGGATTTTCTCTAAAGATAATATTGAAGAGCAAACAATTTCTCTAGGTAAAACACGAGGAGCCTATGTTATTGGTCAGCTTAGTGACGATGAATTAGTAGTAAGTGTCTCCTCGCAAACAGATTCTGACCGTTATATATGGAATATTGCTAAGGTTAACCTAAAAACAAGAGCATTAAGTGTGAAAGCAGAAAACCTTAGATCAATTAATTCTTACCAAGTTGATGTACCAATGTACTCGCAAGACAATAACCGCCCTAAACCATTATTTATGTCTTCCAAAGGCATAGTTAAATTAGACCTAAATACTGGTCAACAAGAAATCGTCAGCAAATTAAATGTAAACGAGTAAGTTTAATAGTATTTAAGTACCAAGCTTTCACTTGATAGGGTAGGGAAGGTTAAATTCTCTGCCCTAACTTGTTTTAAAAGGTTAAATTATTTTGTTTTCTCTTGAGTAGCAAGTATCGCTGTTATAAAAGCACCAACCCCTAAGGCGGTACGAATCCATTGCCATAAACCCCAGACTATAAGCTCATTTGCGACCATATCAAGTTTAATGGTTCCTTCTAAAAAACTTGTGTTAACTCCCTTAAAATACAAAAAATAAGTTGCAAGAACAAGCACAGAAAATACTACAGATACTAGAAAAATACTTGTACTACGATGCAGGTAGCGGAATAGACCAATTGATATTACTGTTAAAACTAGACTTAAGATTTGTAATGTACCAAAAAAAGATGTTAATAAAGGCTCGTTGCTCTTAAACCAGTTCAAGAACTCTTGTGGTGGTAAAGAACGCCAATAACCCACTAATACTACAGCTTCGGTTAACATTGCTCCTGATGATAGTCCTAGTGTTATTACAGTAATTATTGTTATTAAGTGAGTAAGTGTTTTCACTAGAAGTACTCCTTTGTTTTTATGGCAAAAATTGGTTATTGCAAGAATTTTAGTGATAAAAAAAATATTTTGTTATCATTGGTTTTCCAAATTTAATGATAGTTTAGGATGATGCTAGGAGGAAAAGGTTTTGGCGAAAGAAATAGAGCGAAAGTTCTTAATAATAAATGAAGAATGGCGCGAACTAGCCATAGGAACACTATATAGACAAGGTTATTTGTCTACTGTGCCAGAACGAACTGTAAGAATACGTGTAGTAGGTGAAAAAGCTTATTTTACTGTTAAAGGTATTACTAAAGGGCTTACTAGGACAGAATTTGAGTATGAGATCCCTATACTAGATGCTAGCCAAATGTTAGATGGACTTTGCGAACGTCCGATAATCGAGAAATTTAGATATAAATTGGATTTTGCTGGCTTAACTTGGGAAATAGATGAATATTTAGGAGAAAATCAGGGCTTAATCATCGCAGAAGTTGAATTAGAAGATGAAAGCCAATCACTAAATTTACCTAATTGGGTAGGCAAAGAGGTTTCTTATGATCCTAAATATTATAATGCTAACTTGGTAGCAAACCCGTTTAGTAAATGGTAATAATTCTTAGAATAATTTATTTTACAGGGATCTGTACTTTACGCTTTTTATAAATTCGATAGGCGATAAAAGCAACAATTGCTACTACAATGATTACTATTTTTGCCTTAGCCAATAATGCTAGTACATAGTCAAGATTACTAGCTAAATGATAGCCTAGTTGAGTCATAATAAAGACCCAAACAAGCGCGCCAGAAGCATTAAAGAATAGAAAACGGCCAAAAGGCATTTTAGCTGCCCCACTTAGTGGGCCAGCCGCCCAACGCAAGCCTGCTATAAAACGGGCAATAAACACAGTTTTATCACCATACCGCTCAAAAAACCCTTCGAGGTTAGCTAGTTTTTCTTCGTTTAAGCCCACGTATTTACCGTAGCGTAATAATAGAGAGCGACCACCTTTACGACCAATCATATAACCAATATTGTCACCTACTACGGCACTAATGAAACAAACTATAAAAGCAATTTTATAATCAAGCCATAATTTTTGTGATGCATAGCCAGCTAAGACTACAGGAGATTCTTCTGGGACAGGAACACCCATGTTTCCTAGCATTACTAGCGCGAAGATCACAATATAGCCATATTTTTGTATTAATCCTGCTATTTTTTCTAGTGTAAGGTGTTCGTGGGCTTCAATTGCTGCAAAGACAAAGGCTGATAATAATATTAGTAGGAAAGATATAACAATTGCAGCTCGTATTTTATTTGCTTTAGCCAATTGCCAAAAGTTTTTAATAATTTCTATCATTTAAACTCCGTGATTATCTTCTAAACTCTATGGTTACCCTCGTCTAATTCCTGCACGAAGGATTTTTTGTTTGTCAATTTCTCCACCATCTTTTGGTAATAGCTTACATAGTTCTATTACACTTTCTTTTAATTTTTCCCATTGTTCTTTGTCTAAAGCGTCACGACCTTGAGAAAAATATTTTTCTGCTAATTCTTTGTTGTTAAAGACAAACTGTGGTTGATTGAGTAGCTCAAAAGTATCTTTCCAAAAGTCATTTTGTTTGAAACGAATATGCCAATTAAGATTTTCTATTTCCTGACGAATTTTCTCAAGTGCTACCTCGTCTTCTCGTCCAATATGGCGTTCTGCTTCTCGGCAAAGCAGTTCAAATTCTTTCTTTTCAAACTTATCACCCCATTTTTCTACTACTTGTCGAGTTTCTTCTTTTTCCCTTTCTAGTTTACGTAAAACAAAAATCATTTTTCCTTTAGATTTTAAATTTTTTTCTATTTCTCCAATACGACCACGTACTTCTCTAAATTCTTCAAAAATCATTTTTGCCTCGCTAGGATCACGAGTTTCAGGATTAGCAAGATGCCGGTGTCCTTCTAAATAAACTTCTTCTAACCTAGCACTAAGTTGTTGTATTTCTTTTCTAAGTGAAGGTACGTCTATTTCATCAGCCATATCTTCTAGATTTCTAATTCGATAAAAGTAGCGATCAAGTTCAAATTGAATTTTTTTAACTTTTTCAATTACCTGTTCTTTGCTTTCATCAGGAATATAAACTCCTTCACGAAAATGTTGATTAAGAATAGGGACAAACGCTTCTACTTCCATTAGCCTAGAGGCACTAATAGCAATACTTAGCTCAATGTCTGAGCCTTCTGGTAGAGGGCGACGAATATGAACAGCACTAATTTTTAAGGCACCAACCCAAATATTAGCTTCTGGATCAGGAAATTCTCCTTCCCAAATCTTAATAGCAATATATTCATTAGGCTGGCTAGGTCGCAAGGTTTTATCTGCTTTACAATGAATAATAGTTTGTGCTGGAAGCGGAGTAGAACGTGGAAAAATCACTTCTACTGTTGTGCTGCCATCTGGGCAAACAAATTCAGTCCCAATAGAATGTGGTAGTGGCGGTTCAGATAAAGCTAAACCATGTCTAACGGCAAAAGAATCAGGCGTTACAGCTAAGCTACTACCAGACTCATCCCTAAGTGAAATATTAAAATCTGTAGTTTTTCCCTCCAATAATTGTACATAGGTTTCAAAATAGCTATCACTAATGGGCAGCCAACCACTTGTCCAATGTTTACTTTCTGATTCAATCAAAACTTCTAGGGTTTTATTAGTTTCTACTCGTCCTGCAACTAAGCAACTAGTTTCTGGCCAGACACTTTCATGCGCTAGTATTATATTAATTGCATCAGTTTTAGTTAATTTGACTACAGGTTTTTGTGTAGTGATAGTTGAGGCATAAATTGCTGCACCTCTAACTACAACAGTCATTGGGTCAATACTAAAATCTAGTGGCAAGTTTAGTTCCGCGCTAATCATATCTCGAATAACTGGCATATGAGTTGGGCCACCTACTAAAACTACTTTAGCTATATCTTCTGTGCTAATACGAGCATCGTTAATTGCTTGGCGACATAGCTGGATAGTTTTAGCTATTAGCCCTTCTACCAAAGGGTTTAAGTCACTACGAGAAACTTCAATTTCTGTTTCAATAGCTTTTTTGTCTTCATCTTCTCCTACATTAAAAAGACTAATGGTAACTTTTTCTGCAAAACTTAAATCAATTTTGGCTTGTTCTGCTTCACGATGAAGAATTTGAATTAAACGCCGATGCGTAGAAACTGCTTTGCTTGCATCAGGAAGGTTAAAAGATTCTTGTAGTCTTGGCCAAAGGAGTTTTCTTACTAGTAAACGATCAAAATCTAGCCCTCCTAACATATTATTACCGCGATGTTCTAATACACTTAGTTGGCCTTCTTTGGTAGAAATCACAGCAATATCAAAAGTCCCTCCACCCAAGTCATAAACTAACCAGCGTGAATCAAGAGCATCAGGCTTCATTCCATAGGCAATAGCTGCGGCTAAAGGCTCTTGTAAAAGTGGAGATTGAACTAAACCAGCTAAACTTGCTGCACGCGCAGTTGCTTCACATTGCAGTTGTCCAAAAGCAGCAGGGACTGTGATTACTGCCGCAGAAATAGATTCATTAGTGGCTTGGCGAGCGTCTTCTAGCATAGATTTTAATACTTCAGCAGAAAGTCCCTCTGCTGTAAGAGATTTGTTAGCTGCCTTAAAATACCTAGGGTCACTTTGTCCCATCCAACGCTTAAACCCACTATCAACATTCTCAAAATCTTCATAAAGAAGTTGGTACGCCCGTTTACCAACAATAATACGACTACTTTTTTCTATTCTTACTACCGAAGGAGTAACATCCATTTGATCGCGATTCTTAAAAACGCGCACTTCATTATTTTCATATTTAGCAATTGCAGAATTAGTAGTTCCTAGGTCAATTCCATAGTCAATTGTGTTACTCATGCGTTTTCCTCAAAATTTAGTTTTCCTAAAATCACTTGCCCTGATACTAATAGCTTATTTTGAAAAAGAATAATTGGTACAATAGTTTCTTTAATAATAAGATTGTTTTTATTGCTTTCATCTTTCTTATCATCTTTCTTATCATCTTCTATATCAATAACTTCTAATGCTAAACCTGCATCATAGATTTTCCCTGTAAGATCTAAAAAAACGCAACTTTGTTCCTCCAAAGTTTGCCTAAGTTTTCTAATAGAATATTTTAATGCGACAAAGTTTGGTTGACTGGGAAGTTTTACTAGATTTTGCCCTAAACGCCATACTTCTACAGCCATAGCTGCTAGGGCTTCTTTGGAGAGTTGTACTGAATTATTCATCTTTTTAGTTGTTTTCCATCTGGTTAAACAATTCATTTGCTAGGTCAGGAGCAAGAGTTTTTAAGATGTTATACTCCTGTAAAGCTAAATGATAATCATCCATTAACATATAGGTTAGACCAAGACCATAATGTGCTTTTTGATGTTCTGGTTTAAGCTCAATAAGTTTTTGATAGGCTTTTACTGCTTCTTTACAGCGCTTTGATTGTCGATAAACAGTGGCTAAATTAAAGTAACTGTTAGTGTCTAATGGATTATTATCAATTGCTAGTTTATAAGCTCCTATAGCTTCTTGATAAAGTTTTAGCTTGCTATAGGCTACTCCTAAAGCAAAGTAAGCGGGCAAAAGATCCATTTTTAACTCTACTGCCTGATGGTAAGCCTTAATTGCTTCTTCATAAAGACTGGCTTTACTATAAGCTACTCCTAAATTGTAGTGTGCCATTGCATCACTAGGTTTATTACGAGCTATTTCTTGATAGTTAGCTAATTTGCTACTAACCTCTGTTTCTAGTTTGGTCTCCGTCCCTGTCTTTGTTGAAGTAGGTGAAACTATGTTTATTGGTGGCAGGTTTAATTCAAATGCTTGTTGATAACTAGCAAGCTCTTTTTCTATTTCCTTAAGATTGGCTTGGGCTTGTTTATGGGCTGGATCAAGCTCCAAAGCCTTTTTATACTCCTGTTTAGCATTTTGGTGACGATTTAATTTTTCATAAACTAATCCTAAATTATAGTGTACCTCTGCTGTAGGTTTATGACGCAAGGCTTGCTTAAAATTGTCTAATGCTTCTAAATAGCGCGATAGGTTACGATAAGCTACTCCTAAGTTATAGTAAGCACTAGCATATTGTGGGTTTAGATTAAGCACTTGTTTGTAAGCTTCTACTGCTTCTTTGTACTGTTTGAGTTTTGAGTAAACAACTCCTAACGCAAAATGTGCTTCAACATAGTGATTTTCTAGGCGGATAGCTTGATGATAGGCTATAAGAGCCTCAGAGGTTTGACCTAATTTATTGTAAGCTACTCCTAGGTTATAAAAAGCTGTAGCTTGACTTGGTGTTAGTTGGGTCAGTTGTTGATAGATATCTATTGCTTCGTGGTGGCGACCTAGTTTACTTAATGCAGTCGCTAGGTTGTAATGTGCTTTGATGTGATTTGGTTTTTGGAAAAGAACTTGTCTATAAGCTGAAATAGCTTCTTTATATTCTCCTGCTTGGCTTTGGGCTAATGCTTTTTCATAAAGTTTATCAACCTCTAATTTGTTATCAACAAAGGAATAAGCTTGTTGGTTAGCTGGTGTAGTTAACTCATTTTGTAAAAGTTTATTAACTTTAGCTAATCCTTCCTCTGCTGCTAGGTAATTTGGATTGAGTTTAAGTGCTGCTAGGTAATTATTAGCCGCTTCTGAAAATCTTTCTTGACGCTCATAGATTAACCCAATTTGATAGTGACTTTGCTCATGATCAACTTTGTAAACTAATACTTGGCGATAAGTTGTTAGAGCTAATGGATAGTTTTCTTTGTAAAAGTAGCACATTGCTAATTGAAAATGTGCTTGCCAATAAGCCGGATTAAGAATAATTACTTGTTTATAAGTATTAATTGATTCATTATAGCTAGAAAGTAAAAAATAGAGTTCTGCAAGATAAAAATGAATATCAGCGTCGCCAGGTTTGGAATAAATAGCTTGTTGATAGGCTGCTATAGCATCTTGATACTTTTGCATTTTTTCATAAGTAGTTCCTAGCTGATGGTATGCTTCTGTATAAGTAGGTTTATAGCGAATTGCTTGTTGAAGAACTATAATTGCTTCTTGGAATTGACCTTGCTGGTAATAAATTAAGCCTAAATTGTAGCTTGCACGGCTGTTTTCTGGAGCTAGTCTTAAAGTTTCTTGAAAAGCTGTAATGGCCTCAGAGTATTTTCCTTGCTTACTAAGATTTACTCCTAGTTGATAATAAGCTTCAGGATAAGTTGGACTAAAACTAATAGCTTGTTGATAAGCTAAGATCGCTTCTTCAACATTACCAAGCCCTTCATAAGTATTTCCTAAATAAAAATGAGTTTCTGGTAAGTCTGGTTGTAATTGAATCGCTTTTTGATAGTAGGGAAGCGATTCGGTAAAACGTGTTAATTTAGTATATAAAAATGCAATATTAAAATGAGCCTCTGCTAGTTTTGAGTCAAATTTAATCGCATTCTTAAACACTTCTATTGCTTCTGAGTAGCGTGCTAATTTTCTATAGCTTAACCCTAGGTAAAAATAAGCCTCTGCGCAGTCAGCTTTGATTTGTATTGCTTCTCGATAAGCTTCGGCGGCTTCCTGATAACGTTCCATATCATAATGTTCTCGCCCTAATTCTAAACATCGATCTGCACGACGTTGACTCACTGCTGATAAGTCCTGATAAATACGCTCAGCTAAAATAGTATCTGGCACTATTACTAGAGCTTCTTTAGTTAATTTTTCATAAATAGAGAAATTTTCGCCATCAACTAAGTAGTGATCAGCAATTTCTTTCAAACATTTTGCTAATTGTTCTTGAATATGGCTTAGTATTTCTGCGCTAGGGTCTAGTATTTCTCCTAGGTAATTTAGTTTGGATAATAAGTACGCCTTATAGGTTTGATAAGCTTGGTCGCAAGCCTTTCGCCTTGTTTCTAAAAATTGCTTTTCTTTTCCTAATATTTTGTCTAATTGAATGAAAATATTATCTATAGTTCTTTTTATGTCATTTTTAAAATTCTCAAATGCATTAGCTTCTATTTGTTTAATTAAATTCTCAGAAAATGGGGCTTGTTTTAATATTCCTAGATAAACTTTAGCTGATTTAGAATTTTTTGATAATAAAGCTTCAGAAAGCAGGTTTATTAGGGGTGCTAACACTAAAGCAGGGGCATTTGTTTGAAATTCTTTAAAATCTGTACTTGTTGCTGAGGGTTCAAACCCTGATGCTAACTCCCAATCCATAAAACAAGTCCAAAAAGCATGACTACTTAAAAGATCATACCAGATCCCCAAGGTCTTTTTCCAAAGCGTAGTGTCATTAGCAGAGCTTTTTTCACAGAGAAATAAATATAAGCGTGCTAAATTTGCCTTTGAAGTTATTAGAGGGCCAGAGTTCCAATAAGCAATTGCTGAATCTAAATCTTTATTTTTGAGTGAGCTTAAAGCAGAATCATCTACTGTTGTTGTGCTAGTAAACCAAAAAAGTCTTTCTTTTAGTCGGGTTTGTGGGTTTTCTAATTTAGCAACAGCATCGCGAAGAATAGTTTCACTACGTATAATAGGAGATAGACAAGTTAAAGGATCAACAATCTTGGCCATACCTCCTGCTTTAAGTCTAGTTCGTAAGGTTTGTTGGGCATCTCTAGTAGCTTTTCTAGTTGTATTTGCAGGAAGCCCTAAAACTCTAAATGCATTTTTTGTGTAACTTTTCATAATTTGACGCAAAAAATAGTTTTAGTAAAAATAGTTTTGGATAAACTGGGTTGGGTAGAAAGTTTAATAGTTTTTTTGTCGGAAACGGTTTAACTCATTTAGGTAATAATCTAATTGTTTTTCCATTTCATCTTTTTTAGTTTCTTGTCTTTTAGCTGCTAAAGATATAGGTTTCCATTGCTTAGCCCACTCTAAAGGTATTTCAACTTTGGTTGTTGCCCATTTTTGCCCACAAATTCTTACCGCTAAATAACCTATGAAAGCTAAATCAAAGGGCAAGAGTAAACCCCAAAGGTTATTAGAAAAATACCAACAAGGGGTACCAAGCAGAAAAAGAACTGTAGGAACTATGAATCGCCAAAGTTTTTCTAAAAATATAGCTCGTTGGTATAGTTGGTCTAGTCTATAAAATTCTTTTAAATCAAAATCTAATTTAGCTACTTGCCTTGAATAATATTCGACTCCAACGACTCGGAAATCGCTATCACACTTCATGCAGTTTAAAAAAAGCAATGAATTATTAGTTTGGCAAGAAATACAAAGAACCGTTAGTTGTCTGCTACATTTTTGGCAATGGGTTCGATTGCCCATTTGATCAATTGCATGCGAGCAGTTAGGGCAACGTGCCATTTCTAAAGCAGCAATTTTTTTTATATCAGCATGCAACATGACTATTAAACTAATCTTTTTATCATGATCTTATGGGGTAAGCTAAAACCTCAATCCCTTTTAGAGTATATACAAAAATCAACCTAACTCTGTGCTACAGTTAAAGATAAACCAAAACACGATTGGCTGAAATTTCCTCTTAGCTAATTTTACTTACTAAATAAACTTTTTAACCAGCCTGTTCCTTTAACTTGAGGTTGGTTTGCAGTTTGTTCTGTTTGCGCGCTAGTTTGCGGAGATGTTGTAGCTAGTGGCTCAGTGTTAACAACAACATTAGCCGCAGGTGCCATTTGAGTTGCTACTGATGAACTAGCAACGATAGTACGTTTCATTTCAGATGTAATTGCTAACCCACAAGTAAGACAGAATTTAGTAAAAATAGGGTTATTGCTTTGGCATCTAGTGCAAATGGCGATTTCCATATTCACCTTCTTACCTTCTTAGCAGAAAATTTATTAATGCCTTAGATCCTAGCACAAATTGTCGTTCTGTGTTTAAGCTTTCTTCAAAAAAAATTGCTAAAACTCACAGGGTTTTGGGCAATTTTTTTAGAATAGCTTTTTAGAACGATCTTTCGTTTAAGTAGGGTTTGATACCCTTATTTTGTGTTGTCTTTATGGTGATCACTTGATCTATACAATGAATTACAGAAAAAATATGGTGCGGTTTTTGAAACTATTTCATCTGATCTAGCTTAGTGATCTGAAAAAGATAATAAGCTTTGACAAAATTATTAAAGGTTTAGCAAAACCATTAAAGCTTAATAAATCTTATTAGCTAACTTTTTATTTATCAATTAATTAAATATTATGTTTTATTATAAGGTTTGTTTAATTTTAGCTATATTTACTTATAGCCTTACACTATAAAATAGGTAGGCTCTAAAATAATTAATAAAAGTATTGTTGACAGGCTAAATATTGATCTATATAGTCAGCCTTCGTTTTGAGATTGATTTTTGAACTTACTTCAGCAAAATCCTCGGAAAAACCGATTGCAACAAAGTAAAAGCGGTAGTAGTCTAGCAAACGCCGCAAGTAAGAAGAAAGAAATTTCAGAAGT
>CAZHXL010000042.1:22453-31330 GCA_964536575.1 uncultured Clostridia bacterium | reverse complement strand
GTTCCTCCTTAACCCCTTTGTTTCTCTTACTTCTAAACTGACCGGGAATTGCTGTGCCTTACTGACTTAAATTTTTTACAAAATAGGCTAACTATTTGTAACCATTTGCTATGTAACCGTTTAATCTAAACCATTCTGCTGCGTCTCTTAAAGCATTCTCAATAGGGCTTTGTGGTAAACCTAATTCACGTACTGCTTTATCACTATGGTAATACATTGGATGCTTTGCCATTTTTGCTCCATTAATTGTTACTGTTGGTGTGCGCTTCAGTAGTTTACTTAGTATTAACTCGTCAATGTAGCTTACAGCCAAAGGGATCCAGTGAGGAATAGCACTTTTAGGGGCAGGCAGTCCTGTAAGCTTTTCTAAAATATCTAGGATTTCTTTTAAGGTAACATTCTTATTTCCTAAGATATACCGCTCACCAATTCGACCTTTTTCTGCTGCTAGAATATGGCCTTTGGCTACATCTCGGACATCGATTAGGTTTAACCCTGTATGCACATAAACTGGCATTTGACGACGTAAGAACTTTAAAACTATATCTCCGGTGGGCGTAGGCTTAACATCATAGGGGCCAATAGGTGTACTGGGATTGACTATTACTACAGGTAAGCCGTCTTTAGCTGCTTCAAAAGCAAGTTTTTCCGCTAAGAATTTTGATTTTTTATAATCACTAATTAACTCATCTATGGTTGTAGTTGTGGATTCATCGGCAATTTGACCATCTGGAGCAAGTCCAATTGCGGCAACAGAGCTTGTATGGACAACGCGCTTTACTTTAGCTGTGCGAGCAGCAGCAAAGATGTTTTTTGTTCCTTCTACATTAGCGCGGTAAATTGCAGCACTGTCTTTTAAGCAAAGGCTATAGTGAGCAGCAACATGAAAAACCCATTCGCAGCCGCTTATGGCTTTTGCCAGTAGCTTTTCATCGTTTAAGTCACCGAAAACCTGATCTATTTCAAGTCCTGCTAAGTTTTGTTGGTCACTACTTGGACGTGCTAAGGCGCGAACCTTAATTCCTACGCTAACTAATTCGCGAATAAGGTTGCCACCAACAAAACCTGTCCCACCTGTAACAAAAGCCTGCATTGAGTAATATATCTAGATCCTTATATTTATTTAAAAAGGAGACCATCCAGGATTTTCTATTGCTTGGTAACGTTGATTAAATTTGGCATCAAGGTCATCTATTGCTGAAGTTAGCTCTTGTGCGGCTGTTTTAAGTGCTTTTGGATCACCTGCTTGTGATACTAATTTTTGAACATAAGATTTTATATTTTCTACTTCATCAACTAGTGCTAAGTCAAAATGATAGAGTTGGTCTAGTTGGTCTTCACGGATTTTTACTGCATCAAAAAAGCCTGCATAACCATAGCTAGCATAACGAATTCGGTTTTCCACCTTTTCTAGCTTTTGAATGGCTTTTTCTATTGGGCCAATTTCAAAAAGGCGACGATTGTCTGTTAGCTCGCGGATGACTGTATGAATTGGGGATTTAAGCTGAAAAAGTAATGTAGCTAAATGCTCACGATGTAGTTTATCAACATCACGACGAGACTCTTTTTCCAAATAACCTTTATAACCGGGGATTTTATTAGCAATTCTTTCTAAAAAATTGCGTCCACCTTCGGCTTGATATTGGTTGTAGGATGGCATAATTCCGCCAGGTAGTGGACTTAAGGCTTGTCCTATAGGTAGTCCTGGTGTTTGAGGAGACAGATTACTTGGCACCATAGATTGAGCATTAGGTTGATATGCGTTTGGTTGGGATTGCGGTATTCCCTGCACAGGGGTAGGGTGAGTAGGAAGAGTAACACCTAGTTTTAACCCGCAGTTCATACAAAATTTAGTCCCATCGGGCAGAAGTTCATTACATTGAGGGCAGTTCATTTACTCCTCCTAAAAATAAATCGTTAAAGATAATTTTTGCTTTAAGCAATGCATGTAAACACACCTAGCAACTATGCGTCAATCTTTGGCTTGTGTTAAAGAGAATAAAAACCCAGCTATAACTAGAAGCTGGGTTGGTTGGAAAAACTATTAAACCTCAGTAACCTGTTAAAGAATTCCCTCTATACTAGTAATTTTTCCTTATAGAGCAACAGGAGTTCCTTCAGTTCCATCTATAGATTTCTTGACTGGTGGCGGCAAGGTTTCAAACCGTACAGCACCAGTTCTTACTTCTTCAAGTGCAATTCGAGCGGTATTTTTAGAAGCTATATGTATTCTAGCTCTCGCTCCGCTACGTAATTCACGGCAGCGTTTTGCTGCAACATTTATAAGCTTAAATTTACTATCTACGTTGTGTCGGTATCGATCCATACTGAAACCTCAATTAAATTAAAAATTTTGATCACAAAATCATCTGTTAGGGAGCTTAAAGTCCGCTAATTTTAGCAAAGCCTAAGACTAAATAGCAAAGCTAGTTTGATAGTCATAAATATAGCTTTTTAAATAATCTAATACTTTTAAGGTTGAATTATCCAAACATATTTTTTATACAAAAAATCTTCTTTTCCTTTTACTATTGCAAATAATATTTTTTCCTTTTTCCCAATTATTTTTGTTTTCAGAGTGTTATTTACTTTAATAGGAATAGGCTTTTTGTTAGATTGTGCGTCTGTTAGATAAAATTGAAATGTTGTTGTTTCATATTCAGGATTTAGAAATGCTTCTATATTATTAATTTTCTCAGAAATTCTTTTTTTAGAAGATTTTTCTGCTACCTGAACCATATTATCGCTAGGTGTTGAGGAACAGTCAAAATTAGGTTTTAGCTTTTGACAAATGAAAATAGCACTAGCTGAATATATTTTTCCGTTAACAAACAAAAATACGTTTTTATCTGCTTCTATTTCTATTTCCTGTGTCAACTTTGTAGTTTCTTTAGTATTTTTAGATTCAACAAGTTTTTTTTCTAGCTCAATCAACTTTGAGGGAGATAAGTTAATTGGTGAAGTATAATCTGTTGGGTTTTGTACCTTAGCAAATCCTATTGCATTTATACTTAATAAAGCTATAAGAAAAATAATTATTTTTGTTTTCATAACACTTTTTTTCCAGTTAATTTTTTAGTTTAAGGGTAAGTTTTTGTCCAACTTAGAGATTGTGTTTTTCTTGCTCTAAAAAATCAAGCGTCTAAGTCGTATATTTCGCTATTCTCTTATTAAAATTTGCATTTCCAAAGGCTTAATGCTACGCTGCGAAAAGGAAAATAGCATCTAAATTATACTAGTAACTCCGTTTAAGATCGCAGCTAGATTCTCTGTTAATAAGGATTAAAACTATGCATAAAGTAAAAACAGCTATAATTTGTCTATTAATAGGGATCATTTTACCTGCTTGCATAAGTGCCTCGGCCTATTTTGGTAAAATACAAACACGAAAAGAACAGGTTGTTTATTACTCAAATGCGGCTGAACCCCGTTCATTAGACCCTCATAAGACTGCTGGTATACCAGAAGGCAATATCATTATGAGTTTAATAGAACGCCTAACAGACTATGATCCTAAAACTCTAGAACCTCGCCCAGCAATTGCTGAGCGTTGGGAAGCAGTAGATCATGCTAAAAAATGGGTTTTTTACCTCCGCAGAAACGCTCTTTGGTCAGACAAACATCCTGTTACAGCGCATGACTTTGTTTGGGCTTGGCAGCGCGGAATTGACCCTAAAACAGCTACTCCTTATGCTGGATTACTTTACTATGTAAAAAATGGTGAAGCAATTTCACAGGGCAAAATGTCCCCAAAAGAACTAGGGGTTAGAGCCATTGACGATTACACCTTAGAAGTTGAAATGGAACGCCCTACAGCATTTTTTATTAAGATGACACCCCATTATGTGTTTTCTCCTCTACCAAGTTGGACAATAGAAAAGTGGGGTGATAAATGGACTACACCAGAAAATATAGTTTCCTGTGGCCCCTTTAAGTTGGCTGAACATAAGCCTTACAACCAAGTTGTGCTAGTGAAAAATCCTGATTATTGGGATGCAGCAAACGTTAAACTAGACAAAGCTTATTTTTATCCTATTGATGATAATCCTACTAATGTAAACCTCTATAAAGCTGGCGAACTTGACACAATGCAAAGTGGTAGTATTCCTTTATCATTTATTAAAACGTTAAGAAAGAAAAAAGATTATGTTGGAGGAGCATTTTTCACTACTTGTTACTTTTCTATAAATGTAAAGAGAAAGCCTTTAGATGATGTGCGTGTGCGTCGTGCCTTGAATATGGCAATCGATAAAGCAGCAATTACCGACAAACTAATAGGAAAAGGTGACCTTCCTGCTACTGCTCTAGTGCCTCCTGGATTAGCAGGCTATCCTAAAGTAACTGGAGATGGCTATGATCCAGAACAAGCTAAAAAGTTAATGGCTGAAGCCGGGTTTGCTCAAGGAAAAGGCTTTCCAACCATCACTATTTATTTCAATACTTTAGAGGCAAATAGACAAATTGCTGAAGCAATTCAGCGAATGTGGAAACAAACATTAAATGTAACAGTAGAACTCCAAAATGAAGAATGGCAAACCTTTACGGCTCGTCGCGAACGACGTGATTTTGATATAGCACGAAATTCTTGGACAGGAGACTATCTAGACCCAGACACTTTCCTTAACCTATTTGCTACAGATAACCTTAATAATTCCTCTGGTTGGATTAATGAGCAATATACAAAACTCTTACAAGACGCTAATCAAGAGCCTGACGAAGCTAAACGTAACAAAATGCTTGCCCAAGTAGAAAAAATCTTACTTGATGACGCAGCAATTATCCCTATTTATTTCTATGCACTAAGCTATATGCAAAAACCTTATCTAGAAGGTTGGTATCCAAACCTATTTGATATTCATCCACTTAAACATGTTTCTATTAATACTAACTGGCAGCCTGAAAATGATTTAACTCAAAAGAAATAGTGTTAGGAGAGGAAAAATGCTCAAGCTAGTCCTTAGACGATTACTAGGAATGATTCCTATTCTGTTTATTATCATCACACTTACTTTTTTCCTTTTAAGGTTTGCTCCTGGTAACCCTTTTGCTAACGAAAAAGCTTTTCCTCCAAAAGTTGTCCAAGAACTTAATAAACAATATGGTTTAGATAAACCTCTACATATCCAATACTTTAACTATATCTCAGAATTAACAAAAGGTAATTTAGGGCCTTCTACTCGCTATGCGGGTAAAACCGTAAATGAAATAATTGGTGAGCATTTGCCTACTTCTTTACTGCTAGGATTAATTGCTTATGGATTTGCTTTAATTGTTGGAGTAAGTATTGGGATAATTTCATCACTAAGACAAAACTCAGCAGTAGATTATCTTTCTATGGCAGTAGCAATGCTAGGAATTTCTTTACCTAGTTTTGTGCTTGGGCCGCTCTTAGTAATAGTATTTTCACTAACATTATTTTGGTTACCTCCTGCACGTTGGGGAGAGCCTAAACACTTAATTTTACCTGCACTTACCCTATCAGGGGTTTATATTGCCTACATTGCTCGGTTAACCCGTAGTGGAATGCTAGAAGTCCTACGTGCCGATTATATTCGTACTGCAAGAGCAAAAGGGCTAGCTGAAAGCGCAGTTGTTTTGCGTCATGCATTGCGAGGAGGAATTATTCCAGTAGTTTCATTTACTGGCCCTGCCTTAACTTTTCTCCTAGCTGGCACAATCGTAGTAGAAAAAATCTTTGCTGTTCCTGGGCTAGGTCGTGTTTTTATTGAGGCAGCCAATTCACGCGACTACTTTGTAGTAATGGGGTTAACACTTTTTGTTTCTACTGTTCTAGTAGTGATGAATTTACTAGTAGATATTGTCATAGGTTTACTAGATCCACGTATTAGCTACAAATAGAGAGGTAACTATTTTATGAACCAACCAGTTAGTGCGACTGTAGTAGAAGAAAAGCAACTAGTTGTTGGTACTAGTTTGTGGCAAGACGCTTGGCGTAGGTTGAAGAAAAATAAATTAGCTGTATTTGGAGCAATAGTTTTAATAATTATTGTCACATCTTCCATTTTTGTCCCTATCTTTTCTTCTTATTCTTACGATCAAATCAACTTAGATAAAAGTAGCGAACCTCCTAGTTGGCAACATTGGTTTGGCACAGATCAACTTGGGCGCGATATTTTAGTGCGTTCATTAATTGGTGGACGCATTTCTTTAATGGTTGGTGTAATTGCTACAGCAGTAAGCTTTGTAATTGGTGTTACTTATGGGGCTATTTCTGGTTATTTTGGTGGCTATATTGATGAATTAATGATGCGTATTGTAGATGTTATCTATTCGCTTCCCTACCTTTTTTTAGTAATAGTGTTACTTGCATTTTTTACTAAAAGTATTTTTATGCTCTTTTTTGTGCTAGGTGCAGTATCTTGGCTAACTATGGCGCGTATTGTGAGAGGCCAAGTTTTATCAATAAAAAACCAAGAATTTATTGAAGCTGCTCGCGCTGTTGGAGTAGGAACTCCAATGATTATTTTTCGTCATGTTGTGCCTAACACCCTAGGCCCAGTCATTGTTTACACAACTTTAACAATCCCTAGTGCAATGCTTTCTGAAGCATTTTTAAGTTTTCTTGGCCTAGGAGTGCAACCCCCTCTAGCAAGTTGGGGAACAATGGTTAATGAAGGGGTAGAAGCGATTTCTGTTTACCCTTGGCAATTAATTTTTCCTGGTTTAATGATGGCCATTACGCTTTTTAGCCTAAATTTTCTTGGCGATGGCTTGCGCGATGCTCTAGATCCACAAATGAGAAAGGACTAGCTACATGGCTAAAAGCAACTCTGTAATTCTTTCTGTTCGTAATCTCCAAACTCATTTTTATGGCGATGGCGCAGTAGTAAAAGCTGTTGACGGTGTTTCTTTTGACTTAAAACAAGGAGAAACTTTAGGTATTGTTGGAGAGTCTGGTTCAGGTAAATCTGTCACAAACCTTTCTATCTTACGTTTAATTCCTTACCCTCCTGGAAAAATTGTTGGTGGTGAAGTCATTTTTGATAATAAAGACTTGATGAAAATATCAGAAAACGAAATTCGCCGTATTCGTGGCAAACGAATCGCGATGATTTTTCAAGATCCTATGACTTCACTTAATCCATTTATGAAAATCGGTACTCAATTAATGGAGATTACTCAATTACACGAAGGATTGAACAAGAGCCAAGCACGCAAAAAGGCTATTGAAATGTTAGAGCTTGTAGGCATTGCTGATGCTTCTAGGCGAATTGATGATTATTCTCATCAATTTTCTGGAGGAATGCGACAACGTGTAATGATTGCTATGGCACTTTCCTGTAAACCAGAACTACTTATTGCTGATGAACCGACTACAGCACTAGATGTGACCATTCAGGCGCAAATTTTAGAATTAATAAAAGGATTAAAGGAAAAAATAGGCACATCCGTAATTTTAATTACTCACGATTTAGGCATAGTAGCAGGAATGACAGACCATATTGGGGTAATGTATGCAGGAAAAATAGTTGAGTACGCTCCTACAGAGGAATTATTCTCTAACCCTCATCATCCTTATACAAAAGGGTTATTAAAGTCCGTCCCTGATCCATTGATAGAGCAAAAAAAATTATTTCAAATTCCAGGTTTGCCTCCAGATCTATCAAATTTACCTAAGGGATGCCCTTTTTCTCCTCGTTGTAGCAGTGCAACTACCCAGTGTCAAGAATTTCCACCAATTCGGCAAATTAATGCTGAGCACTATTCTGCATGTTGGTTGTAGGAACGAACTGTTTGCTTTATATATTATTAAAATTATGAGTACAGATAAAACTTTGTTAGAAGTCAATAATTTACAAGTTCATTTCCATCTAAGCGGTGGTGGGTTAATTGATCGCTTAATGGGTAGTAAACCTCGTATTGTAAAAGCTGTTGATGGGGTTTCTTTTGATATAAAAAAAGGTGAAACCCTAGGGCTAGTAGGAGAATCCGGCTGTGGAAAATCTACTACAGGCCGAGCAATATTACAGCTAATTAAACCTACTAGTGGTGAGGTTTTATTCCAAGGCACAGATCTAGCAAAATTACCTGATCGGGAAATACGCCCTTTTCGTCGTCACTTACAAATGATTTTTCAAAATCCTTACGCCTCACTTAACCCTAGAATGACCATAGGAGACATTATTTCCGAGCCTTTAACGGTGTTTAAGGGTTTAGCTAAACAACAGTTAGACAAACAAGTCCAAGAATTAATAGAGCGTGTAGGGTTAAATCCACAATTTATTAAACGCTACCCGCATGAATTTTCTGGTGGTCAGCGTCAGCGCATTGGAATTGCTCGCGCCTTAGCACTTAATCCTGACTTTATTGTTGCTGATGAGCCAATCGCTGCACTAGATGTATCAATTCAAGCTCAGGTGATGAACCTTCTCCAAGACCTACAAAAAGATTTTTCTTTAACCTATTTGTTTATTTCTCACGATTTACGAGCAGTCCGACATATGAGTAATCGTGTAGCCGTAATGTACTTAGGCAAATTAGTAGAGCTTGCTGACGCTAATGAGATTTATCAAAACCCGCTTCATCCTTATACCCAAGCCTTGATTTCTGCTGTTCCTGTGCCTGATCCAAAAGTGGAAAAACAACGCCAACGTATTGTTTTACAAGGGGATGTGCCTAGTCCATTAAACCCACCTTTGGGATGCCATTTTCATACTCGTTGCCCTCAGGTTATGGATAAGTGTAAAACTAATGAACCAAAATTTGTTAATATTGGAAAAAACCATTTTGTTGCATGTTTTCTAACTAACAAATAACTATGTTGCTCGCGATTTTACAAAAAACTTTTGCTGATGTTTGGGAACAAATTGGTCAAGCTTATACCAATGTTTGGTTAAGAACGATCGGCTTTCTGCC
>CAZHXL010000042.1:22156-22443 GCA_964536575.1 uncultured Clostridia bacterium | reverse complement strand
TCTGCCAGAATTAGGCTCTGCGCTTTTTGTTATTGTCTTTACTTGGCTAACAGCACGTTTTGTGCGCAGCACAATTCGCCAAGCAATGGCTAAAACTAGTGCGGATCAAAACATCCAATCCCTTGTTATAAAAATTGGCGGGATATTTACCTGGCTAATCGGCTTAACTGTAATGATCAGCGTATTAAAAGTCGATGCTGCGGGCATATTTGCGGCTCTAGGCTTAACTGGCGCAGCATTAGGATTTGCTGTTCGCGATATTATCGCCAATTTTATTTCTGGCATAG
>CAZHXL010000042.1:20970-22146 GCA_964536575.1 uncultured Clostridia bacterium | reverse complement strand
TCCTCTAGACCTTTTAAGATTGGTGATTCAGTCACAATTGAAACATATGAAGGAGTAGTAGAAGACCTAGCTATTCGTGCTACCATTCTTAGAACTGTTGATGGTAAAGAGGTTACAATTCCCAATGCAAAAGTCTTTAATGCTGTAGTAACTAAACATACTCCTCAAAGCTCACGACGAATAGTAATTCCCTTGGGTATTAACGCTGACAGTTCTTTTGAACAGGTAAAAGACTTGATTCTATCTACTATTAGTAGTATAGAAGGTGTTGCAAGTGAGCCACCTATTGTGGCTAATATCACTAACTTTTCTGGTACGGTGATTAATCTAGAGGTTTGGTTTTGGGTAGCACCTGAAGCAAGTATACTGGCTACAAGCAATCAAGTAAAACTTGCTATTAAAGAAGCTTTTGAGCGTGAAAATATCAAGCTTACTCCTAGCCCGACTATCGCAATACTACAAGAAAACAAAAAGACTACCACATAAGTGCGATGGGCTAACCGGTATTTAGTTATTACGTAAGGGGGTTCCAAAACAATGAAAAAGTTTTTCTATATATTAGTAGTGTTGTTAGTATTTGTAGTAATTAGCGAAAATAAAATTGAGGGTAAAAAGAAACCTGATATATTACAGTCTCAAAGTAGTGTGCTTCAAATAGGTTTACGCAAAAAAGGTGATGGCAAAATTCATAGTGCTAGCCTTGAAATAACTTATCAGAATGGAAAAAACTATATAATAGATACAGCTTTCTACCCTAATAGTGAATGGCAATATATTTATTACCAGCCTGGGGTAACTGGGAGCGATGAAGAAAATTTTTTTTGGGAATGCAAAATAGATGAGAAAGTTATCGAAAAAGGTTCATTTGAGAGTGATGGTTTTTCAATGAAGATTCCTAAGAGTAGTTATAAAAAACCTGGCATTACAGAAGCTGGAACTGAATGGGAAAGTTCTTGTGCTTTTACTGCAACATTAAGTGTTTGGGATAAACATCACCAAATTGGGTTGTCTTACAAAGCTGTATTCATTGTCACAGACCCAAAAGGTAGAAAAAGTAAGTCTACGCAATATCACTATGGTGATTCCTTTTGCGAAACGGATTTTCCTACAGATTTTCAAGCAGATTTTCAGACTTCAGGCACCTATTCTTTGGAAAGGCTCGGGAAAACCCACCCG
>CAZHXL010000042.1:18781-20960 GCA_964536575.1 uncultured Clostridia bacterium | reverse complement strand
TTGGGTATGTGTAATTAATGGACAAATAGTTGCAGGCGATAAGTTTCAATATAAACCATTTTATATCAACACTTATTAAAATGTTGTTTGTTTTTAGATAAACAACTACGATCTGTTAGCTTAAAAATAAATACCAGCAATTAAGTTTAACTGCTGGCATTATTAAGTAGTCATTAAAACATTAATTTATTTTTTTGAAGCTCTTTCCAAGATTACTGGAACATAATTTTGAGTTTCTTTGCTAAGGTAAGATTTAATGTCTTCAAATTTTGGACCGTTAGGAGGTATGTTATCTCCATAAGCTTTCTTTAACGCTTCTTGAACTAATGTATGTCTTCCATTGTAAGCAGCTAGTGTAAGTTTTAGTTTTTCCTCTCTTGGTAGTGGCTTTCCTTGGTTGTAATAATTTAACCCTCTACTAATTATTTCTCCTTTATTGTTTTTCCTATCCTTATTTACGTAATCAAATTTTTTACCTAATATCTTTAGTGCAGCAGGAATGGCTTTTTCTGGAACAAGTCTAGGATCTTCGCCAGAGCCATCAATGTTCAACCCTCCCTCTTTAGCAGTGTTGTCCATTATTTGAACAATACCTTTAGCTCCTTTAGAGCTACCAGCTTTAGGCTCAAATTTGCTTTCCTGCCATATCAAAGCTTTAAGTTCTATTGGGGTTATTTCTGGAAAACGATTATTTGGGTCTTCAACAGCTTTTCTAATAATACTATTGTATTCATTTTGATTTATTCCTTTTTTAACACTGTCCCAATTAGTGTCTAAATTATCTTTAACTGCTAGTTTTGAAGGGTCATTAGTCGCTTTTGCTGTCTCAGTTTTAGAATTGCTAGAAGCTTGACTAGAGGTTTGAGGTTTGTTATTGGGTAATACTGAATTAAGCATGGATTTGAAATAATTAGATTCAAGAGAAGTATATTGTTGATATTTATCAGATAATGGAATAGGTCGTTTTGAGGGTTCACTAATCACTGAATTAGTAGGTATATTAGCTGAAGGTGAGTTTGGCGTATCAGAAGTATCAGAAATTTGTTTATTTTCTAGTAAATCTACCGAATTAGATGAGTTAGTTGGTTGGTTAAAATCGCCTTGTATTGTAAGGGAATTATTTGGCGTTATTTGCATAACTTTCTCCTTAGATTAATAAAAATGTTTGTTTGTAAGCCTGCTCATAGCAATGATTGAGCCAAAAACACATTTTATAGACTTGAGTAGCTAATTATTGATTTTATTACTAGTTATTCTTAAACTTCCTCTCTAAGTAAACCTTGTACTGTGCCATAAATGTCAAACATGGCAAAATTTAGGATGTCATTTTTGGCGAACCTGCCATTTTTGACAGTGCTCGCTCTGCCAAAAATGGCAGGCTTTAGTAAATAAAAATCCTCATAAAATAAAAATAATTGTTTTATCTATTTGTAAAATATTAGGTTACAGCTTTTTTGCAAATTTATAAAATTTGCGGCACAATTTTTATAGGTTCAAAGCCATCCTTCAAATTAAAAACCAATATTAAGGAAACAAAAATATGGCTTTAAACATATCATATCAATTCACAGACCCATCATTACTAAAAACATTACCACAAGATAATCAAACCACTGCAACTAATCAAATAGCATCTCAAGAGCAAACATCATCTACAAATAACACTACACAATCTCCTTTAGCAGAAGAATTAAAAAGAATAGATCCTGAGACTAGCCAAAATAAAGACAAAAACCTTATTGTAGAACTTCCTAAAAGCCCTGATGGTAAAACAATTGCGCCTGAAAAAATGGATTTTGGTAAATATGAGGAAGCTTTCTTAAAAACCGCATTTCAAAAAGTAGGGCTAAACAATGCTACCCCTCCTGAAATCAACAATTTTCAACGTGAATATAACGCTTTAACTAATAATACAGTAGGTTTACAGGTTAGCCTTGCAGAACTGCAAACTGCTCAAAAGCAAAGTAGCGGAGATAAAATAGCAGTTAAAGTCAGCGATTATGATCTAAAAGTTCTATCTGCTGGTAAAGAACAAATCCTAGCTAACCGCCAACAAGAGGCAGAACGCACCAATAAAGCAGTACAAGCTAGTCGTTCATACGCAGATGATGCTATTGCTGGGTTTTACAAAGTACAGTTGAATGGCGTTATTAATACTGCTAATGAAGCTACTAAAATT
>CAZHXL010000042.1:12510-18771 GCA_964536575.1 uncultured Clostridia bacterium | reverse complement strand
CTCCCTGCCCTTCCTAAATTAGAAGTAAAAGGTGAATTTTGGCAAGACAAAAAGGAAATTACAGAGCTAGCCACAACTATAGCTGCTGGTGTATTAATAGGTAATACTAGCGCGGTTGGTACAGCAATAAATACCACAACGGGCGCAGCACACGCAGTAGAACTTGTTAGTGGTAAAGATCTTCGTACTGATGAACAGCTATCCCCATTAGAACGCAGTTTGCGTTTTGTTAGTGCTAGCTCATCAGCAATAGCCATAAGCAAGCCTGCAAAAGAACTTGCTAGTAAAATAGCTAGCAAATTTGATGATTTTAATATAGGCCCACCATCCACTCTACAACCAGCTACAGCTAATGGTGTTCTTGTTCGTAATTCTTCTGTTTCAGCTTTACCTACGGTTAAACCTGCTCCTGCTAGCTCTCTCACTTCACCAAACATATTTAATCAAGCTGCCAACGCTACTAGTGGGATTAGTCAACTACCAAATGGAAGTTCTACTTCTAAAGCATCTAAACTCTCTGACCCAGCAGAACTAGCAGCAAAAACCGAAGCTGAAACGTTGGAAGCTGCTGACAAAGGCCATAGTTTAGACAGACATGGGCCAGAAGTGACAGAGCAAGCATTGAAAGAACGATTAACTACTGGTATTGCGCCTGATGGAAAACCTAGTCCTGCAAGTGCATCAACAAGGTTTAATAGCTATACAGATTGGGTAGAAACTCACCAAACGGCATTAAAGGAAATTGAGAAAGCAAAAAATGTAGATCTCTCAAAACCGCCTCAACCTGGCACTCAAAAAAGCTACCAATTAATAGTAGATCATAGTCGTGCTATAGATGACGGTTTTGTTGGGGATATATCTTCCAAAAACAAAATTTCAGATCCAACAATACCAGGAAAAAAAATAACTGTTTATAGCAAAACAGAAGAAGTTAGCGGTATTACCCGCACTAAAACAACTGTAGAATGGAATGGCAAGAAGTGGGATGTTAAACAGCATATTCCTTGGGCTAAAGATTGGGATAATAGTACCAAAACATATTCCACAGCAGCAGATGTCAGTATAACTAAATAACAGTAATAAAAAATAAATAAGGAGTTAATATGGATATTAGTAGCGCAATGATTAGACACCATTTAGATTATATAACTGTAGGTTGGTTTGACCATAATGACCTTCCTCCAGATAATGTAGAAGACTATTATAAATGTGTAGAACAAATGAGACTGAATGCCTTAGCTCATAACGACTTACCATACTTGAAAATAGCTTTTGAATATATGCTAGGTAATCCTCAAATCAAGTGTGAATCTTTTGGCAATGGGCGTTACCCTTATGAAGAAGAAGAAATAAGAGAAATTATTTATTATGCTTGGAAAACTATTTGGCTTGACTCTCCTCCCATTCACCCTAATCATCATTCTGATGTAAATCTTGTAGAAATACCAACATCGGAATGGTGGAAAAACAAAACTGAGCATTTAACAAAAACCTTTGATGATGCTGTGAGCTTACTAAAAAATAACCTTAGTCGATCTTTATTAGGATAACTACTTTTCTATGCGGCAATAAGAGATATTATTGGGAATAAGTAAATGGGCAATCCCGATAATGCCTAAAGAATTACAAACATAATTTGGTAGTTTTCCATAATCTCTATATACTCTACGCGCTTATTTATTTTGCAATGTTAAGGATATCTTTCTTAACTTATTAGATCATATAGACATATAGACAAGGAGAAAATAATGGTAACACTAAGTGATGCCAGAAGAATTATTGCTGCTGCTGAGAAAAAAGCTGGAGAAATAGGCCAACCAATGAATATTGCTGTAGCAGATGCAGGTGGAAATTTAGTTGCTCATGTACGTATGGATGGAGCTTGGATTGGTAGTATAGATATTTCTATTAAGAAAGCTTACACCTCTAAGGCTTTTGATATTGCTACTAAAGACCTAGCTACTCATAGTCAATCTGGGAATCAATTTTTTGGCATACATGCTTCTAATGATGGTCGAATTATGATTTTTGCTGGCGGTATTCCGCTTAAACGTGATGGTAAAGTTGTTGGTGCCATTGGTGTTAGTGGTGGTTCTGGCGAGCAAGATCACGCAGTTGCTGAAGCTGGTGCAGAGGCTTTTTAATCTCTACTCATTAATTTTAACTGCTCAAAATTGTAAGGACAACTAAGGGTATCACCTTAATTGTCCCTACATATATTTTAAATCTCCGCTCTACTTCCCAAGCATATTGAAGCTTACACGTTGGACGTGCTAGGCTTTTGAAAAATAATCTCTTGCAACTTTTTATTTGAGGCAAATTCATGAGTGTTTTAGCAACAATTTCTGAAGCGATTGAGGAAATCCGCCAAGGTCGGATGATCATCATTGTTGATGATGAAGACCGAGAAAATGAAGGGGATTTAGTTTGTTCAGCAGAAAAAATTACCCCAGAAATCATCAATTTTATGGCCAAAGAAGGTCGAGGTCTTATCTGTCTATCATTAACCGAAGATCGCTGTGATGAATTAGATTTGCCTCCAATGGCTACTCACAATACATCTAGTATGGGTACAGCCTTTACTGTCAGTATTGAAGCTAAAAAAGGTGTAACAACTGGAATTTCTGCGGCTGATCGTGCCACTACGATTTTAACCGCAATTAATCCTAATACTAAACCTAGTGATTTGGCACGCCCTGGACATACTTTTCCTTTACGTGCGCAACGTGGTGGAGTGCTTATTCGCCCTGGTCAAACTGAAGCAAGTGTTGATGTAGCTCGTTTAGCTGGCTTAATGCCTGCTGGGGTGATCTGCGAGGTCATGAACGATGATGGCACAATGTCGCGGCTTCCCCAACTAGAAGTTTTTGCCAAACGACATAACTTAAAAATTATCTCTGTTGCTGACCTTATCCGTTATCGGATGCAAAATGAGGTATTAGTACATCGCACGACTAGTGCTCAATTACCAACAATTTATGGAAATTTTCAAGCCATCAGTTTTTATAATGAGCTAAGCAAAGAAACTCACCTAGCATTAGTAACAGGAGATATTAGCAAGCAAGATAGAGTACTAGTACGAGTACACACACATTGTTTACTAGGAGATGTTTTTGGTGGTTTGGTTGATGATATGGGTTTCTGGCTTCATCGCTCACTAGAAATTATTTCAGGTGAAGGGTGCGGAGTTATCCTTTATTTATCAATGGGTAATATGGGAAGCGAAATAGAGCGACACCTACGTGCACTCTCAGATCATCAGACCCAAAATCCTAACCAAGATTTTCAATTTAAGCATGGTAATCCTCGTAATTATGGTCTTGGAGCGCAAATATTACATTTATTAGGCTTAAAGAATATTCGTTTATTAACTAATCATCCTACTCGGTTTACAGCCCTAGAAGGCTTTGGCATTAGAATAGTAGACACAGTTGCTATTGAACCAATAGACAAAGGTTATAGCAGCTTATTTTTCCCAGAAAAATTAACTATGTTGCATCGCTAAGGGGCATTTGTCCATCTAAGGTCAAAATTATCCACATGAAAAAAATAGTTTTTCGGATTTTCTTAATCCTAACAGTAATTATTTCTTTTGGAGCTTTAGGCTTTTTGCTTTGGCTGCAAGGAAATGGTTTTCGCAATTGGATTAGTAACCGTTTAGACCTAGAACTTGAAAAATATAACCTTTGTTTAATAGGAGAGCTAAAAGTTGATCCTCTTCATTTTCAAGCAGAATTAGACAACTTAAAAATTCAAACATGTGATAGTAAAGAAACCATTCTCACAGCTAAGCATCTTTACTTAAAAGTTAGGGTTGTTAGCTTTTTTAGTAAAAAATTTCAGCTACAAGATTTCCTAATTGATCGCCCACAATTTTTTGTTAAATTTGATGCTCAAGGAACTTCTAATCTTTCTCAGATCAAAGCTCCAACCCAATCAGGGCAAGAAACCTCTTTTATTTCTACCTTAAATGCAATAGTTCGTGATGGTGAACTTTTCTATAACGACGAAAGAATAGGTTTTAGCGGTAAACTTAAGAATTTTACCTTAAGTACAGCAATAAACAAAGCCAAAGGACATCAAGTTAATTTAATTGCTAGTAATAGCTTGTTAAACTATCAGGGTAGAGATATTACGTTAGACCAATTAGTGTTAAGCACAAGGCTTTTTAGTGATCGTGCTGAAGTTCAGTCACTTAAACTGCAAAGTAATGTTGCAACAGTCTCATTAACAGGAAAGTTAGAGAATTGGCAGCTATTAAAATATGATTTTAATGTTTTGGGAAAGTTAGACTTAAATAAAGCAGCAAGGCTTATCTCCTTAAATCAATCCATTTCTGGCACAGCCTCTTTAACAGGTAAGGTTGAAGGAGAGAGGCTTAACTATAAGTTTCAAGGCCAAATTGAGTCACCACGAATAAGCGTTGCAAATAGTGAGATTTACAAACTCAATTTAAATGGTGAGTTTGTCAAGGAAACTTTTTCTGGAAAAGCTAATATTGCAGAAATTAAATATCAAAATATTTTAGTAAAATCCTTTCAAACCCTTTCTCTAAAAGCAAATAAACAAACTATTACTTTAGGAAGGTTTACTGCTACAGCCCTAGGAGGAACAATTAGCGGTAACGCAACTGTTTCACTAGAAAATCAACCATCTCAAGCCTCAGCAAGCTTAAGTAATATTGACATTATGACCTTAAGTAATTTATTAGCTAAAAAATCCTTGCCAATAGCTGGTAAGTTAAACTCAGAAGTAAAAGCTAATTGGCCAGGGATAAACTTTAACCTATTCTCTGGTGAGATAGCCGCTAATTTTACTGGGAACGTGGGCATCTTGCCTGCTTCTTCTCCCTCACCCCAACAAGACAAAGATGCGGGCAAAGATGTGGGCAAGATGCCCGCGCTCCCAGAAGCAATTCCTCTTAATGGTGAGGTTCTAGCTAAAATAACTAAAAATAATGTGTTATTAGATAAAGCTATTTTTACTAGTAAAACAACAAATATTAATGCTACTGGGACAGTTTTTTTAGCAAACCAAAATTTTGATTTATTAACCAAAGTTGAAACAGCTAACATTTTAGAAATAGGTCAACTAGCAGAAAAATTTGGAGTGACACTCCCAATAGAACTAGGTACTATTGCTAGTTCAAATAAAGATCAACTATCTTTGCAAGGAAAACTAAGTTTTGATGGTAAGTTAACAGGCCTAATCAATAACCCTAGTGTACAAGGAGAGGTATTTATTGAAGAAATTTTTTCTGGCCAAGAGAGCTTAGGGCAATTTTCTGGCAATATTAATTATCAGACTGACACTTTAGCTGTTAATCAGGGTGTTTTAACTCAAAAATCTGGTGGTAGAGCGGATTTTAAACTAGATACTAGGCTATTTGATGGAGGAAACTCCCTGGTTAATTTACGGCTACGTTCTTTCTTAATCTCGCCATCTGTAATTAAAGCTATACAAACGATAGTGGCTAAATCTGGCTCAGCATTAGGGGTTTACGCTTTATCAGTCTTAAAAAATTTGGCAGGAGAAATTAATGGCGAGATGGCACTAAAAGGTTTACCTAGTATTGGTGATTTAAGGAAACCTGATTTTGCCTTTGATCTAAAAAAATTCTTAGGTGAGTTAGACTTAAGAGTGAATAACAGCCATCCTGAAGCAAATTTTCGTAACTTAGTAGTAAAATTTGCTGTAGAAAATGAGTTTATTAATTTTAGTCGCATCAACCTAGAGTTACCTGCTGGCACAATAGCAGGTTCGGCCAGTTATCATATCCCTAGCCGTAATTACAAGCTAGACCTAAGTAGCAATAAGTTAAACCTATACACAGTTTCTGAGTCATTAAGCCAGTCTGGAACAACACTTTATGGTATGGTTTCAGCAAAAATCGTTGGTGAAGGTAATGTAAGTAACCCTATTTTTGATGTAAAAGTAAATGGTTCAGAAATCAAACTAGGCAATCAAACCTTACGTAACTTGCTATTAACTGGTAGGGCAAAAGAAGGGGTAGCGAATTTAAGTTTAACAGCTAATTATGAAAACCTTCTCTATGAGCTAAATGGTAAAATTATGCTTTCAGATGACCTTCCTTTATTTGCACAAATTGACCTAAAAGACCGATCTTTACTGCCATTACTAGCACTTTTTACTAGTGTGCCACCTAGATTAGAAACCAATGCAACTGGAATATTAAAAATTCAAGGGCCACTTTCTACAGATGAAGGAGTGAGCTTAAAAAAGATTAAAGTGCTCCTAAAT
>CAZHXL010000042.1:5586-12500 GCA_964536575.1 uncultured Clostridia bacterium | reverse complement strand
AGGTTAAAACTAGTGGTGATGAAGAGACTGCTTATGAGGTAGTTAATGAAGGGCCAATTGAGCTAGAAGCAGGGTTAAACCGCTTAGTTTTTAATAGGTTTAACTTAAAAGGCGATCAAACTAGTTTTGGTGTAGCTGGTAGGGTAGGTGGAGGAAACAACACATTAAAACTATCAGGAGAGATAAACCTTAGGTTACTTAACTCTATTTCTAATTCTTTATTTGTAAATGGTTCTGCTAACTTTAGTGCCTCACTAACTAATGGTAATGATTTGGTAGGCTCAGCAGAGCTAAAAAACATTTCTGTGCGCTATATTGGTGCTCCAATTTCCATCCAAGAAGGAAATGGAAAGGTTTTGTTTTCTAATGACCGTGCGTTACTAGATAATTTCACGGCTAAGGCTAATGGGGGACAAGTAAAAGTCAATGGCGGTTTACTTTTTGATAAGTTAAATCCTAATCGCTTTCGCTTAGAGGTTTCTGCTACAGGGTTACGAGTTAATTATCCTGACACGGTTCGCTCAATTGTTGACTCAGAGCTATTACTACAAGGAAGCGACAGAGTACAAATCTTAAATGGTAAAGTAAACATTCGACATTCTGAATATAGGCAAGATGTAGATTTAGCTAAGCTTATTGCTTCTAACTTTGTTTTTTCTGTAGGTAATTTAACCTCTTTTGCTTTTGGAGACACTCTTAACTTAAATATTGGGGTAAATGCTCAAGATTCTTTGTTTGTAGACAACAATGTAGCAGAAATGGTTGGCAGTAGCTCATTAAAAATAAGCGGAACTCTTAATAATCCAATAGTTTCTGGACGTGCTACAGTAAGTCGCGGTACACTTTTCCTACGTAATGATCTATATAATATTACTCGTGGGATAGTAGATTTTCCTAATTCGCGTAATGGGCAATTACGTTTTGATATTGAAGCAGATACTGACCTACGAGGCTATAGAATAATCTTAAATCTAGCTGGGACATCAAATCGGTTTACTACTTTACTTCGCTCTGAACCAGCATTACCACAATCAGATATTGTATCTTTAATTACTACAGGTCAATTACTACCACCAGGAGTAAATGCTCAATCTTTAGACACTCAAACACGGCTTAGTCCTGCACTAGGGCTACTCTCAGAAACCTTATCTCAAAAAGTTGAGCAAAGCACGGACAAGCTTTTTGGGCTAAATCGCTTTCAAATAGACCCTTTAATTGCTGGGCGTGGTTCAAACCCAACAGCTAGAATTACCTTAGGACGACGTGTTAGCAAAAATCTTTCTTTAACTTATTCAACCAACATCACTACTGGACAAGAACAAATTGTAGTGGTTGAATATCAAGTCAACCGCAATATTTCCATAATTGGCACGCGTGAGCAGGATGGCACGTATGGCTTTGACATTCGTTTCCGTAAGAGATTTTAAGCCCATGAACGCCAGAAAAAGCAATAAACAGCAAAAACTTCTTAAGGTTTTAAGAAGTTCTTTCGTTGCTTCACGGCTTTTAATTGCTTTAGTTCCCTTATTTTCAATCTTTATTTTTCCTTATCCCACTTATGGCCAGTTAGACACAGCACAATTTCAAAATGCACAGATTGCTAAAGTAGAGGTTAAATTTAAGACTACTCTTAAAGACCATGAAGAAAAATTAGAGCTAAGAGATGTAATTAATATTACTCCTGGTCAGATGTATTCTGCGGTAAAAATCCGGGAAGCAATTATTAAACTTTATAAATCTGGCCGTGCCGCAGATGTTTCTGTGGAAGCACTGAACACCCCTGAAGGTATTCATTTGACTTTCTTAGTTACTAGACAAATGCGCGTTGACCAAATTACTTTTTCTGGTGAACCAATATTTGCAGAAACAGATCTAAAGTTACGTACAGTGGGGCTAGAGGAAGGAACAAAGGTATCTCAACCTAGTATAGAACGCTCAGCAGAAAGCTTAGTACAGTTTTTTCATGACTCAGGATATTTTCAAGTTACAATTACTCCTAATATTCAAACAGATGAAACTAGAGAGCGTGCAAATATTGATTTCCAAATTGTTTCGGGTAAACAAGCAGTCATTTATGATCCAATAAATTTAGTAGGAAACTTAAAGCTGGATCCAAATTTTTTATTAACTAATCTTAAAACTCAGCCTGGTAGCCCATTTATTCAAAGTAGCTTACAGGAAGACATTGAACTATTGCGTAAACGTCATATTCAAGCTCAGTATCTAGATCCACAGATTAGTAGCCCAGAAGTAAGCTATAACAGTGACAATAACACGGTTTCTGTTCGTCTAACGATAAATTCTGGGGCTAAAGTAGATGTAGCAGTAGAAGGTATGGAAATTTCTAGCAAAAAGCTGCAAGAAACTTTACCAATGTTTCGTCAAGGTGGTAGTGATGATTTTACTATCGAGGAAGGACGTAGAGATCTGCTAGAAATTGTTCAACAAGAAGGCTTTTTCTTTGCTAATATCGACAGCCGCAAAGAAGAAATTAGCCAAGATAATATTAAAATTACTTATTTTATTGATCGTGGTCAGCGTTATCGGGTATCAGATATTAGGTTAATTGGTACAGATGAATTTACTATAGTGGCAATTGCTGATCAGCTAAAATCTCGTAAAGCAGCATTTTCTGCTCGTGGTATTACCAGCCAAGATTTGCTTACTAGTGATAGTAATACTATTGCTAATCTATTAAAAGAATTAGGTTATATAAATGCACAAGTAACAGAACGTCGCCTAGGGGTATCTCCTAGTAACCAAAACTTAGTCATTACTTTTGTTGTAGAACAAGGCTCGCGTGTAACAGTAACCGAAACGGTTTTTATTGGTAACAACGTATTTTTCTCAGAAGAGTTAAAGGCTCAACTCCCAAAAAGAAAACTAAATTATTTTTCTCGTTCTCGTCTTAACGAAGATATAGAAGCTTTACTTGATACCTATAGCAAGAAAGGTTATCCCGAAGCCCAAATTGTTACTAAAGTAGAAAACATTGACGAAACTAACATGAGAATTAATTTTACTGTTGAGGAAGGCGATCAAGTTGTAATCAACCGTGTTGTGATTAATAATCGTGGTCGTTCTCAGGAAAAATACATTAAAAAATATTTAACTTTTAGTGAAAATGGTTTTCTAAAGCGCGATGACTTTAATAGAAGTGAGCAGCAACTTTATGCTACAGGAGCGTTTAGAACCGCGCAAATTCATAGTGAGTTAATTTCTCGTGATGACCAAAATCGTGCTTTGCATGATGTGTTTGTAGAAACTGCCGAAGCTCCTGCATATACTTTGACTTATGGTTTTGGTTACCAAAGTGAAGATGGAGCAAGAGGACTGCTACAAATTTCTAATGCCAATTTACTAGGTAGACTACAAACCGCAACATTAACTCTTAGGGCAAGTAGACGCGAACAACTAGGACAGGTTTCCTATTTATTTCCTAAACCTTTTGGTTTAGAGGTTAATCCTTTGTTGGTTTTCTTTTATCGTAGACGTGAAGAATCTAGTTTTACTTCTCGTAGACTAACAGCATTACTACAGGTAGAACAAAGAGTTAATGAGAACACAGACTTGTTTTTTCGCTATGCTTTTGAAGATGTAAACGTTTTTGATATAAAAGTAGATGACGTAGTACTTAATCGTAGTGATAAGCCTGTTAAATTAGGAAGAATTTCTGGCACAGTTGTTAATGACAGTCGCGACAATATTTTTAATGCTACTAAAGGAACATTTACTTCCGCTGATCTTTCTATTTCTACAATTGCGTTTGGAAGTGAGCGGGAGTTTATTAAGCTTTTTGCTAATCATCAGCGTTATGGCCGCCTTCCTACTAAAGCACCAATAATTTTTGCGGCTAATTTGCAATTAGGGTTAGCAAAGGCTTTTGACAACAAGCCTAGGCTACCTTTAACAGAAAGGTTTTTTGCTGGTGGAGCAAATACTTTACGCGGTTTTGGGTTTGAAAAAGCTGGCCCACGTAATACAAATGGGCGTACAGTAGGAGGAAATGCGCTTTTTGTTCTTAGCTCAGAACTACGTTTCCCAATTACTAACCGCTTGGGTGGAGTGCTTTTTTATGATACTGGTAATGTTTTTCGTAAAACTTCAGATATTGGGTTAAAGAAGTTTTCTAATACCCTAGGAACAGGCTTAAGAATTGCTACTCCTGTTGGCCCACTTCGTTTTGATATGGGTTTTTTAATTAACCCCAGAGTACCCGAAAGAAGGGTTCAATTCCATTTCAGCTTTGGACAAGCTTTTTAGGTTATTATTAAACATGAAAAAATTTTATTTATTATTTATATTAAGCTTAATATTTTTCGCTTCTTGTACAGAGTCGCCTACCCCATCTACAACAAACCCAGTTAGCCAAGCAGCAACCCCTGTGTGTGCTAGTTGGAAACAACAACGTTCGCCAATAGAAAGAGATTTAACAGCAATAGACTTTATTGATGAAAAAACTGGATGGTGTGTTAGTGATATTAATGAAATAGCTGGAGCATTCCTAAAAACTACTGATGGTGGCCAAAACTGGCAAATAGCCAGTAATGCCCAAGAATTTCTAAGCGATATAGATTTTATTAACAAAGATCTAGGTTGGGCTGTTGGCTTTAATGGCACAATTAAAGGCTCAACAGACGGCGGCATTAATTGGGATAACTTACGTATTGGTGAGGAAGACGAAGCCTTAAACTCTTTATATTTTATTGACTCAATGAGAGGTTGGGTGGTTGGATCTAGTGGTCAGATTCTTAAAACTATTGATGGTGGCAAAGAATGGCAAAAAGTTGATACCAAAGTAATAGACGACCTTTGGCGAGTACGTTTCCTCAATGAAAAAGAAGGATGGATTGTTGGTGAAGAAGGGATAATACTTAATACTAGCGATGGGGGACAAACTTGGCAACGGCTAGAAAGCGGCAGTGACGCAGCGTTATTTGATGTTTGGCCAATTGATGCTAATAATGTTTGGGTAGCAGGTTTAGGTGGAAGTTTGTTTAACACATTAGATAAAGGTATAACTTGGCAAAAACAAACTACTAATTTTAATAATCTATTTCGTTCAATTCAGTTCCTTGATGCTAGTCGTGGTTTTATAGTTGGTACAAATGGGCTACTACTTTGTACTAGTGATGGAGGCAAGACTTGGGAACAAGTCCCAGTACCTCGTAAATACGACCTTACAGGCTTAAAAGTAATTTCATCTGAAAGTGCTTGGGCAGTTGGCCGCCGAGGCTATATTGTATCTAAACACTAATTAAACTTTCGCCAATTAAATCATAGGCTTAAGGCTTGACGATTACTTAATAGTGTCTCATACTTTCAGAAATCCTCTAAAACACCGGAGTTTCTCATGAGAAAATTAAAATACCTTTTTCTAGCCGTTTTGCTAGCAGTGATGTTTAGCACCCAAATGCTTACGTCAAAAGCACATCACGCCGTTTTGCAGTTTAATCTAGAAGAGATGGTTGCTACTGCGGATAAAGTGTTTGTTGGTAAGTGTACTAGTATTAAAGAAACTGAAGAAACAATTGCACAAGGAATAATGCCTGTTACTTATTATACTTTTACTGTTTCAGAAAAAATTAAAGGTGACATTCCGCATACGTTTACTTTTAAGCAATTAGGGCATCAACCACGTAAATTTAATAAAACTACTAAAACCAATGAAATTGTACCTATGATAGGTGGAAAAATTGCTGACCCAGATACTTTTATTGTTCATGGTATGAGCTATTATCATGTTGGCGATGAGATGCTGTTAATGCTAATTCCAAACTACATGTCGGATTTAACTTATCCTGTAGGGCTTTACCAAGGTGCTTTTCATGTTACTCGTACTTCTACGGGTAAGCCAATTATAAAAAATAGTATTAATAATCGCGGGTTATTTACTAATCCTTACAATAATTACTCTAAGTCTACCGACAAAGCAAAGGTAA
Source organism: uncultured Clostridia bacterium (assembly GCA_964536575.1). Lineage (GTDB taxonomy): Bacteria > Acidobacteriota > Blastocatellia > Chloracidobacteriales > JADJPF01 > JADJPF01. The sequence goes on along the minus strand of CAZHXL010000042.1, from coordinate 6,558 downwards.
TTCATCCTGAAGGAGATTTAGAAGTGCCTGTTATTGCATCAAGAACTAGCAATCAAAATTTTGCTGCATTAATTGGTAAACCAGGCGCGTTACCACTAACTGACTTTACTGGATTGGTACGCACCATAGTTGAGTCAGAAAAATAGGAGAAAATGCAGCTATGAAAATCTTTAAGACCATTTTTTACTTAAGTTTTGCAATTTTATTTCTGTTAGTAACAGGAACTTTTGAGACTAGCTATGCAGGTGGCCCGCTTTTTGTTGCCTCTAATGGTAAACCTGTAGTTTGGGCAAAACAAGAAACTAAAGGCGGCCCAATTGCTAGTACTACAGTAAATACCCAAGGGCAAGTACTTTATCGCGTTGATAGCGGTACATTAGGCCCACTTTCAAATGCAGAAGCAGTAAAGTTAGTAGATAGAATATTTAAGCTTTACACTGATATTCCTACCTCTACTATTGAATTTGTAAATGCTGGGCAAATAAAAGATCCTGGGACTAATGCTCCTACTGATATTAATAATAGCAATATTGGGCGAGTAGCAAGCTCTCGTAGCCCTAGTTTTCAAAACCCTGTTGTCTTTGACACTGATGGAGCAATTCTAGGTAGAGGAGGCGTGTTAGGAGTATTTTTCTTCTTAGCATTTAGCCGCCCTGAGGCTGACACTTTAGCCTTAGCCGAAGGCGGTGTAATTCTTAATGGTGCAGCAGTTAATTCTATTGGTAGAGTACCTTTTATTGGCGTCTTTACTCATGAATTTGGTCATTTTGCTGGCCCACTTGATCACTCACAAGTTAATGGTGGTATTGCATCTAGCAGTTCTTTTGCCACTCTTCCAGATGGTTTTAGCAGTTCAACACAACGTTTTGATGTTTTTGCTCCTTTTGTAGAAACTGTTTACCCTTTTCTTTTTAGTGGCCCTTCTAGTGGTAAACTAGGTGGTTTTGGGTTTAGTAGTTCAGGAAGTTTTAT
>CAZHXL010000042.1:0-5576 GCA_964536575.1 uncultured Clostridia bacterium | reverse complement strand
GCCTCACTTAGTTTTGATGATAGTTTGGCAATGTCTGCTCTCTACCCAACTCTAGGTTATTTACCTAGTGAACCAGGTTCTCAAATAGGTGGTATTACAGGTAAAGTGGTTATTCGTACCCTTAACGGAGATTTTCCTATCACAGGTCTTAATGTTGTAGCTCGTCGTATTAGTTTAGGTAAATATCCACCAGATCCAAATATAGATGTCTACCAAGGTAGTATTCCTATAGATGCTGACGGTGCCCCACTTTCACCAACCAGTCGCCCAGAACTTGACTCACTAGCAACTGCTACTAGTTTTGTTAGTGGTGTGTTAGGTGGTAATGGCTCATATCAGTTCATTGGCTTACCTCCAGGCGACTATCTTATCTCTGTAGAAAAAATTAATCCTAATTTCCTAGCTGGTTCTAGTGTTGGCCCAAGAGATGAACAACTAGATCTACTTACTCCAGAAAATTACAATGGCCCAAGTGAGGGCAATGCTAATACAGATAATCCAAAAGATTTTGTTCCTGTAAAGGTTGTGGCTGGTTCAGTTACACCAAATATTGATCTTGTCTTAAACGGTTTTGGACTTGCTCAACTATCTGCTGTTAATGAAATCGAACCAAATGATGCTAAAAAACAAGGCCAAAAAATCGCTCTTGATAGCAGAGTATCCGGCTCTATTAAAGCCAGTGACCCATCCAAAGTCTCTATTGACTTTGGTGATGGTGCTACACTTCCAGTACAAGACCTCTATCGTGTAGACATAAAATCATCTACCCAACTCTATATTTCTTTAGAAGCTAATAATATTAACAGCGATATAGATGTAATATTGTTTACTAAAGGAATCAAGAATGGGCCTATTTCTGCTAGTAGCGCGTTTATCCTTAATGGTGGTTTAAGTATAACAGGCTCAGAATTGATTGGTACTAGTAGCCTTGCACCAGGAACTTACTATATTGGTATTGCTTCAGGTCAAGATACTGCTAACTATAATTTAACTGTGTTTGGGAAAAAATAGATTGTTTTTAGCTCATAATTAATATTTACAAAGGCACAAAAAATAAAACCTTTCTTTGTGCCTTTTTCATTTTTGGTATTTTCTTAGGAGGATGGTTTAATGCTGATTGGTATATGTGGTGGTAGTGCTTCAGGTAAAACCACGATTGCAAAAAAAATTATTGCTGGGGTTGGAGAAGAAAACATAGTCTATTTACAACAAGATAACTACTATTATGATTTGAGCCATTTACCTCTAAAATCACGTCATGATGTCAATTTTGACCATCCAGATTCTTTAGATTCAAACCGTTTAATCCAACACACCCAAGACTTACTAGATGGTAAAGCAATTGATCAGCCTATTTATGATTTTCCTAGCCATACTCGTACTGGAGAGTATCAAACCATAGAATCAAAACCTATTATCCTACTAGATGGCTTACTTATTTTTGCTCAACCTGCACTAAGACATTTAATGAAAGTAAAAATTTTTGTTGATACTGATGATGACCTGCGTTTTATCCGACGCCTACAAAGAGATATTGCTGAACGTGGACGTAACAAAGAATCTGTTATTCACCAATATTTAACCAACGTTAAGCCTATGCATCAAACGCTAGTAGAAACCAGTAAACATTATGCAGATATAGTTATTTCTGGTAACAAAGAAAATATACTAATAGTTGATATGATGGTAGCTTGGATAAAAAGTCTAATTACCTAAATGCCCTTCTTTAATCTTAAAAGGGCGAACTGTTCGGCACTACATCAATGTCTGATAGATGTCTGTAATAAATGAGGGTAAGCCCAGGTGGACTTACCCTTGGTGTGCAAATAACAAACTAGAAAATATATTTACCTGTTTCACTCATTGCTGCGGCAATACGTTGACGAGCTTGAATTGAGTTATAAGGAGTATGGCGAGTAAAACGCTTCAAAGCAGCTAATTGAGTTCTGAGCATATCACCTTCAACTAGTGCTGCTAAAAGCGGACGAGCTGTAACCTCAATACGATCCATTGCATCACTAATAAAAGCGCGAGTAGCTTCAATTCTTAGGTCAGCTTTTTGTTCACTATTAGCTTGAATAAATTTTTGAGTTCGTAACAATGTACTTTCCATTGCGTAAACTTCCATGATTATATCAGCTATACCCATTAATAATTCTTGTTGTTCAGAAATGTTTTGCATGTACTTTTGAGCAGCAGCACCAGCTACCATTAAGACAACTTTCTTAGCATTACGTACTTGCTTTTGTTCTTCTGCTAGTATGCCATCTTCTTCATCTTCCATAGATGGGAAGCTAAGCAGTTCTTCCATAAGCTGTTTAGCTGCTTGCATAATAGCAAGTTCACCCTTCATGGCTTTTTTAAGTAGCATTCCAGGGATTAACATGCGATTAATTTCATTAGTGCCTTCAAAGATGCGATTGATACGAGAATCACGATAAACAATTTCAGCAGGATATTCTTGAGAATAGCCATAACCACCATAAACTTGTACCATTTCATCTGCAACAAAGTCTAACATTTCTGTACCATAAACTTTCATGGCTGAACACTCAATGGCATATTCTTCAATGCCTTTCATAATACCCATATTATCATCTGCATCAACGCCATCTAGGGCTTGGTCAATTAAGCCAGCAGTACGATAAACAGCACTTTCTACCGCATAACAACGAATTGCCATTTCAGCTAGTTTTTGTTTGATTGCACCAAAAGAAGAAATAGGCTTATTAAATTGGTGGCGTTCGTTAGCATAAGCAATAGTCTCTTTCATTGCCGCTTTTGCTCCACCAACGCAACCTGCCCCTAGCTTAAAACGCCCCATATTAAGCACGTTAAAAGCAATCAAATGGCCTTTTCCAATTTCACCTAAAAGGTTTTCTGATGGTACGCGAGCATCATTAAGTTCTAGGGTACGAGTAGAAGAACCACGAATACCCATTTTGTGTTCTTCTCCGCCTGTAGAAACACCAGGAAAAGTTTTTTCTATAATAAAGGCAGAGAATTTGTCACCATCTACTTTAGCAAAAGTGACAAATATATCAGCAAATCCAGCATTAGTTATCCACATCTTTGTGCCATTTAATGTGTAATACTTACCATCTTCAGAAAGTATTGCTCTAGTTTTGGCAGCTAGTGAATCTGAACCAGAATGAGGTTCAGTTAACGCATAGGCAGCAAGCAATTCACCAGTAGCAAGTTTAGGTAAATAATGTTTCTTTTGGACTTCTGTACCAAAATAAATAATTGGCCAAGTACCAATTCCTGTATGACCACCATGAGAGACTGCAAATGAACCACCACCAGGAGCAATATTTTCTGCTACTAACATTGAACAAACTTTATCTAGTCCTAAGCCTTCGTATTTTTCAGGAATATCAAAAGAAAGCAGACCTAGTTCACCAGATTTACGCAATAAAGAAGTTAGTACTTCTGTATTTTTATTCTCGATTTCATTACGGTTTGGATAAACTTCCCCTATAACAAAATCACGGGTTGTTTTTGCTATTGCGCGTTGTTCTTCAGAAAAATCCTCTGGAGTAAAGACTTCTGAAGGGTTTCTTTCTTCAATCAAGAAGCTACCGCCCTTGACAATTTTTGCTTTTGCCATAACTGTTTTTGACATAAAAACTCCCTTTTCCAAAATGAATGCAAAAAATTAATTATTAATCTCAAAAATACCGGCAGCACCCATGCCACCACCAACACACATTGTTACCATACCGTAACGGCCACCACGACGTTTTAATTCATAAATCATTGTGGCAATTAACTTTGTACCTGTACACCCTAATGGATGTCCAAGTGCTACTGCTCCACCATTAACATTAACTTTAGCTGGATCTATTTCTAGTACCTTAATCACAGAAAGTGACTGTGAAGCAAAAGCTTCATTTAGCTCAATAATATCGATGTCTGCAAGTGTTAAACCTGCCATTTTTAGTGCTTTAGGAATTGCTACTACTGGGCCAATTCCCATATCTTCTGGCTCAACCCCACCTGTAGCAAAGGAAACAAAACGTGCTAGTGGTTTAAGTCCTAAACGAGTAGCTTTTTGATCTGACATAACTAGTGCAATTGCTGCACCATCAGACATTTGTGAAGAATTACCAGCCGTTACCGTACCATTAACCTTAAAGGCTGGTTTTAATTTAGCTAGAGCATCAAAGGTAGTATCTTTTCGTGGCCCCTCATCAGTGTCAAAAACTATTTCAGCAACTTCTTTTTTACCTTTGGCATTAAAGCGATCTTGTTTAACTTTAATTGGAGCTATTTCATCCTTAAATCTACCTGCTTCAATAGCAGCAATAGCTTTTTGGTGGCTTTGATAGGAAAATTCATCTTGTTGTTCACGGCTAATTTCATAGCGATTAGCTAAGCGTTCTGCTGTAAGCCCCATTCCTAGGTAAGCATCTGGGTAGTTATCTACTAGATATGGATTAGGAACAATTTTATGTCCACCCATTGGGATCATTGACATAGTTTCCGTACCACCAGCAAGAGCTACATCTATACCACCTATACAAATACGTTCGGCGGTTTGTGCTACAGATTGGAGTCCTGAAGCACAAAAACGATTAATAGTCAAAGCTGAAAGTGAGACGGGTAACCCTGCACGTAAGGAAGCAATACGGGCAACATTCATTCCTTGCTCTGCTTCTGGCATTGCACAGCCTAAAACCACATCATCGATTTCCTTATGATCAAGTTCGGGTACACGACTGAGAACATAGTTCATCACTTCTGCCGCCATATCATCTGGGCGGGTATTGGCAAGTGTTCCTTTATAAGCTTTGCCAACAGCACTTCTTGCAATTGCGACAATTACTGCATCTCTCATTATTCTTTCTCCTTTAGTTTCTCAATGGCTTACCAGTCTTGAGCATAGATTGGATACGTTCTTGGGTTTTGCGCTCACCACAAAGGCTTAGGAACGCTTCACGCTCTAGATCTAGGAAATGTTGTTCAGACACTAAGGTCTTATGCGATAAGTCACCACCTGTAAGGATCCTAGCAATCTTACGAGCAATAACACCCTCATACTCAGTAGCAAAACCGCCTCTGACCATCATATGAACACCTAGTTTCAAAGCGGCTAAAGCACTTTCTCCTAGTGCAGGAATGTCAGTCCGAGGCTGCTGACGCTCGTAGCCTTCTTTTACCATTCCAAGTACAACTTGTTTAGCATCATCAATTAAGCGAGCTTTATTCATAGAAACCTGGTCTGTTCTACGTAATAGACCTAATTTCTTAGCTTCTAACGCGCTAGTAGCAACTTTGGCTGTAGCAATGGTTTCAAAAGCTTGTCTAATGTAGTTAAAAGGATCTGCATCAGCTTCCATAGCTGCTTGTTGTGTAGCTCTTAAGGCTAGCTCTTTAGTACCACCACCAGCAGGAATTAAACCTACGCCAATTTCTACTAAACCAATATAGGTTTCTGCTGCTGCACGAGTGCGATCACAATGCATGCTGATTTCGCAACCACCGCCTAAGGTAAGGCCAAAAGGTGCAACTACAACAGGTTTATCTGAATAGCGCATTGCCATATTGGCATTTTGGAAGCCACGAATCATTAA
>CAZHXL010000041.1:27210-31576 GCA_964536575.1 uncultured Clostridia bacterium | reverse complement strand
GCCAAATCTTTATTTGATTCGGCTACTTTATGACGAAATTTGTCCAAACTTCAGGTAGCCCCTTTGGGGCTATAAGATATTGAAAACTAACAGTTTATATTTATATACATGAACTTTGCTCAGTAAAATTTTAATGCCCTGTAAGGGCATCTGACATTAGCCCAGTCCTTTAGGGCTGGGTCTATAAGATATTGAAAACTAACAGTTTATATTTATATAACACAAGGTTTACTTATTTTGCTGTGTTTCTGGTTTAGAGTCTACAGTCCCAATCAGCTTTTTGAAAAACCACTGAACACCAACAAGTAAATAAACTGGGTTAGAAAAAAATGCAGGCATATTGCCTTCAAAAGCATGACCAATAAATTGAAGTATCCAACCTATAACAAATAGTGTGACACCTATTTTCCAATTAAAAAAAACTACTACTAGAGAAACAACAATCATTGGAATACCAATACTATGAGTAAGTTTATTCATTGGGTGTTGGTGTTTAGCTTTATATTCTTCTATAAATGAAGCCATATTAACTTTCCTTTTACATACACTAAAATATTTACATTAAATAAATGCGAAAATAAATGTGGGTTTTTGCCAGTATAAAATCAACTTGAAATTGATGCAATAAACTTTTTTGCGAATTTTAGTAAGTAGGAAAATTGTTATCTAAAGCTAAAACTTGGTGTAGTTCAACTGAGTTACCATTTTCATCAACACCTGAACAGTCGTAAACAATCTCTCCATACCAGTCATCAATACATCGACCAGTCATTCTAACTGCCATACGAAAGTGAATTGAGCCGTTTGCATCTAGTTCTCTACCTAATAAGCCTGAGACAACACTATTATTACCTGAATAGCTGCTTTTATGGGCAGAAGTATATCCCCATTTAACACTAACACCATTTAATTCACGCACTATAAGATCAAATTGGTAGACATAGCCATTAGGAGTTTGAAGCCGTGATCTATTAACTACTTTAGCAATAACTTTCGCTGATTGGCGTTTAGGAGCTTTCATTTCGCCAACTATAGGATTGTCCCAAGTTTGGGAACGTGACTGAACAGGTTCATTTACTGTAGGTCGAACAGTTCTATCAGTCGCTACCCTAGTATCTTTATTAGGTATTTCTTTAGTACTAATGCTAGCTTGATTATTTGCGTTATTACTATTGCTGGCTTTAGTCACTTCTGTATTAGCTTTAGTATTAGGGGTAGACTCTTTAGTAGCTTTATTGGAAAGTTTTTTAACTTCTTTATTTTCTGCTTTTACTTGATCTTTTGACTTACTGGGAATTTTCCCACTAGGAATTTCTGTTAATGGTTTAGTTTTTAACTGTTGGTTAGATTTACTTTCTATCTTAAGTTTATTATTTAGAGAATTTGAAGGAATTTTTTTAATTCTAGGATCTTCAATCTGTTGAACAATGTCTTTTTCTTCTGAAGATAGACTTGCTTGTTCTAGAGTAGGCTCAAGACCAAGTCTAGGTGAAGTTTCTAGTGGTACAGGTGAAGGTTTAGGCTCTGTATCAGCAGATACTTTTGGCCATTGTAGCGCGTAAGGAATGCTATAGGCAGCAAATCCTACAACAGAAAAAACGACTAAGAGAGCTAAAGCAACTAGGAATTTACGCTCGGCAGCAACTTGGTCAACTGCATATTGTCCCAAAGTATCAAAAGGCAATACAGCAGGAGCAGTTAGATTTTTGGTGTCTGCGGCTTTAACCACCTCTGGATGAGTAACTTGATTAGTCTCCATAGATGGAGCATTAACAGATAAGTCTTCACCTAATTTGTTTGCTTGCTCAAGATTAGGATGACTAGAGTTTTGGCTAGACAAGTTATCTGTCCTAATAATTTCTTCTAAAATAGTAGCGACAATTGGAGAAAGGTTTTTCTTACTACTAGATAAAGAATTTAATTGATCAGGATTTTTACTATCAGGGTTTAGGCTATTAACCCCTAGTGCTATACCGTGTATTGGACAATTTCCATTTGCTGTTGGGTAATATTGACTGCATAGACTACAAAAATTAGATGGTTCTATACTTTTGGCTTGAACAACTAATTCTAAATTATGTTCTGGGCATTTATTCACGCCCTCTGGAAAACTTAAAGCACATTCAGGACAGGCTCTTAAACTCTCTGTCTGTAATTTTGTGCCATCGCGAGTGCAATATCTCATATGTTCTACATAATCACGCCGACAAATAGGGCAAGTTTTCATGCCAAAACTCCTAGAATTTAACTTAATTATTTGGTGAAAAATGTTGATAGTTTCTGGCTACTGAACAATTGCTGTGCCATAGAAAAACCGAGCTATAAGAATTTAAACTATTTAGTAGCTTGCTATTAGAGATTATTAAGAGCAAAAATAAGTTGCAAGTAAATCTTTTACACCAAATGGTAGAGCTATAACCCAAAACGTGTATTAAATTTTCTGAGAAAGCTCTACCAAAATCTCATGAGGGACATTGATACGAAGGTTTGTATTATTAATATGCTGTTGAACTAAACAATGACGCTCAGCTAAAGTATCAAGTAGATCACATAAGGAAGATTGTCCATTATTAGAAGTAAATGTAAGAGGGGTTATTTCTTGAGCTACTCGTGATAGGGAACGAGGTAATTTACTAATTACTTCTCTAAGTAACAGTTTAATATTTTCTGTTTCGATACCTATAGGAAGTTGTTTCCAATCTACTTTTAAGTAACTAGGTAGGTTGCGAGTTAATTGGGCTAGTAAATTAACTAATACAGGACATCCTTGGGTATGCTCGATGATAAAAGCTGCTTCTTCAGATAAAAGCTGATAGTTATAGACCTTAAGAAAATACTGTGAAAGATCTTCCACGTCAAAACGTAGGTCTATTTGGGTTAAAATAGATACTCGGTTGTGTTGTCTACTGCTCCAACGTAAGTTAGGAAGCTTCTTTGTAGCAATAATCAGCCGTGTAAAAGGTGGTAAATCTATTATTAACTGTTCTAAAAGTGAATTAATAGGCTCAGAGTTAGCGACTAATTCAAAGTTATCTAAAATCAATACATTAATAGAAAGCTCACAAATGGCACCCATAATCAAGTGAATAGCTTTTTTTGTGTTTAACTGGTTTATCTCATCAGGAATAAACCGACCATAAATAGACTGTAGTAAGTTTTCAACAAAACAATTTAGGTCATTATCGCAGCTCTCTAAAGTCAACCAACGTGAAAACATTCCTTCTTTTTTAGCAACAAAAGACAAAAGTGTAGTTTTTCCGTAACCGCGCTCTGCTTCTAGGATTACTAAAGGAATATCAAAAGAGTTAACAAAAAAACTCCTTAAATAAGTGCGTTCCAAGGCTCTTGGGTGAGCAACAACAGGTAAGTATTTGTGGATATTAGCCAACGGATGCATAATGGGTTAGCTTTAGGGTTTAGCTCAAAAATTAATTATTAGTAACTGAAAAAGACAAATAGGACTATTGTTAAAAAAACAAGATTAACAGGAGATTTAACAATATTGAAGATATTTTTTGCTTTTATTAACTAAAAGTCTACTTTATAACTCTATAATTCTAATTAATACTTTTAAACTAGCTAGCGGTGTTATTATGGATAAGTCAATCATAAAGTTTTGGCAAGGTTTAATTATGCTAGGTAAAATTTTAACCGCCTTAAAAGTACTTGCATTAGTAACAATAATTGGATTAATTATTTGGTGGTTAGCAAGATAGCCTACTGTTTAACCTTTTACAAACAGATTTTAGGTAATATTTCCACTTAATACAACCAACTAAGTTAGTTATATTCCTCTATCTACTTTTAGTTGCAGTATAATGAGAGCTAGCCTAAAATCTTTATCATCTTCATTTTTTATATTTCTTATATTTCTTATATTTCTTATCTATCGATAAATCTCATGCCCGCTAAAAAAACAAGGATTATCTCTCTTGGTGTTTGGGTAGTTTTATTATTTGCTTTAGCTACTATGTTAGGTGCTGGTGGTTTTTTTTACCATTTTGCTAAGCAATTTGAGTATGAGACTTGTGACCGCTATAACGATAAACAACTTGAACATGTAAGAGCAGTGGCTGAAGACCTATCACAGTTATTTACACGCATAGAAAACGACTTTAAGTATGTAGCTACCATAAATGATGTACAAGGAAACGATCCAAAGAAAATTTGGCCACATTTAGCTAATTGCTACAAACGTTTTAATGGCCGTTTGACTGATATAAGTCGTATTGATGCTCAAGGTAACTTTATTACTACATACTTAAAAGAAACTAAACTTAGCGGAAAGAGCGCGCTTTTTCGCCCTTCTACACTAGAAACAATAAACACTAAAGCTATTTCCTTAGCTGGGCCTTATATAACCAAA
>CAZHXL010000041.1:22915-27200 GCA_964536575.1 uncultured Clostridia bacterium | reverse complement strand
ATAACCAAAGATGGGACTAAAGCTATTGCTTTTGATATGCCAATTTTTAGCATTGATACTGATGGCAAAAAGGTTTTTACTGGTACTCTTTCTGGTCGTATAGATATAGAAACTTGGCTTACAACTTATGTTGCTCCTTATGATATCCACCTTGGTTGTTTTACTTGGATTATTAATCAAGACAAACAAATAGTTGCGCATTCTAATCCCACTTTAGTAGGTCATTCTTGGGATATGATTGCGGGAGGGTCTTTTTTAGATCCTAATCCTAGCAGCACAGATCGTAGTTCCGACTATGCCTTTTTAACAATGGCACTATCAACAGCAAAAGGAAAAACACAAATCAAGCTAGGTAGCCTAGGAAGCGAAGAACAATTAGTTACTTATGCTTCTAGCAAAGTACCTTGGGCTAAATGGATGGTAATGTCTAATGCTCCTCGTAAGGCTGTTTTAAAGCCCTTTCATGAAAACTTAAGAAAAGTTTGGGTAGTAGCAGTTCTCTTTATTGGAACATTTATTGTTATCGCAATTTTTGCATTATATAGCGAGCAGAAAAAAGTTCATGTTGAACGTGATTTACGCTATAGCCTACAACAGTCAGAAAAAAAATACCGTACTCTAGTAGAACGTAGTAATGATGGTATTGTACTAGCTTCGCCAGATGGGTTTATTAAAATTGCTAATCGTCGTTTTGCCGAAATGCTAGACAAAACAGAAAAAGACCTACTAGGACAAAATTTATTAGATTTTATTTCACCCAATCAACATGCTTTAGTTGAGGAAGAATGGAAACGACGAGAACGTGGAATAAGTAGTAGTTATGAAGCAGAGTTAGTAATTAATGAAAACCACAATATTTTTGTTATCTTTTCTGAATCTCCTGTTTTTAGTCTTAACAATGAACATACAGGAAACCTAGCAGTCCTAACAGATATTACGGATCAAAAACGTGCTCAACAAGAAATCAAACGCCAGAATGAAGAACTTTTTGCAATCAACTCTATTGCTGAAACTACTAGCCGTTCTTTAATCTTAGAGGAAATTTTTTCTGATGCAGTAGAAAAAATTCTAGAAACCTTGCGCCTAGACTGTTGTGTAATACTCACCATTAATGAAAAAACTAAAACTATGCTTATAAGAGCTAGTGCTGGAGTTTCACAAGAATTTCTCAACGACCCAAATATTAGTAATGCTTCTAGTGAAGCAAGTTATACTGGTAAAGTTCTAAAAACAAAAGAGCTAACAATTGTAGATAACCTATCTATAGATGATGGTTTAGTAGGGCCGCGATCAACATTAGAAATAATAAAAAAAGAAGGCATTATCTCTACTGCTTTCATCCCAATAAAAGTTCGAGACGAATGTTACGGTATTATTGCCTGTGGCAATCGCTATCAAAGATCTTTTACTAAACAAGATATTAGACTCCTAAGTACCATTGGACAAACCATTGGTATTGCAGTAGAAAAAGCTTATCTCTATCAAAATGCTCGTACTCGTGCAATGCAACTAGAAACTATTTACCGAGTAGGAGACAAACTTACTGCCTTATTAGAGCTAGATGAACTACTTCCAGCAGTAGTAAAACTTATTAATATAACTTTTAATTATTATAATGTTAATATTTTTCTTTATGACAAAGAAACGGATAGACTTATTTTCACTGCTGGTTATGGAGGTTTTCACTCTCCAGAACCATTAGGAGAAAGCCTTGGCTTAAACCAAGGAATTGTAGGTCATTGTTTTTTAACCAAAGAACCTTTTTTAGTCGTTGATGTAAGCAAAGAACCAAAATTTTTTCCTGTTAAAAGCTTACCTGAAACTAAATCTGAATTAGCTCTTCCTTTAACTACTCGTGGTACTACTATAGGTGTATTGGATGTACAAAACAATACGACTAACTCGTTTAATGAAGAAGATTTACTTACACTACAAGTCTTAGCAGAACAAATTAGTGTTGCAGTAGAGAATGCTCAACTGTATGAAAAGATTAAGCATTCCCTAGATGAAGTACGTAAATCACAAGCATTTTTTGCCAAAATAGTACTAGAGTCTCCTTTGGCTACCTTTATCACTGATTCAGAAGGTGTGTGTATTTTAGTTAACCAAAGTGCTTTATATTTAATCGGAGTTAATAACCACTATAATGAAGTAATTGGTAAGTATAATCTTTTAACAGACCCACCTTTTGCTAATACTCCTTTACCAGAAGCTATACGTAAAGTATTAAAAGGAGAAGTAGTAAATCTAACTGTTGATTTACTTATAGAAGCTCAAACCACAAAACATCCTAAATATGATATGGCTACACTAAAAGCTACTTTATTTCCTTTAGTTGATGACTTTGGAAAAGTAGGTAATATAGTTGTTAAATTTGAAGATTTAACTGAAAAGAAGGTTTTAGAAGATGCCCTACAACAAGCACAAAAAATGGAATCTATTGGCACTTTAGCAGGAGGCATTGCTCACGATTTTAATAATATTTTAGGCGGAGTTCTAGGTTACACATCTTTTATCAAAAATCAAATGTCTAAAAGCGACCCTCTTTATCGCTATATAAATATTATTGAATCCTCCGCTCGCCGAGCAGCAGATTTAACTCAGCAGTTACTTGCTTTTGCTCGTGGTGGTAAATATCGTGTACAAACACTTAATATAAATAATTTGATCAAAGAAGCTATAGAGCTAGTTGAAAGCACTATTCCTAGCAGTATTAAGCTAAAATTAGCTGTTGCAACTGAGGCATTAGTTGTAGAAGTCGATGGAGGGCAAATTATCCAAACTATTGTTAATATGTGTATTAATGCTCGTGATGCAATGCCTGATGGGGGACTTCTTAATATAAGTACTTCTCGTGTAACTTTAGACGAACAATTTACTTACGCACATCCTGGCTCAAAAGTAGGCAATTATGTATTACTACGCGTTAGTGATACAGGAACAGGAATGACAGAAGAAACTAAACACCGTATTTTTGAACCTTTTTTTACCACTAAAAAAGATAGAAAAGGCACAGGGCTTGGGCTAGCAATGGTTTATGGCATTATTAAAAATCATAATGGTTATGTTGATGTTGAAAGTGAAATTGGAGTAGGAACAACCTTTTCAATCTACCTGCCTGCCTCAAATAAACAATTAGAAGATGTTAAACGCAACACTGGCAACCTTAAAGAAGGGAACGAAACTATTTTAGTTGCTGAAGATGAAGACATAATGAGAGAATTACTTATAGAAATGTTAGACAGTGGAGGCTACCAAGTAATTAGTGCGGAAAATGGCCAAGAAGCATTAAATATCTATCATGAACGATTTGACCAAATAGACCTAGTAATCCTAGATATTGATATGCCTGAGTTAAATGGAAAGGAAGCCTTCCAAAGATTTAAGGAAATTAACCCTGGAGTAAAAGTTTTACTCTCTAGCGGCTATAGCCAAGATGGACACCCACAAGATATATTAAACGAAGGTGTATTAGGTTTTTTACAAAAACCTTATGGCGTTAATGATTTACTAGATAAAATTAGAACCGTGATGCATTCAAATTAAAATCAATGAAAATACTAGTATTTTTCTTAGTTAGTTTTTTCCTTATCACGCAGTTTAGTTTGGCACAAGCTCAACGTCCAAAAAATAAGCCTAATAACCAACAAGCTAATAACCAACAAGCCAAAGAAAAACAAGAACTAGTAGAAACACAAACAGAAATTGCTTCTTTGCTAGAGCGTCTTGTTCATGATGAAGAAGATATTAGTCGCACAATTAACCAAATTAAAACAGATCTACGCTTACGTGAATTGCGTTGGCGTACTCTAGAACGTAGTGCTGGAATAGTAGATGAACCATTTATTTTTTATCCAATAAAAGTGGAGTTATTTGGTACTTATGAACGTTTGACAGATATGTTACTAAGCCTAGCAGCCTTAAACTATCTTGTAATCATTGATGGACTTGAAGTAAAACGTGCTAAACAACCAGCACCACTTGTATCAGTAGAAGCAGAGTTTAGTATATTACTCTATAGCCTAAACGAAAAAGGCCGCGCTCAATTGCAAAACCCTAGTGGGGAAAATACTAGCGTTCAGTTAGAAGCAGCAAAAAAATCTCTAGCATTATTAAATTCACGCTTTGACGAAAAAGTAGCTTGTTGGTCTGTGCTACGACGATTAGGAAAACTTTTTCCTAAATCGCTAGAAACTGTTTTAACCAATGTTTCTATAGATGCTCGACAAATAAAAATCTCTGGAGTTTCTCGCTCAGCCGAAACCATAAAAAAACTAACTGATGA
>CAZHXL010000041.1:19402-22905 GCA_964536575.1 uncultured Clostridia bacterium | reverse complement strand
TTAGCCAAACACAGATTTTTACTGAAGTTAACTTAGGACAAAATGGGCCTAACTTTACTCTTGGAGCACTAGTAGATGTCCCACAAGCTTATCAAGAATGGTTAAAAGGTATTGATACTAGTGATCAAAATGTAATAGCGCGTGATCCTTTTACTACTATTTATACTATAGAACAACTTACACAAGGTAGTAATGCCAGTGCTAACTATCCTGACTTAGAAAAACGCATTGAAGAATATTTGCAACTAGTAAACCTGCCTAACACTAAACGTTTAGACCGTAGCAACCCTTATTTAGTTTCTGAATTAGCCTTAGCAGGGCTTTATTTTACTCCTACTACTCAAGGAGCACTTTTTAAAACACCTAACCAAAAAGAACTTTTTGTTGCCTCTGGAGCAAAATGTTACAATGGTCGCTTTGCTGCTATTCAACAAGGCCGCGCACTATTTGACGAAACTATTATTGACACAAATGGGAAAATACAAGTTTCACAAATTTCCAAATCTATAGATTCTGCTAACTGTTCCTTAATTGCACCTCTGCTAGGAAAAGAAACCCCATTATCGGCTCAACTGGAAAAAGAAGCAAAAGCAAAGCTACCTAATTGGGTAATGACATTAAAAACTAATAATATAGAATTGCAATCCTTACTCCTACTTTTACATGAACTAAGCGACTATCAATTTAGCTTTATTTTAGATCAAACTGTCCCCCCTTTATGTGTTTCAATTAATCGGGAACGAGTTCCTTTTGATGAATTTATATTAGCAATTTTACATTCGGTAAATTTAACATTTGTTTCTGAAGATGGGGTATTTCGCATTATGCCTTTTGAACAAGCCTTGGATGCTAATTCTCTTGCTTTAGCTACTAGTTTAGAATCACCCCCACCTGATTCTAAATTTGGAGGTAAGTATTTTCAAGCCGAACTCTTGACATTATCTATTACAGAGGTAGAACTTGGAGAAGTATTAAAGTTTTTTACTAGTAAATATGGGGTAAAATTTGCTTATACTCCTCTAGCTAAACAAACAAAAATTACTGCATCAATAAAAGAATTAGCCTGGCCGCAAGCCCTACAAGCAATTTTGCGAGCTAATCGCTTAGGGGCATTAATAGAAAATGAACGAACATTAATTTTAAGTCGAGCAGATTTATCACAAGCTCAGTCTAGTGGCAAAACAAAATAAATTAATGTAGGGGCGAACCTATGTGTCTTCACCCTAATTGCGCTGTATAATAAACAAAAATAGTAAAAACCCTAAAATAGCAGCTAAAGCACCACAGTAAATTCCTATATAAGCAAAGCTTTCTCCAGAAAGTCTAATTTGTCTATTCCTAATACGATCTAAGGAACGAATACCTAAAATCGTTGCAAGAATACCTAAGAATAAACCTATTGGAGGAAACAAAAGCCCTGGAATAAAAGCTAAGATTCCTAAAGATGCAGCACCTAAGGCAGTAAAGTCCAAAGCATCTTGAGTCATTACTGTTTGATAATTAGGTAGCGGAGCAAGCTTTTCTATTGGGATTATTATATTTTCGCAACGCCCACACTTGCCAGTACTTGAGTCAAATAGGTCTGATTGATGACATATTTCACAACGAGTAGGGCGGTTTTCTTTACGAATAGTAAGTTCTGCCATAAATAATTTAATTAAATAGCATCCAAAGACGACCCTAATAAGAGTACGATTGCTTGAATCACATATAACTTATGTATTATGCTAACACGCATCTTGGTGTGTTTTAATTCCTGTTATATCAAAGCTTTTGCTATTTGCAAGTATTTTAGTATTTTTCTAGATTTGATACCAAATAATCTTATCCGCTTAATTTCTGTTTTATATTGGTTTTAATAAAAATCATTACTAATTTACGCCTCACCTGGTTTTAGACAATAATTAGTTAGTGATTACGTTTGAGGAGACACTTAAAAGGTATGCCTAACCAACCAACAACGGATCAGGAACAACATATGGATACTCTCGGAGGCAATGAAGAACAGCTAAAAATACCTGAGGTATTACCAGTCTTACCTCTACGAGATATAGTTATATTTCCTTTTATGATTGTGCCGCTTTTTGTACAACGTGAAAAATCTATTCGCGCTGTTGACCAAGCATTAGCTGAACATAGAATGATTATGCTTGTCTCCCAACGTGATTTAGATAAAGAAGAACCACTAACCCCAGACATCTACGAAGTAGGAACAGTCGCTGTGATTATGCGTATGCTCAAACTCCCAGATGGTCGTATACGCATTCTAGTACAAGGGCTTTCTCGCGCTAAACTAGCTCGTGTTGATGAGCATCTACCTTACTTACAAGCCCGTATTGCAATACTTGCAGAACCACAACTAGAAACTTCTTTAGAATCAGAAGCCTTAATGCGTAGTGTGAAATCAGCAATGGAAAAAGCTGTGTCTTTAGGTAAAAATATTTCTCCTGAAGTTATGGCTATTGCTGTTAACCTAGAAGATGCTGGACGTTTAGCAGATTTAGCTGCCTCAAACCTAGATCTAAAAGTAGAAGATGCCCAAAGCGTTTTAGACTTAACAGAACAAAATGCCCGCTTACGTAAAATCAACGAGCTATTAACTAAAGAAATTAGTGTATTAACTGTACAACAGGAAATAAACTCCCAAGCAAAAGGTGAAATAGATCGTTCTCAAAGAGAATTTTACTTACGCCAACAATTAAAAGCTATCCAACAAGAACTAGGAGAAGGCAACGAATTTGCCGAAGAAATTAATGCTTATAGGGATAAAGTTGCAGAAGCAAATATGCCCGAAAAAGTAGAAGAAGAGTCCTTACGCCAACTAAAAAAACTAGAACGAATGCACCCAGATGCAGCAGAAGCGGCAATGCTTCGTAACTACCTAGACGTCCTAATTAATTTGCCTTGGTCAAAATTTTCTATAGATAACCTAGACTTAAAACAAGCTGAAAAAGTCCTTCATGAAGACCACTATGGCTTGGAAAAAATAAAAGAACGTATCCTAGAAGCCTTGGCTGTACGTAAACTCAAGGAAAAGGCTAAAGGCCCTATTCTTTGCCTAGTCGGCCCTCCTGGAGTAGGTAAAACTTCTTTAGGTCGCTCTATTGCGCGTGCTCTAGGTCGTAAATTTATCCGTCTTTCTCTAGGTGGCGTACACGATGAAGCAGAAATTCGTGGGCATCGTCGTACTTATGTTGGCTCTATGCCAGGTAGAATTATTCAATCAATTCAACAAGCCAATACCAACAACCCTTTAATAATGTTGGATGAAATTGATAAAGTGCATTCTGATTTTCGTGGCGACCCATCTTCAGCACTCCTAGAAGTTCTAGACCCAGAACAAAATAACAGCTTTAGAGACAATTATTTAGGTGTGCCTTTTGATCTCTCTAATGTAATGTTTATGACTACGGCTAATGTCCTAGATACAATTCAACCAGCATTAAAAGATCGAATGGAAATTATTCGTCTATCTGGTTATACAGAAATAGAAAAACTAGCAA
>CAZHXL010000041.1:14984-19392 GCA_964536575.1 uncultured Clostridia bacterium | reverse complement strand
TACTTAAAAAGCAAATGGAAGAAAATGGTATTAGCCCTAAGTACTTGTTGCTTGCTGATTCGGCAATTAAAGCGTTGATAAATCAATATACCCGTGAATCTGGCTTGAGACAGCTAGAAAGAGAAGTTGGCTCTATATGCCGCAAAATTGCCCGCAAAGTAGCAGAAGGACAAGAAAAACAAATACGGGTTTCTAGTAAAAATGTACATGAATTTTTAGGCCCAGCTAAAATTGTTCCTGATGAAATCTTAAAGAAAGATCAAATAGGCGTAGCAACTGGACTAGCCTGGACTCCCGTAGGCGGAGAGGTGCTTTTTATTGAAGCACTTTTAATGAAGGGCAAGGGCTTAATGCTTTTAACAGGGCAAATCGGAGATGTAATGAAAGAATCTGCTCAAGCTGCCCTCTCTTATGCAAAATCCCGCTTTAAAGAATTACAAATTAATGAAGAGCTTTTTAGTACTCATGATATTCATATACATATCCCTGAAGGTGCAATCCCTAAAGATGGCCCTTCAGCCGGTATTACTTTAGTAACTGCTCTAGTATCAGTACTTTCCAATCGACCAATTAAACGTAGTGTTGCTATGACTGGAGAAGTAACACTGCGTGGTAATGTCTTAGCCATTGGCGGGCTAAAAGAAAAAGTCTTAGCTGCCCATCGTAATAAAGTTACTACAATAATTATACCTGCAACCAATAAAAAAGACCTTGAAGACATTCCTAAAGAAGTTGCTGAAGAATTAGAGTTTGTTTATGTTGATAATGTAAGACAAGTACTTAAAATTGCTTTAGTTTAAGATTAAATCTATTGATCGTCCAACGCTGCTCTAAATAAAAAAGGAGATAAAATGTCTAATCAAATTCATATTGTAGCAAGAATAGTAGCTCAAGCAGATAAAGTAGAAATCGTTAGAGAAACCTTGCTAGGTTTAGTTGAACCAACACGCAAAGAAGCAGGATGTATTAGTTATCAGTTATTACAAAATAATGCTGACCCTACAGATTTTACTTTTGTAGAAGTTTGGGCTAACCAAAAAGCGATAGACGCACACTTTGCTACTACTTACGTACAAGAAGCACTAGCAAAAGTCCCTACTTTAGTAGCTAAAGCCCCTGATATTCAATACTACTCCATAGTTAAGTAATAGCAAAATAAAGCTTTTACAAATGGGTTGCAAAAGCTTTATACATAAGCTTTTGTGGCCTTTTTTGCTTATTAAGAAACTCTATTTTATTTACCTTTTGATAAGTTCATGAAACAACGTCTTTATGAGTTTCGTCTTAGTTTTTATACATTATCAATTTGAGTAATTAAAAATCTCTTAAAACTCTAATTCCTATTTCTAGTTGCCATTAATATGGTTACAATAATTTTGTTTGTAAACAGATCTTATCTTTTAGATAGTGAGGTTACCTAATTTTTATGAAACATCGAGGAAAAATTATCTTAGCAATATTTTTAGGTAGTGGACTAGTAGTTTGTTTTCTTGTTTTCCTACTACTTGTAAGTATATTCTCTAGGTCTGCACCAACTGTAGCAACCAACAGCATCCTAGAGCTAAAACTTGAAGGAGATATGCCTGAGTCTGGTAGTGATGATCCTTTTCTTAAGCTATTTGGAGGCAATCAGGCTTCTTTAAGAAGTGTATTAGAAAATATTCAAAAGGCTAAAGTTGATAAAAATATCAAAGGTATTCTCTTATTAATTAATAATGCTGGCTTAGGCCAAGGCCGAATCCAAGATATACGTGATGCAATTGCTGATTTTAAGGGGTCAGGAAAACCTGTTTATGCATACATGGAACAAGGCGGTGATAAAGAATATGCCCTAGCAATAGCTGCAGATAAAATTTATGTTGCCCCAGCTGGATCACTTTTAGTAAAAGGGTTTGCAGCACATGCAACTTTTATGCGTGGCTTTTTTGATAAAATTAAAGTTGAGCCAAATTTTGTCCGTCATGGAAAGTATAAAAGTGCTGTTGAACGCTACACTCGTTCAGATATGTCCCCTGATGATAAAGAAGCCTTAAATGCTCTCTTAGATGATATTTACAATAATTATGTAGAAACCATAGCTAAAGCTAGGAAAAAAGATGTTGAAGAAGTAAGAAAGTTAATCGATGAAGGCCCTTATAATATGCCTAAGCAAGCTAAAGAAGTAGGCTTAATCGACGATGCTATTTACCTTGATGAAGTAAAAGATAAGATAAAAGAAGAGTTAAAATTAGCCGAATATAAATCTATTGGTAGTGGTAAATATAGCAATGTAAGTGCTAGTGAATTAGGAATTGGTAAAGGCGAAAAAATAGCCATTATCTATGCTAGTGGTGCAATATTATCAGGAAAAAGCAATTCCAGTCCTTTTTCTGATGAGACCATTGGTTCAGACACAGTTGCAGCAGCAATTAAAGCAGCCCGTGAGGATAATTCTGTTAAAGCTATTATCTTACGTGTAAATAGTCCTGGTGGCTCACCACTAGCCTCTGACATTATTTGGCGGGAAATAATGCTAGCTAAAAAGGCCAAAAAACCTGTTATTGCTTGTATGTCAGACGTAGCAGCTTCTGGTGGTTATTATATTTCTATGGGTGCTGATAAAATTGTCGCTCAACCTAGTACAATTACAGGTTCAATAGGAATATTTGGTGGTAAATTTAACATTAATGGCCTCTATAAAGATTATTTAGGAATGAATACAGAAGCTATTATTCGTGGAAAAAATGCAGATTTCTATTCTGAGTACAAAAACTACAGCTCAGAAGAATTAGTAAAACTACAAAAATATATGGATGAATTTTATGTAGACTTTACTAGTAAAGCTGCCGAAGGTCGCAAGATGAAGGTTGAAGCAATTGACACAATTGGTCAAGGTCGTGTTTGGAGCGGTACTCGTGGTAAAGAAATAGGTTTAGTTGATGAATTAGGTGGATTACAAAAATCTATTGAAGTGGCTAAAGAACTAGCGAAATTGCCTACTAATAGTAGCCCACAACTAGTTGAATTCCCTAAAGTCAATGGCTTTGCAGCAATACTTGCAGATCTAGAAGAAGGAACTGCTATAACCGAACAAGCCAGACAATCTCAACTACGTCGTGCTATAGAACAGGAAATGCCTACAGAAATGAAAGAATCTTTTCGTGCTTTGTCCATTATAAAGAGTATGGAAAAAGAACATGCTTTTGCCTTAATGCCTTATCAAATATCAATTCGCTAGGATTTTAATACTTTGGAATAAGTATTATTTGGGCATACAAAAAAGCACTAGGAAAATATTTCTTAGTGCTTTTTATTTTTAAATCATTTATTGCCATAAATTTCTTTTATAGTTTCGCTGAGATTGATAAAATGCTGCCACCTAAATTAAATATTTATTCTAAGGAGCAACTATGGCTGACAAAGGAGATAAAGGCGTTAAAGATATGTTTAAACAAGTCTATGATCTATGGGAAAAATCAGCAGGAGAACAAATAGAAAAGCTAGCTCGGAGCCAAACTTTTCTTGCAGCACTAGCTCAAAATCTAGAGCAGTCACTAAATCTTTCTGGACGTGTAAAAGAAATTAGCCAAACAACTTTAGGGGTGATGAATCTACCTACTCGTCAAGATGTTGAGGCAATTAACAAACAATTGAGAGCAATGCGTAACACTCTAGATGAAATAAACGAAAAACTAGATATCTTGGTACCAAAATCACCAGAGCCTGAATCAGAGCCTGAACCAGAGCCTAAGAAAACCCGCACTACTCGTAGCAAAAAAACTACTAAATAATTTTAGAGAGCTTTTCATTAAAGCTCTCTACCTTCTATAAATGTGCTACTCCGCTTCTAAGCGCGTATTTTACCAAATCAACAACATTGTGAATTTCCAGTTTTTGCATAATATTATTTCTATGCTTTTCTACAGTCTTAATACTAATGCATAGCCGGTTAGCAATGGCTTTATTAGGTTTTCCAGCAGTAATTAATCTTAAGATTTCAATTTCTCTATTAGACAAAACAGAATATATATCTTGTGGGACTAAACTAGGGGCACGCCCATCTAAAAACTTGTTGATCATTCTACGAGAAAGCGACGAAGAAAAATAAGGTTTACCTTTTGCAACGCTTTGGATAGCAAGATAAAGTTCTTGTGTGCTAATACTTTTAAGTAAATACCCTATTGCACCATATTCTAAGCTTTTCTTTAAAAACTCTTCATTATCATACATTGTTAGTAAAAGAACGGCTATGCTAGGAAACTGGTTATGGATTTCACGAGTAGCATCTAAGCCATCCATTTCTGGCATAGCAATATCCATAAGTACAACATCAGGACTAGTAATAGTTACTTGTTTAATGGCTTCTAGTCCATTGGTTGCTTCAGAAACAATTTCAATATCTTCCATTGATTCCAATAGCTTTTTTAGG
>CAZHXL010000041.1:14413-14974 GCA_964536575.1 uncultured Clostridia bacterium | reverse complement strand
GAGTATGGTCATCAACTATTAAGACTTTAATGATTTCCATAAACGAGAACCTTTGGCGGGATAAATCGAAAACTTTTCCTATCATAGAACCAACAATTAAGTAAATCAAGATATATAACTATTATAGGAGTGTTTTAGCTTAAAAAATAATCCTAGAAAGTAATCCTAGGAAGCATAGTAAGCATAATCTGGGTGTGACAAAATAGCTTGCACTTTTCTTAAAGAATAGCTAGCAAAAAAAATTGCCCCTAACACAAACCCTAGCGAGGCATAATAATTAGCAAATATATGGCTAAGAAAGTAACCTAAAAATAAGTTGATTAATAGTCCAGGGACTATGGCTTTTAAGACCAAAGTAGGACGAGCAAGACTAAATAAAACCATGCTATTTAATAAACCTACTGTAAAAATAAAGTATCCAACTAAGCCAATAATTGCTATTTCAACCGTTTTACTAGTTAAAATATATTTATGAAACATAAAGAAAACTATTGAACTACCTAAAATTAAATATATAAAAAAAATTATTACAATTATTAAGAAATAGTATGTATATAATTT
>CAZHXL010000041.1:12291-14403 GCA_964536575.1 uncultured Clostridia bacterium | reverse complement strand
TCAACAATATTAGTGATAGAAACCTCTTTTGCTTTTCTATACCAATAATGCATAAATTTATAATGCAAATATTCAGTAATAGCAATTAGGATTAAAAAATTTAATAAAGCTAGATCCATTCCTGTTTTATACTCTAAATTCAAAGCAAAATTTAACCCT
Organism: uncultured Clostridia bacterium; assembly: GCA_964536575.1. Taxonomy (GTDB): domain Bacteria; phylum Acidobacteriota; class Blastocatellia; order Chloracidobacteriales; family JADJPF01; genus JADJPF01. Next base: position 14,244 of record CAZHXL010000041.1, on the reverse strand, counting down.
GAGGAAAAAGAAATAGCCGATCCTGCGGTAAGACGATCTGCAAATAAGAAACTAAAATATGCTAAACCATAACAAAAATATGGTGCTAAGGAATAAACTAGCACAGGAAAGCGAGGCATCTGCATTTTTGCAGTATCTTTATTCCTACCATATTCAAACCTTATTGCTATGAGTCCAATAATTAAAACCAAACTACAAACCAATGCAGCTACTTGCCCAGTTAATACATTTATTCCTAAATAAGTTAGTAATACAAAGACCATGCCGCTAATAATGAAAATTAAGGGAATATACCAAACAGGTTTTTGTAGAGAAATTATTGCGCATAACATCCAAAGTAAACTCAAAAATAAATAATAAATAGCAGCAATAATTAAATATTGATCAGGAAACAAGCTACGATAAAACCCAAATAATAGACCAATAAAACCTATAATTATGCTAGTGAAAAGCCCCATAATTATAAATTGCCCACAAGTTTTTTTTGCTAGCTCTATTTCTCCTAGATTGAGATAAACCTGTCCTCTCCTAGCAATTATTTGGATAAACCCCCCACTAACAATTAAACTCATCATCAGGGCTAAACTTAGAGGAGCAGCTAAATCAGGCGGCAAAACAGAAACAGTACGGTTAAAACCACTATGTTCTAATATAAACATTGCTATCCAAGGAATAGCATAGACAAAACTATGAGAAAATTGCTCAAAAAAATAGTAAACCTCTTTGCTAAAGGTTTTCCATCCAAAAGAAGGCTGGCTAGTATTTTTAGGAAATTCTGTATCTATAAATTGCTGATAAATATACTGTCCAAGTAATAAAACATTTGGAAAACCAAGTTCTGTTTGGACAATATAGTCAGTATAGCCTAAGGATTCTATAATAGCTGTTATTTCCCAATAATTTAATGGATGAGGGTTAATTTCAATGATGGCTTGGGTGATTTCTGCTAAAGAATTATCCTGCATTTACTAGCTATTAATTTTCCTTAGCCTTTGGCTAGGTTTGTAAGGAAAAATATCTAGCACCTCACCAGCTTTTAATCTATTTTGTAAATCAAGCCAGAATTTTACATCAAACAAATCTCCATGTAATTTAAGAAAAATTTCTCTTAGCTCTCCTTCTAAATCTAAAAAGGACTTAAATTCCTCTGGGAAAATGTCATTTTCTCCAACATAAAACCAAGGCTCAGAGTCCATTTCATCTTGATAATTTCTTGCTGGAGGAATAGCCCGAAAATTACATTCTGTAATTAAACAAAGCTCATCATAATCATAAAAAATTACTCTTCCATGCCGAGTAACACCAAAATTTTTTAGCAAAATATCACCAGGAAAAATATTTGCTGCGACTAAATCCTTGATTGCATTGCCATAATCATTAATTGCTTCTATAGCAAGAACTAGCGGCATTTCTCTAGTAAAAATATTAAGAGGGATAAGCTTACGTTCACTATAAAGGTGTTTAATAACAACACTATCGCCTTCAATAACTACTGTGTTAGCAGCAACTTTTAATAACTCCTCTAAAAGATCTGTAGAAAATCGGTTTTTATCAAACTTTAGATGCTCATACTCCTGGGCATCAACTAGCCTTCCAGCACGGTCATGAGTAAAAACTAAGTTGTATTTATCAATTACATCCTGACGAGTGCTTTTTTTCGGGTAATCAGGTTTATCTTTAATAATCTTAAACACCACATCATAGGAAGGTAATGTAAAAACAGACATTACCATCCCTTTTTTACCCTTAGCAAATTCAAATTTATCAAACGATCTTTCTAAATTATCTAGTAAGTCTCTGTAAAGTTCTGTCTTACCATGTTTATTATAACCAATAGAAATATAGAGTTCAGCTACAGGTTTTAAGGGCATTATGGACTTTAAAAAACTTACCATTTCCTGTGGTCGTTCAACTTCAACATGAAAATAGGATCGTGTAAAACTAAAGACAATA
>CAZHXL010000041.1:9199-12281 GCA_964536575.1 uncultured Clostridia bacterium | reverse complement strand
ACAATACTTACCTCATTTTGGGTTAATAATGCTGCGTCTACCTTCATTCCTTCTTCATGGTTTAATAGCACTATTGCTAAAGGGACATAGCTATACTCATAACAAATTCTACTTATTATGTAAGCTTTTTTATTACGGTAAAAGATAGATTTTAAGACCTCTATTCTAGGAACAACCGTCCCAACTTCTTGAGTAATTCTGTCTGCTATCAATTGAGCATCCAATAAAATATCTTCATAATAAATATTAAAATTATAACTTCCTAGTATCTCTTTAATTGTACTAACAAGGTCTTTTACTTGATAAGTATAGTAAATTGGTTCCTGAGAAGGAGGAGGGAAAGTATCAAAGTCTGAAGCTACATATTCAATATCTGGGTCTACTCCAGTAGTAGTAAAAATTTTTCTAGTAATAGAATTAAAAAAAGTTTCAGCTATTTCTAAGTCACCCCGTCTAGAGATACCTTTGGTATAATTTTTCTTTATACCAACCCAGATTTCTTTTTTTTCAGCATTTTCAACTAGATTTTCCTTTAATTGTTTTACTATTTGTATTACAGATTTTGTATAAAGGTCTAATCGCTCATTTGCATCATTGTAAAACCCATAAGTATTACGAACTTCAAACCTATTCTTCGCACGACGAGTAATTTCTTTAAATCTTTCTCTAAAAGTCTTAAACCCGCTTAAAATTGTCTCTGCATTGGTAGTAGCAATCTGTTCAATATTCACAGTTTCCCTCTATGTATGTTTTGGTTTATCATTGCTAATGAAGAACTGCTGATGTTACAAATAATTAGGGGCTAAGTACAAGTCTTGTAAGGGGAATTTATGAAAAAGCTACATTACAAAATTATTGTTTCTCTAGTAGTAATTTTAATAGTCATAGTTACTAGTGGCTTAAGTGTTAAGAGCAGTGATGATGTATCAGAGAATGACCTTTGGCAGTATAAAAAATGGACAAAAGTAAATAAAACTCCTATGAATATCAGTATTACAATAGCGCAATTATGCGCTCGCCAAACTCCTATTTATAAGTCGCCAGAAAAAAACCCACATAGAGATAAATTTATTACTGTCTATGTAAATGACTTAGGTAAAGAAGCCATGTTTGCTGAATCCCCTAAATTTGCTGTTGGTTCTGTAATTGTAAAAGAAAAGCTCCCTTCACCAACCTCTGAGCCAGAACTTTTGACTGTAATGATAAAACGAGAAACAGGATTTAACCCTGAGAATGGCGACTGGGAATATTTGGTGTTAGACCCTGTTAAAACCTCTGTGCTAGAGCGTGGCAAACTTGAGCGTTGTCAAAAATGCCACCTAGAAAAAAAAGATAATGATTATGTTTTTCGTACTTACTATTACTAGCAGAAAAACTTATAAAGTTTAGCCAATAAAAAATACTGGCTTTTATCTTTTTTGTCCCATTCACTTTCACTTTCCCATTCACTTTCTCTTTTCTCTTTTTGTACACTATAGCCTTCTTCTTGTCATAACTAACTCTACAAATAGAGTTTACCTTACAAAAAACAGGCAATTTTAGCTTAGATAAAATTTTGCAGAAAAAACTATTTATTGTTGTATGTTTTTTTGCAAGAAGCACGTCTTATATTGCAATGCTCAACCATTGGACTATCGGTCTTAGTTGGTTGAGCAAAAATAGATTTCTTTCCAAATGTTATAAAAATTCATTTAACACGCTCTTGCGTGATTTTACCACCAAATCATACTGTAGTAATATTTTTTTTGATAACTTAAACTTTACAGGAATTAACATCATGATAAGTCGTACTGGTTGGACGCCTTCACCTTTTGATGCTCGTGACTATCCATTTAATCGCGCGGATGTTGTAGATACGTCGGTTCGTAGCCTAATTCTTGAGCATCCTTTTCCTGCTCGTAATCAACAATCTGTTCCTTGCTGTGTTTCTTGTGCTGTAGTAGTTTGTATGGAGATCATAGATACTCGCAATCCGCCTCAAATCGCACTTTCATCATTATTTCATTATTACTTAACACGCCCTAACCCTAATAGTCTAGTAGATTTAACTCTTAGAGATGGCTTGCGCTCAGCCGTATTAAATGGAATATGCTCGCTTGCTAGCCATAACCAAAATTTCGATCGGCCAGGAGCAATGATTAACCCCACGAATGTGGCTAAACAAGAAGCTTTTGCGCAACGGCTAGTAGCTATAAACCCAATAACAGAACAAGCAGAGTATTACATTCTCTCTGATTACAACCGCAAAGAAAGCTGGCGGAAAGCTTTAAGGATAGGGATGCCAATTCTTTTAGGGTTTTGGGCTACGTCTAGTTACTTTAGTTTGTCAGCAAGTAATGCAGTGTTAAGACCTAGTTCTAATTCTAATTCCAATTCTGGTCATGCTGCAGTTGTAATTGGGTTTGATGATAATCGTGAAATGTTTTTAGTTAAAGATTCGCGTGGAACCGATTTTGGTACTCAAGGTCATTGGTGGCTAAGCTATGAAGCAGCAGAGTCTCGCTTAGTTGTAGAGGCTTGGGCAATTGGCAAAATAAGTTATTAAACAAAGTAATGTGCTAAACGGTCACTATACTAATTAATTTTATTAAACGAAATAATCGCTAATATTTAGAAGGAGACTACCTATGTCTAAACGCATCTCAGTTTTTATGTGTCTGATTGTTTTTTTTGTTTCTTTTAGCAATTGTGTAAGTAAAAACCTTGTTAGAAAAATTAGTACAAAACCTGAAGTATTTAATCGAGCTACTAATATGAAAGGTGTTTTTTATGCTCTGCCCAGAACCATACTTACAACTAATGTAAAGGTAACAAAAAAAACAGAAACCCCGGGAAAATATTTTGAACTGACAGAGATATTTTTTCCTAAGTTAGCAGGTCAAGTTCTCAAGCAGGATAAAATAAGTTTTGAACTTGGTAAAACTGAAATAATCAATAAAACTGAACCAGATCCTAGCGAAATCTATCTAGTAGAAATAGAAGGCAGCTTTTTTGAGAATAAATCAGTTACTTTAGCCTTATCTAACAGCGGCATATTAACATCTGGAGAAGTAGAGACAACCAATGTAGCATTAGATTTTGC
>CAZHXL010000041.1:6828-9189 GCA_964536575.1 uncultured Clostridia bacterium | reverse complement strand
GATTTTGCTGTGAAAACTGGTATCACATTGGCCTCTATCATTAAGCCTTTGGCATTTGGTGCAGTAAGCCCAAGTAACGCAGCACCTTTTTCTAGTAGTCCAACGGGATGTACTTCATTGTTGCCATCTCATCAAAAAGTTTGTAATGCCTTAGTTGCTTCATTACCATCAAGTATTGAGGCATACAACTTCTACTTAGCAATAAATGATGATCAGCGCAACCTATTCAATGATGTATATAACTCCTTGTCACCAACAGCTCAAAAAGATTTGGGTAACGCTACTAAAGTTGATATAGCGTTTATTTTTTCATTGCCACTAAACCAGAATATGGTTAATAAACCATATGTAGAGAACTATCTTTTAACAACAACAAACAAAGTGAAAAAAAGAGACGATTATGAACAAGCTAAAGAAAGTTACCTAGAAATCCTAGCTTTAGAAATAAGGCATAATGAACTGCAAAAGACGGGGCTTTCACCTAATAACACTCCTAATGATACTCTACAAACTTTACTGAAAGAGCTAGGCTTGCGAACAACTGATTTAATGAATAAAAATTTTATAGGGACTTCCAAATCAGAAGAATGGGTTGGTAGTTATGACTTTACCCCTCAACAAGTAACCACAACACAAACAAAAAAGTTAATAAAGTTCTCTGAAGATTATGGAGTTGAGAGTTTAGATCCTGCTATCCCATCGCCCAACAGTAAATTTAATAATGGTGACCTAAATTCTTTTCAGACAATTGAGCTAAGAGTGTTTCCAGGTCGCACAGGTGCTAATGACCCACAATTCTCAAGTGTCATTTCTGCGGCAAACCTAAGAGCTACAGGCGATCGTGGGTTTTACTACCGTATCCCTGCCGATGCTCTCGCTAAAATCGTTTCTGTTTCTATAGATGGCACTACTAAAGTGGAAGACGAGAAGAAACGTGAACTAGTTTCTATTGCCCAAATGGGCACTACAGTATCTTTGCCCGCCTCTACTGGTGGTCGTAGGACTAAATATAAAGTGGAGCTTTATGAAGCAACTGGAGCATTAAAGAACTTTAATCTTGGTTCTGATAGACTACTAGAACCTACTTTGCCAGGTGAAATAGGAGCTTCTGTTAACTCTCTGATAGAAGCAAAGCAAAAAGCAGATGCAGCCTCTAAGCCAAAACCTAAAGATGAATTACAATTATTGATGCGACAAAGACAAATATTAGAAGAGCAGAGAAAAATACGAGAATTAGAAGAATGTCTAAAAGATCCATCAAAGTGTAAATAGGATAAAAACTAACCCAATATTATAATTATGCAGGATAAATGTCTCGCTTACATGTACGGTTAACCGAAAATATGCAAGCGAGACATTTTGTATTGATCAATTTGAAATTGCAATGAAAATTTAGTACTTAAAAGACTTCTGCCCAACTATGGTTTTTCAGGGTCACAAACATCATTACCTTTATCAAAGATGATTCGCCATTTTCCAGGAGACTCTAACCGCCAAATTGAAGTGAATCTAGCCACCAATTTTCCTTTAGGGTCATAAACAGGGCCAGAACTTAAAGCTAACGTTCCTGAGTCAAGCACCTCAACTTGTTCTGGTTTCCAAGAAAAAGGTGCTTCTGGTTTTTCATAAAAACGTTTCCAAGCATCTGCCACTTGCTCTTTACCTCGTAAAACCTTCTCACCTGAGAAAAAAACTGTTTCAGATGACAAAAAAGACTTAAACGCTGTGTGATCACGTCTTGCCATAGTTTGAGCAAATGCACTCTCAGTATCAGTTACTTGTTTTTGGAGTTCACCAAGGCTGCTTTGTTGTGCTAGGGTTGTGCAGGCTGAGAATAAAGACAAACTAACCATTATCAATAGGATTGCTTTTTGCATAAAAATAATCTTTCAAGAACAACTATAGTATTTAAAACCCAGCGTTAAAACGCCGGGCTATAAAATACTATAGTTGCACTATTGGGTTAACTCAAACAGTCCATTCCAAAATACTGACAAAGCATTAAGCATTGCTATACCGCCGCTTAAGAACTTTTCTTGATCAAAATTTGGCTTAAAAAAGATATCTTCTAACTCTTTTAAAGTATTATGCGCATGTTGTGCTTCAAGTTTATTGTGCCAAGTAAAAAATGCTAGTGGCAAATTAGGGATTTGTTTATGTTTGATTATAGCTAAACCGTCTACTAACTCTTGCCAAAAGCCTGCCGCCGCCCAGTTTTCGATGGCAAAACTTGCTCCAACAGCAATGTTAGGGTCTTCGCTAGCATAAATTCGGCATAATTCATCACAGAAAAACCTTGTTGACTCAGTTGCATGTCGAGGTTTACCCAAATCATTAAAAGTTAACCCTAATGGTTTTGCA
>CAZHXL010000041.1:3905-6818 GCA_964536575.1 uncultured Clostridia bacterium | reverse complement strand
ATTCAAAATGTGCCGCAGTAAAGCGAAAAGCTCCTCCATCTATGCTGCCAGAAATGCTAACTAATTCAGGATCACCTTCCTGCTCAATCTCTTCTGCATTAAGTTCTTTTGCGTTAAGTTTTTGCATTGCTTTAACGTTACTGCTACGAAACACTACGCCTATTTCATTAGCTAATATTTCTTTAGCTGATCGCATTCCTTCTAACGAATCAGCATTAATCATTTTCTTTAGTTGGGCAACTAAAAACTGATTAGAAAACACAGAAAACTGCACAGTAAAATGTCGTAAGTGCTCTAAAGAAATGTCTCCCTGTTGAAACCAGTAAGTATATTGATTATTTGTAACTATAGGATGCTCTAGGAATTCTTCGTTAACTTCTTGAAGAAAATCTAAAAACTTTTCTGCTTTTGATTCTGAAAGTTCACCGCTATGTTTTTTTGTATTAATTGTTTCTGCAAAAGCAATAATTGAATGGTTACTAGTATTTGTATGTGTTTGCATAATCTTTACTCACTTTCAACAGGGTTTGGTTGGTGAATACGTTTCACCATTTTTAGTACGGTTAATGACTCCATCCTAGCAATAGAGCCAAGAGGAATCAGTTTGTTGTTAATAAATTGCTGTAAAGCCTCAATATCACGAACAGCAACATGTGCTACAAAATCAAATCTGCCTAAGACTTGAGCACAGCTTAATACCTCGTCCAAGTCTTGCATTGCTTGCATAAAAGAATCGATTTCTTCAACGTGTTGGTTTTTCAAAGTAAAAGTAATAAATACTTCTAAAGACCGTCCAATTTTTGCTAAATCGACTTCAATAGTGTATCGACGAATAATTTTTGCTGCCTCTAATCTTTTAACCCTCTCTAGGGTAGCCGATTCAGACAAACCTATCTGTTTAGCTAATTTGCTATTTGTAATATGGCTATCTGCAATCAATAGCCGAAGAATCTGTGCATCAACTTTGTCCATACAACGTATTATGCGGTTAATTAAATTTTTGTCAAGAAAATATTTGGTATATTTCATATATACATTAACTTTCTGCGGAATTATTTTAAATCTCATTAAGTTTCTGCGGAGCGTTTCATTTATAAATTAACAAAAAAGTAGAGCAAGATAGCTTGCATTTTCTGACTGCTTGGTCATAATTTGGTAGCCAAAACTAGACCTAGTTTAATTAATTAATTTCTCATCTACTTAACACAATTTAGCCAGGAAAAATTTATGAGTTTACAACCAGACGAAGAACTTGTTGTTTATAAAAGCTCAATGCGTATTCCCTATCGTTGGGCAGCAGGACTAATTGCGAGTAAATTTTATCGACATATTGCCCAAGAAAAGAAAATCTATGCTACTCGTTGCCCCAAAACTCAAAAAGTCCTAATGCCACCAAGAAAAAGTCCAAATGGTACAGAAGATTGGGTAGAAGTTGGCCCAGGTGGCGAGATTAAGTCTTTTACTGTAGTACGCTATCCTGTCCCTTCTTTGAACCCTACAACATCACCAGTAGTTTATGCCTTAATCCAGCTTGACGGAGCAGACACTGCATTTGTCCATCAGCTAGGAGAAACCGAAACTGACAAAGTAAAAACAGGGATGCGTGTTACTGCTGTATTTGCTGAAAAAGCTGCTGGTAATATCCTAGATATTCAATACTTTAAGCCGGAAACCGTTGAAATTGTTTAGCCTTTTAACTAACCCATAAAGGAGCCACCATGCATCGTGTTGCAATAGTTGGTGTTGCACAAACCAAATTTGCTGCGGAAAAAATAGATCAAAACTATGCCGAGTTAGCCTATGAAGTAGTTGAGTCGCTCTTTAATCAACTAGGTATTGGTCATAGCGATGTAGACAACATTGTTACTGCTTCATCAGATTTTTGGGATGGTCGCACAATTTCCAGTATGGCAGTACAGGATGCTGTTGGTGCTTGGTTAAAGTCTGAAACTAAAGTTTCCTCTGATGGTACGCTAGCGGTTCTTTATGGAATGATGCGCATTTTATCAGGCTCTTTTGGCACAACTCTAGTACTTGCCCACTCTAAAAGCTCTGAAGGCAACCAAACAATGCTTGGGAATGCAGTATTTGACCCGATTTATCAACGTCAATTAGGTTTTGATTTAGTTGCCGCAGGAGCAATGCAAGCTCGTGCTTATCTGGAAAAATACAACCTAACTGAAGCAGACCTGGCTGAAGTGGTAGTCAAAAATCTAAGCAATGCTACTTATAACCCTAATGCTCAACGAGCTATGTCAATTACTGTTGAAGAGGCATTAAAAAGTAATTTAGTAGCTGATCCATTAAGGGAACTTGACATTGCTCCTAATTCTGATGGTGCTTGTGTATTACTTCTGGCACGAGAAGACCTTGTTTCTAAGTTTACTGATAAACCTGTCTGGCTTACAGGCGTAGGACATTATCAGGACAACTACTATTTGGGCGATCGTGATTTAACTACTTCTAGGTCATTAGAAAAAGCTGCTGCTAAAGCCTACTCAATGGCTGGTATCATAAACCCACGTAAAGAGTTAAATGTAGTTGAACTATACGACACATTTAGCCATCAAGAGTTAATGTGGACAGAGTTGCTTGGGTTAGCAGAAAGAGGACGAGGCATAGACCTAATTCTTAGTGGAGTTACTAAACTAGGTGGCGAGTTGCCTGTTAATCCTTCTGGTGGTGTACTTGGAGCACATGCAATGTTTGTAGCAGGTTTAGTACGTGTTGCAGAAGCTGCATTACAACTACGTGGTGAGGCAGGGGCTTATCAAGTTGAAGGTGCTAGTAAAGCTCTAGCACATGGTACGGTTGGGCCTTGTGGACAAACTCACTGTGTTTGGATTTTATCAAACGAAAAATAAAACCATTTATAACGAGGATTTATGGGCGAAAGAGTTGCTATTATTGCTA
>CAZHXL010000041.1:2017-3895 GCA_964536575.1 uncultured Clostridia bacterium | reverse complement strand
TGCTAGTGGTCAAACTAATCATTGCTCTAAACGCACTGACGTAAACATTCCAGAAATGATCCAAGAAGCCGTTGATCGTGCTTTACTACAAGCTAATCTCACGCTAGATGACATCGATGCAGTAGTAATAGGCAATATGGAGCATTTTGAGGGAATAAATCTCTCTGATATGTGGGCATCTGAAGGGGCTGGCTCTGTGATGAAACCAGCAATGAAAATTGCTACAGGTGGAACAACAGGTGCTTCAGTGGCTGCTTGTGCTTACTATCACTGTGCTTCTGGGCTTTTTGACACTGTACTAGCAATTGGATGGGAAAAACTCTCTGAAAGCGACCCTACAGGAGGGATTATTACAGCTTTTGACCCTATTGTAGAACGACTTACTTTAGCTGGTGCTGTTGGAGGACTAGCGATTGAAGCAACTGCTTATATGAGAACATATGATGTACCAGAAGAAGTTTTTGCCCTAGCGGCGGTGCGTTCTCGAAAAAATGCTAAAAGAAACCCACATGCCCATTTGAAGTTGGATCTAACAGTTCAGCAGGTTTTAGAAACCCCTTATATTGCTTACCCACTTCATTACTTAGATATGTGTCCAGCCTCTGATGGTGCTTGTGCTGTAATTATGACTTCAGAGAAACGAGCTAAAGACCTGTGCCCAAAGCCTGCTTGGATTGATGCTGTTGTTTGTCGCCATAACCACGCTTGGATTGGAGATATTTCTTTTGGTAAAAATAGTACTTTAGAATCTGCTGCTGTTGAAGCTTATAAAATTGCTGGTATCACCAATCCATTAGAAGAATTAAATGTGATTGAACTCTATGATCCAGCTAGTTACACACAAGTTTCTTGGCTTGAATATCTACATTTATGTGAGATGGGACAAGGACGGCGTTTAGTAGAAGACGGAGTAACGGCTTTTGAGGGTAAATTACCTGTTAATCCTTCTGGCGGAGTAGTTTCTACTAATCCAATTGGAGCAACAGCTTTGATTCGTGTAGCAGAAGCTTCACTACAAATTCAAGGCCGTGCTGATGAACGTCAGGTTGATGGGGTGCAGAGAGCCATGGCTACAGGCTTTGGCGGTTCTTATTGGAACGAAGTATTTATTTTATCGGCATAAAAACAGGGGATATTTCAGAAAACATATGCAATGGGACAGTAAAATCTATAAAGTCATTGCTGAACAGCCCTATCCATTACTATTTGCTAGTATTAGTGGTGCACACCTTTATGGTTTCCCTTCTCCTGATTCTGATTATGACTTGCGTGGTGTGCATATTTTACCCGTTAAAGAGGTAATTAATCTTAATGAGCCTAGAGAAACCATTGAGCTTTCTGAAATACGCGACGGTCTGGAATTAGACCTAGTTACTCACGATATTAAAAAGTTTTTTTCCCTATTGTTAAAGAAAAACGGCTATGTGCTAGAACAACTTTATTCACCACTAGTTTTAGAAACTACTTCTGAATATGAAGAACTAAAAGAAATCGCTAAAGGCTGTATTACACGCCATCATGCCCATCATTACTTTGGTTTTTCAGACACTGAATGGCGGCTTTTTGAAAAAGAAGAGCCTCGTAGGATTAAACCACTGCTTTACATTTATAGAGTCTTGTTAACAGGTATTCACTTAATGCAAACAGGAGAAGTAGAGGCTAATTTGGTAAAACTTAATGAAAAGTTTCGTCTACCTCAAATTGATGATTTAATTGCTTATAAGCTTTCTGGAAAAGAAAAAGGTGTCTTATCGGACTCAAATATTGAACTACATCGCAATGAATACCAGCGACTAAGACAAGAATTAAAACTAGCAGAAGAAAAAACCAATTTACCAGAAGATTACGTGGGGGGAAATGGCAGAAATCCTCTGGCGG
>CAZHXL010000041.1:257-2007 GCA_964536575.1 uncultured Clostridia bacterium | reverse complement strand
AATCACCTAGTGCAAGACCTGCGCTTAATGATTTATTAGTACGGGTACGAATGGCAAATTTATAGGAGAAAATATGAGTACACCAAAAGAAAAACCTCTTTATATCTCAATAAAAACGGATCTACCTTATGCCTATTCTGCGGGTCGTCCATTGAGCCGATTTTTAGTCGCGCTACGTGATGAAGCAAAAATCCTAGCGTCGCGTTGTAATCAATGTAGTTATGTGTTAGTTCCTCCACGCGCATTTTGCACCCAATGTCATAAACTTACCCCAGAACTTGTTGAAGTTGGGCCAGGAGGAACATTAGAGACTTTTTCTGTAATTAACTTTCCTTTTATTGATCCTTTTACTGGGCTAGAACGCCCTGTACCTTATGGATATGGAATTATTAATTTAGATGGTTGTGATAACTTATTACCACACTTTTTAGATATCAGTGATCATACCAAACTAGCTATTGGACAACGTGTTGAGGCAGTATTTGAAGAAAAAGAAAACCGTACTACTGCGCTTACTGATATTAAACATTTTCGGGTACTAATCTAATATATATTTAGCTAATTTATACTTATATATTTTGGACTAGTTCAAAGAAGATTGAGAAATATTTGGGTCTACATTTTTCATTTCTAAAAATGAAAACCGGCCAAACAAAACTTCTGAACTTCTAGGAAGGGGAGAAATAGCTATCATCCCTTTATCAATATCCTTGAAGAAAATAAAATTGGCCAATCTGTTATCAATAAAGAAAGTGCCGTGATAAAACTTTTGTTTGGCCAGTTCAATTAATAATACATTAGTAATTCTTAGATTAAGTTTTTGAAGTAGCCGTTGACTTATTGTTTCTAAAACCTTTGCCAACTCAGGGTATTTAACTCTTTTGCCTATATTTAAGAACTGATCATTTTCAGCAAAGTTGTCAAAAAAGTAGTTAAATGGTTGTTTAAAATCTTTAGCAGTAATGATTTCTTGTTTTAGGATGTCTAACTTTTTCAAATCTAAAATCATAACCTGTTTATCCTCATTATTATTGATATATTAAACTAAGATTCAAAACATAATAGTTTTCCAAACTACATAGTTAGTGAATCTATATGTTTTTCTGCCATATCGCCAATGTAGGGGAGTTTCCAATGTTCGCCCTTGTACGCTCGATACATTGACATCACCCAAGCCCCAAAAAGTCCTAAAAAAGCCAGATTAGAAAAAACAACAAATAGCTTTAGAAATATTGATAGACCAACAATGGCAAAAAATGCACTAAAAGCAAAATAAAGAATATGGCTAGCAACATAAATTACAAACCATGAGGCAGAAAAAAATATTGACTGCATAGCATGAAAACGAACCAAACGATTTTGTTTTTCTGTAGTAAAAAGAAAATAAAGCCCTGAAACAAAGAAAAGTAAGTAACAAAGAGGCGCGGCTAAAGTTGGTTCAAAATTTACTTTTATTTGGTTTAAATCAATCCCTTGGCGCGTAGGCTGTTGGTTTGGATCATATTGTTGATAAGATTGCTGATTGGGGCCATATTGCTGATAAGGCTGTTGATTTGCGCCATATTCCTGATAGGGCTGTTGATAAGACTGCTGATAAGGCTGCTGATTTGCGTCATATTCCTGATAGGGCTGCTGATAAGACTGTTGATAAGGTTGTTGATAAGACTGTTGTTGATTTGGGTCATATTGCTGATAAGGCTGTTGATTAGTGTATGGTTGTTGATAAGACTGTTGATAGGGTTGTTGTTGA
>CAZHXL010000041.1:0-247 GCA_964536575.1 uncultured Clostridia bacterium | reverse complement strand
TTACCTAAGGTTCGAGATTTTCGGGGAGTTTCAGTCAGCTCCTTTGATACCCAAGGCAACTTTAATTTGGGACTTAGAGAACAGATTATTTTTCCAGAAGTAGATTATAAAAATGTTGATAGGGTTGTTGTTGATAAGGCTGCTGGTTTGCGTCATATTGCTGATAGGGCTGTTGATAGGGTTGTTGAGGAGCACCTTGTGGATAATTGGGCATAGGTTGAGTAGGTATTTCATTAGTTTGATAAGG
>CAZHXL010000040.1:21043-31581 GCA_964536575.1 uncultured Clostridia bacterium | reverse complement strand
TGGGACATAAAAAGAGACACTAAATAACGATGTTTCATAAAGTACACTTTTTGAGACTGTCCAATAAGAGTTTTGATTGTTAGAGTATAGGTATTTTTGTAAATTTATTAACATCTGTATTTACTATAAGTTAACTTTAACAATATTTGAACTATACTTTTTTGCGGGATATGCAAAAATACCCATCTTCAAGCACTTGATAATCTTAAGGGGCTTTGTTGAATAATTCCAGAATGCAAGCAGGATACTCCTGTTTGTATTCAGAATCTATGCAACAAGGTAGCTGTCAGGCATACCGTTCTTGGTAAAATGATTAAGGATTTTAAGGTTTGTGAAGATTTCAGTCTGTTGCCTTAAAAAGACTCTGGAAGAGAGTCTGTCCCCAAAGATAGTTTTGTAACGAAACATAGCGGTCTCAGATAAACTTCTCCGGTGATAATTTGATTCCTGCTTCCACTGTTTTCTGCCAACGTGTCTGATTCGCCGCAGGTTCTCATCTCTGGCCAGTCTATCCTGCTTGCTGTTCCCATGTTGCCATATACGAGCATTCTTTTGAGGCGGTATGGTAACTTTCAGAATCTGACTGCTAAGTAAAGCATCATAGCAAACACGTTTGTCATACGCACCATCGCCAGAGACCTGGTTAATGGGTTGATCAATCTGATTGAGGAGATGTGGTAGTACCGCACTATCTGCTGTATCGTTCCCCGTGACTTCTGCTGCTAGAATTTCACTGGTAGCTTCATTGATGGCTAGATGGAACTTTCTCCAGGTACGATGCTTGCTCCAGCCGTGTTTCTTGACCTTCCATTCACCCTCGCCGTAGACCTTGGCTCCACTACTGTCTATGACGACATGCAAGGGTTCACCTGAAGCATGAGATACTTTATCCTTGGTTATTGCTTTGAATACTACCTGTGCTGTATCCATGCGTTTAGCGACAGTTGAGTAATCAGGAACCATGAGGTCCAGTTTCAGCATCGTAAAGACATCAGTGACAAAACCTTCCATACCTCGTAGGGTTAGATGATAGAGCTGCTTAAATACCAACATGGTTTCAATGGCCAGGTTACTGAATTGGGTTGGTTTTCCTGGTTTTCTGTCCTCGTCATCCTTAACCTCATATATCCACTGTCTGGCTACTTCTTCGCTGACCCAGTAGGTGATCTTCCCTCGGTTAACAAGTTCTTGATTGTATTCTTTCCAGTTTCTTACCTTGTATTTCTTCTTCTTGCTCTTAGGTTTACTTTTCCCTCCAGATTTTTGTTGTTTTGGTTTCTTTGGTGTAGATTTCATATCTACAGCATAGCAAAACAACACCGAAAGGCTACTTTGAAAGGAAACTGGAGGGGGTTATTCAACAAAGCCATCTTAAGGGCGTAATATCACCAGCCCGTAGTAAGTGGATTGAAAAGGGTGAGCAAACCCAAAAAGAAGATAGGTCACGTATTGCAGTTATGTTTGGTCTAGCTGGTGTTGTTGGTCGGGATCTTAAGGAAGAAGTTGCAAAGATGGAACTGTCTTTAGTAAGACATTCAAATTTACTCCGTCGTTTGGTTTTAAGGTACGTTAAAGCTTTGATAACATTTATTTTAACTGCAATTGTAACATTTGCATCCGCAGCTCTAATTGGAAAAATTCAAACGAATTCTATTGCAGATCCTAAAAACAATACATTTATTATATTAACTATGGTTGCGCTTTGTTATTTGTGCTGGGGTATTAGTACACCTTTCTTTGTTAGAAGACCTATTAGGTGGGTATGGAGGTTTAGTATAGGATCAACCGGTTCTCAATTAAGTGATGTAGCTAAAGATAAACACTTACTTTTTTTTGAGCGTATAGTTTTAATTTTATGTTTTTTAACGGTTGTGTTTTCAGACTGGTTTTTATATACAATGTCCGTAAATAATTATTTACCTGATGTATTTTTTTGGGTGGCTCAGTTAATAACCGCTTTAGGGGTAATTTACATCATATGGCTTGTTTGGCAAGAAGTTTCCCTGGCTGCTCGTATGTGGAAAAAGGGGAGAAAAGACTTTAAAAAAATTATCAGTGAACTTAAGAAAGATGGGTAAAACCTGTTTTTTATTTAGTTGCAATATATCAGTAAACTCTTTATAATTAGTGAATTAAGAGTCAGTTCAGTTAAATATAGTGGTCGGACTCTAAATCTAACCTATTAATCTTTCAAATTTCCTTATAAATAAAAGATATTTAACAATTATCGATAAGTTGTAACTAGAGTCTGACCACTATATGTACATATTTAAGGGGGTTATTGTGCCATATACAATAGTAGATTTTTTATTTGTGGGAATTTTGGTTGTTACCTTTTCTCTTTGTTTTTTTTTCGGTGCACTAGGCTTTTTAAATTCGCACGTCGATGAAATAATTTTTTACTTGGTAAAAGTAAAAAGATTTTTACTTAAATTCAAAAGTAAAAACTCTTTTGCTCCTAGTAAGTAAAAAAAGGTTATTAACAGTAGTTGTTCACGAATATAAATCTTAAATAAAACGCTGTGTTTATACTAGCGTTTTAATTTTAAGTCTTTCTTCAAAATAAAATTGCTAAATAAATTAGCACTCGTGAAAAGATTCTCTTGGATAATTAGCACCACAGTTATTGCAATGTTTCTCTGCTGGGGTGTGGTCGTGGTCTTCTATCTATATTGCCCCGTGCAAGCACTCCCCGCGATCGCATTTAATGGAATGATTTATAGTTTTTTAATACAGGTCTTAGAGAAATTAAATACTCTTTGTTAAGTTATAGTGGGACTCTTTCTTGAAGTAAAATACTAGCTAGGCCATTACATAAGTTGCAGGAAGCCTATCTTGGGTTTTAATATAGAAAGCCGTGGCACAATCAACAGCATCAGCACGCTACCAACATCTTCTGGACGTGCTACTTGAAGAAAGAATCAAACAAGGACTGCTGCAAAAGGATTTAGGGAGTAAGATGGGTAAACCACAAAGCTTCATTTCTAAAGTGGAACGAGGAGAACGTCGTATTGACCCAGCCGAACTCGTTGATATTTGTGTTGCTTTGGGTATTGATCCTGCTGAAGTAATCCAAAAAATTGCAGCCATTCCTTCTGAAAACAGCTCTAGCAAAAAACTGAGGAAACGCTAGTAGCCTCTTCATTTTTTAGCCGGAAGTTTATTGATTATTTCTTAAAACCTAAAGTAGACTTTAGCTTTTTAGTACGGTATAATCCAACAATCTCAAGTCGAAGGATTAGGTGATTTTATGCAAAGACTTATTAAAATTGGATATAAATTATTAGTGGTTAATGTATGTATCCTACTAATAGTTATCTATGGATTATCACTGACCGTATATGCACAACAACCAACGGCCAAACCATTGACCAATGCTGATGTCATTAAACTATTAGAGAATGGCTTTGGCGATGAGCAAGTTATCAGCACCATCCAAGCAAGCCCTGTTCAGTTTGATATCTCAGCTGATGTCCTAATTGAACTTAAAAAAACAGGTGTAAGCCAGCAAGTTATTGCTGCAATGCTCAAAGCAGCAACACCAAAAACTACTTCAGTAGCACCAGAACTAGAATTGTCTACTACCACTAATCCCATCACAAATACTGTACAGCCATATATCCTCGTAGCATCTAAAACTAACAAATCAGTACTTTCAGCAGATATTCCAACCATTGTGCAAACCAAAGCCAAAGGGGACAATATGGCAAGTATTCTAGCTGATTCTGCCGTGCAAGATATTGCCTCTACTGCCATCACCTCTGTTGCTGCCAGTGCAATTATGGCTGCTCCTGGAGTAGCTGCTATCCCTATTGTTGGAGCTGCTGGTGCTGTAATGCTTAAGATGCCAGGAATACGGCGTGATCCAACTTTTACCTACGTCTATGCCTTAGCTGGAAGACAGTCTCATACCAGTATTGATACAGAAACCCCTCGTTTTGAGTTGTTTTTTGGTAGGAGCCAACCCTGATGATTTTGAAGCAGTTATTATAAAAATTAGTCCTACAAAAAATAACTGGCGCTTAATTGGCGCCCAAAAGACTAAACCAAAATACTTTGAATCAGGAGAGCGCACAGAACTTAACTTTATTGAAGAAAGAGTAGCTAGCCAGGTAACCAAGCTAGGTAGAGGGCATTTAGAGCTTAAACCACAGCAGTCTCTTGCTGAAGGAGAGTATGGGGTGGTGCTTCGTCCAGTTTCTAAGTCTCAAAAAGTATCGCTCAAAGATATGTCCTACAGACAAGGAGAAGGTGTTTTACTCGGTATTATCTGGGATTTTTCAGTCAGTCTCAAATCAAAACCTCAATAAAAAGGAAGGTAGAATATGCAAAAGACCTCAAAATGGTTGCTAATAATGATTGCTAGTGTATTGAGCGTAATGATAGCCTTTACATTCTTTGGACAAACGCCAACTTCTGTAGGAGCAAGCCAAGCTACCAAAGCAGCTTTAGAGTCTCGTATCACTGCTTTAGAGAGTAGAGTTACTGCTCTTGAGTCTCGTAGTAACCCAAACCAGGCAAGCCCTACCACTTCACCGCAAGCTAAATCAAACACAGGAACGCTGTCTACTTCAAGTGTGCAGCAAGCGGTAAATCAAGCACTCCAAGGTATCAGCCAAGGAGGACAAGCCATTGTAGTTGGTATTCAGGAACTCCCTAACCAAAATAGTGCTAAGGTAGACTTAGAATTTAGACAACTACAGTGTTATGTAGATCAAGCCGGTAGCGTGACCAGTCCTCCGCCTGCTGCCAAACCTCGCAATCCTAACGCTCTTCCTTCTCCAGAAGAGTTATTTCGACCTAAAATTAAAACTTTATCTGGCACAGGTACAGCTAATTTAGTTAGGTATAATGATGGTCGCTGGGTGTTGACTGCTATTAACTTCAGCACTTTCAATTCTTTCAAATTTAATATTCCTCTCAAGTAACAGATGGAGGATTAGTAGATCCATGTAACCAGCTATCTATGTTCTTTTGATATATCTTTTTTAACCGCTGCAAATAAAAGGATGAAGTGTATTTATGCAAAGGCTTATTAAAACTAGTTATAACTTACTGATAGTCAACAACCTAAAAACATATATCTGTCTTGCTTGCATAGTATTACTTATGGTAACAAGCACAGGTTGTAAACTGGATAAAAAATTAACTTCCCAAAAAGCTCAAAGCACCATCGAGAAGTGGGCAGGAGGAAATGGTAGCTACCAGGTACAAGGAGTAACAGAAGTGACTGAAAAGAATGCTGCTACCGTCAATTTTACCGTAGACGGTTTCAAAATAAGCTCAGACTTGTTTGGCACTAGGAGTTATAACGGCCCAGGAGTAGCAATATTTTCTCATTACAACGATGGGAGATGGGCAATGACTACCATTACCTTCACTAATGAGCTTTTGGCGACCTATCAAACTAACGTCGTTGTTGAATAGCAACTGAAATAGATTTACTTACAACAATATTCAATATTGATATTACTAAGGAGTAAAGATATGAAACAATTACTAAATACCACTTTTTATAAAGCAGCAATAATAAGTTTATTGCTAACAGGAATCTATCTAGCATCCCAACCACCCATTACTCAAGGTAACACTAAAACACAACAAGCAAATCAGGTTGGGTCTTCTGAAACAGCCCTAGAAGCAGAAGCAGTGGCTCAGGCAAAGAAAACTTGGGAAGACAAATATATTCGTTGTGAGGATTCTTGCTATTGGTTAGAAACAAATGGCAATAGGTCACTTTACACACTTACCCAATGGAAAGGTATTTCGGGTACAGCCGGAGTAAGTGTAAAAATAGGACATAACCCTGTATATTCTCTTAGTGCAAAATATTAAAGTAATAATTTAGTAGCTGTAATAGCTATATTTTACAAATATTTACAAAGGCAGTTAATAAGGTATAGAAAACTTATTAGCCTAGCTTTATAGGGCCTAATTAAAGGGAAGCTGTGATAAAGCACGACAAGGAATTAAATAACTGATAAATAAGTTATTACAGTAATTTCAAATTGCTGGCAATTTTGGTAAAGAAACTCGCTTAAGCTAAAAATAACTTTACTTTGATTTCTTTACCAGATTTCTTTACTAGCTAAGTTATTGAAAACAAATAAAATCCTGATCAGGTTTATAAAGGTAAAGAAAAGGAACGATTACTTTACTTAAGTTACTTTTTGCTTGTGGTGCCCTATCACAGCTTCCCTTTAATTAGGCCTATAGCTAAAATATCAAGCTAAAAGCAAAAAGTTAGCTAAAACATAACTGGTATACTTACGACTGGTCAAAAACCTGTTAAATTTGGTTACTATAAGTCTTTTATTTTCAATAATAATTTTTAACAAAAACAGATGGCAAAAAACTTTAGTTTTTGTCCAGGCTCAACAATTAGCCATTATATTAGTAAAACTACAGGGTTATGTCCTATTTTGGTGCTTACTTCGGCTGTACCCGTATTTCGTATATAGACAGAGTGAATCCGATCAGCGAAGCAGAAAAGCTTAATGGTATTGAATGGAAAGGCCGTGTCCAAGTTAACTGGAAATTACGTAGTAGCTATTCATCAACCAGGAAAACTTGGAGTGAGTGGTCAGACGGTAGCAGTTATAGCATGTCTGCTCAAAAGAAGAAGGGGAAATGGGACATTCATGTCCTTTCTGCAAATGCTGCACCTATGACTTGTGCAGAGGTGCCTAAGTAAAAATTTAACCACTTATTACATTCTCTCTTAACACTAGTGGTGACTTGGAGGTTATCCAAGTTTTTATATAAACCCAACTTAAGTTTTAAGGCTTAAGTTTAATTTTATTTTTGGAGATACTTTTATATGGCAAAAAACTATATCAAAAATAGTGATGGTAGTTATAAGAAAAGGTTAATGGATAGAGACTGTTTGTGAGGAATACACTATTCCATTTGGTGGTATTATTAAAGTTGGTGTATCCAATAATCCTTCAATCGGTAAACCTGTTGCATAAATAGCATTTTGTACTTGATAAACCTTTATTTATCAATAAATTCCAATGATTTTTGCAAGAGGTCTACTAAGGATGAGTAGGAACTGTTGCCAGAAAGCAATATTTCTAGACATGAGATAAAATGTATAGCTAGCAACTTTTGGCAATCTACTAAAATCAATGGTGCAAAAAGCAAAAGAGTTTCTAATGAAAAAGAGAAAGAAGGACTGCCGCAACCTAACCAGTAAAATCAGTTTCTCCAATCGTTTCAGATCACTTGCAAAGGATTAAATGTTCCTAAGATTCTTTTTAAGACAATATCCACAGTTAATGCCTGAAGACAAATAGGTGTAGCGCATTCAATATTAGTATATCTAGTAAAATGTTTACAACCATTACAGCCTACATCAATTGTAATACTTGTAGTTAAGGGATGAAATAGAACAGAAGTTGGGCTAGTAGCACCAAATATGACAAATGCACGGCGGCTAAAGCATTGAGCAAGAATTGCTGGTCCAGAATCATTTCCAATGAAGCAAGATGTATGTTCAATCAAAGAAATCATTTCCTCAAATGAGTGTGATGGGCTTAGCATGATAAAAGGAAATCCGAGTTTTATTTCTAGCAGATGCTGTAGTGTTGCGTAGCGTGAATAAGACCATTGACGCATATTTTGAATCCAGTTACTTACATCTGGGGCTATCAGACCATATTGTTCTCTAATAAAACGTTTTGTACTTCCAACTATCTGAGGTAGCCTAGTTTTTAGCCTAACTTGCGCCGACTGAGCGTAGCCATCAATATAGTGACAGCCTGGGTATAACTCATAAGATAATACAATAACTTTGCTAAATTCACTTAATTCATTAAATACATATCTCGCATATGGCAATATTTCATCATAAGAGTCAAGCAACCTAGCAATCTGTAAATAATCAGTACATAGGACGACTCGGTTATATGTTGTTCGCAAAGCCCTTGCTATTGGTTCAGTAAGAATGACATCCCCCATATGCCCTTTTCGCACTAAACAAACACTTTTTCTATTATCGGTAGAGAATGTTGTCATATTATGAAAGAAGGCATTGCAGCATTTGAAAGTGCTACGCACAATTCCCAGTCATCCTCTGTATTGATATCGAGGCTTTCAATTTTAGACATATTAAAGAACATTAATGGGTTAAAAGCTAGAGAACCTTCTTCAATAAAGCGATGTGCTACAGCAATGTGGATGCCTCCTGTTATTCTGTATAAAGGAGGAAGTTCCTGACTTCTCGGTTGTATTTTAGGATCATAGTTAATAGGGCCTTCCTCGCTCCATAAAAATTCTTGAAGGTGTTCTACTCCAATAATACAATTACTTGTATTGTTTTTCGCCAATTCAATCGCTTTGTCAATTGTAACTGGTTTTACAAATGGTGATGTTGGATGTGCCCAATATATTAAATTAGAATCAAATTCTGCCAACACCTCTTGAAATAATTCTTTGAGGTTTACAAAATCATTACAAAGATCAGATGAACGAAGACGAGCATAAGCACCAAGCGACTTAGCAAGAGCTAAAGCTTTTTCATCATCTGAAGAAACAATAATTTGTTTAATAAAATTACATTGTTTGAGCACCCTAATCTTGATTTCCAAAAGCGACATTCCATTCCAAAACGATCGTAAATTTTTTGCTGGTACTCTATGGCTAGTTTTTTTTGCTGGTATCACAGCTAAACAATCAATCATACAGTAATCCTTAAACCAAATTATTCGTCACTACATCATAATCGACGCGTGGAAAAATATTAAGTTGTCCTCCTCTAGTTGCATTTTGTATTCTTCCATTGTTCCGTAATGCGAAACTAGCAGCGCACTCATATGCTGCCTTTATTCGTTCAGGTTGAGGTCTATGCCACCGACGCCCGGGGCCATAATAGTCTGGGTGGAAATGGTTATGATCCTTCGTAGTAGAAGTAATAACACAA
The DNA here is from genome assembly GCA_964536575.1 of uncultured Clostridia bacterium. Classification (GTDB taxonomy): domain Bacteria; phylum Acidobacteriota; class Blastocatellia; order Chloracidobacteriales; family JADJPF01; genus JADJPF01. The sequence continues at coordinate 22,658 of CAZHXL010000040.1, read as the reverse complement.
TTATCATCAGGATTAGATAAAGAGACGTAAGTACCATCCACTCCTACTAAATAAATATCCCGTATGCCCATATACCAAGCAAGTTGAAGCGATATGTATGTTACTGTCCATCCTGTATAAACAGCACAGCTTATATCATCAGAGAACTGTGGGTATGGTTCATATGTACGGACTAAAGGATAATACGCATTACCATTTAAGCGGCATCTTTGGTCCCAAGGATACAGTTTAACTGATCCATTGAACGAATTTATTTCCTCTGCACGATCCTCTGCTATAAGTCGATCCTCAATGACATAATAAGTTGGTTTAAATGGGTACAGTTCCTCAATTAAAAAGATAGCATTACATCCAAATGTAATTTCTTTTCTTAATCGACGTAAATCTGTTTGTTTCAGGCTTGGCCCATTGCCAATGATAAAGCATCTTCGATCTTTATGGCGATTCTTGAGTACAGATAGTGATCTCTTATTAGCAAAAAGTTCTGAAATTAAAGTTTGGCAACCCATATCCTCATTACCAATAAGTTGACTTAATACTTCCAATTGCTTCTGGTGTTCAAGTAAACTATGACCTAGAGTCATGTGGGCTTCTGAAATATGGGAAAATAAATACTCATTGGGGAAGTTTTTCTCTATAAAGCTAGTGGTTGCTTTTTGTTCGAGTTGAGCTATTACCTCATAAAGACTTTGGCGAAGCCTTTCAGCCCACCCTATAGGCAAATACCAAATAGTAGTAGGCGCTGTTTTAATTTTAGTAACCTCACTTAATAAAACAGTGGCTTCACAAAGGAGTTCCCAAGAACAATTCTCATCTACACCAATATGTAATATATTATCTTTTGGCACAAATACCTAACCTTTTCAAATAGCAGTTCCCCATTTTAAATTCCAATCGTAAATAGTTCTATCATAGTATATCCGATCAGATGGAATAGATGTTCCCCAAAAAGTACGTGGTTCTCGGAACCACATACTTTCGATTATTTCTGGATAATTCTCATAATCTAATAAAAGTTTCAGAATGTATGTAATCTTTTCTTTCCATGGAGCATTCTCTGGGGCATTTGGCTCAACAATATAAAAGGCAAGATTGCGCCACTTTTTTATAAGTCCCGGCACATTACCCCGAGTTTCATAATGATAAAGTTTCGCATCGCCAAGTGTTAGTTCAGTAGGTCTATTATTTATTGGGCTGAAAAATTGTGGATTGCATTGCCACCGATAAAAATGACCACCAGCTACAACGGACATATTGTCATGAGATAAGCAAAAAGCCTTACGAAAATGTCCCTCGTGTTGCCAATTTCTTTCAGGCCAGGGTTCATAGAAATATGTCGCATTTAATGGATCAGACAATGGTAACTGGTTTTCTAAATCATGAAGAGCGTTGAGCCACTTTATAGTTGCGTAGCTGATACCTAATGCACTAATTTTTGAAAGAAAGCGGTGGACAGGTGTTCCTACTCCTAAAAACTCATCTGCGTCAAGGTGAAATATCCAATCTGGGTTAATTTCTTTAAGTGCATGGTTTAATAATTGGTTTGCATATTTTTCATGATCAAATATTGGGTTTTGTTCACGAAAAATTGTAATCCTGTTATTTCGGGCAATAC
>CAZHXL010000040.1:18875-21033 GCA_964536575.1 uncultured Clostridia bacterium | reverse complement strand
ACGGATACGGTTAAGTATTTCATAAGTCTCATCTAAAGAATGGTGATCTAAAATAAAAATATGATCAAACCCTAACTCAAGATGGTAATTTATATTGCGTTCAATAAGAGTTGCCTCATCCCTAACAACCATAATTGCACAAACTTTCATATTTATCTCCTAAGAATATAGAAATAATTTACAAATTTTTATTGTGCATATCTAGCAGTGTCCGAAATTTATGAAAACCTGGATGATCTGGATAAGTTGTATGTATCAGAGCCACATTGCTCAATTCATTCAGATCTGAGTTGGATCTTGGACTTACAATTCGATAACGTTCAGTAGATAATAAGTCTACTAGGCCTTCGGTTATATATGGGAATAGCGCAGCAACTACAGCTCCCTGCTCATCATGAAAAGTTGCTTCTTCAGGGGTAATATTTTCCTGCCACCATCTAAATTCATTTAATAAGTTAAAGGTAAGATCAGCTTGGGGTTGTTGCCCAATTAATCCCGCATTAATTGGAGGTGAACATATAGATACTCTAGAATCGAATCTTCCAAAACACCATCGTGCAGCTATTGATTCTTGCATAGTCATAAACCGATTACCAGATACGCCAGCACAAAAACCAAGAATTTCATTAGGTTGACCAACAATAAAAATATCTGAGTCAACATAAAATTCTATCTTTCCGGGAACTAGGCGTACAACAGGGCACCACTTCCGCCAAGTTGCTATAGATGAAATATCAAAGCATCGAGATGAATGAGTATTATAACTATATACTTCTGTTGTACAGCCAAGTCTGTTACTAACCTCCGAAGGCTCATCTGTATAAACAACATATCTAGCAGAATTGCCAAAATATATTCTAAAACTACTGATGCTATATAATAGCATTTCTAGATTTTGTTTTTTTTCCCCCCAAATCGACCAACGAAAAAGCATCTTATCCTTTATCAATAGTAGATTTTACTTTTATAAGTGAACCACTGTGTATCAAATTTTCGAGATCCTTTATATTATATCCTGCCTTCAAAAGTTCGTAAACAGTAATGGGTAAGGTAAATTCATTAAGTAGGCGTAAAAGTAAACTGCTATTTTCGTAGCCATATTTATAGTCGTTATAACATCGATTATTTTTATACCAGGACCATGAAGGTAATCTTATAAAATCGTCACTACACAGAGGCTTAGTATAAGTCTCTGAAAGAGAAGGGAGAATACGAGCGTTTGTGAGAATGTGTTCATACTTGATTAACATATGTTCGTAGGAGTAGGCACTTCCGATAAAATCTCTTACCTCCTCTGTGCACAGTTCGTTATTAATCGCTTCTTCAAGTGCATTCGTTGCTTGATCAATATCTCCGTAGTCAATTTTAGAAATCAATTTTTCAGGAAGTATATTACGATGAGATGCAACACGGGAAACAATACAGGGAGTGCCACAAGCCACAGATTCGATACAAGTATTGCTAAAAGCTTCAACAAAGTTTCCTATACAAAGCGTTGTTTTGCCTAGAGAATAATACTCTGGCATCATTTCGTAGCTTACCCACGGATGATATACAATAAGATTTGCGATTTTGAGTTCAACAGCTCTTTTATGTACCTCTTCGTAAATAGTTTGATAAATATGGTTGCTTCCATCAGCAATTTTATTATCTATCCATATTGGTACTAGTAATCGTAATTGCTCTCCTCTTTTTCCAAGTCGAGTGTACAGTTTGGATATAACTTCTAAGGATTCATATATACCTTTGTGCGGATCTGGTCGATGGGGATAAAGTATCGGAATGGTATCAGGTTGTATTGGGACAATACTATGAATATTTCTAGGTTGGGAGGGGCGAAAATGATTAAGATCAAAGCCGTTTGGAATAAGTCTAATACGCTCATTTATACTTGGTCTAAAATGCGAAAATACATCCGTTACACAACTAGCAACATATTGTGAATTCAAAATAAGTAAGTCTCGCTGGAATGACAACCCCCCTATCAAGGTATCAGGATAAACAAAATCACGAAGTGAAATTACTGTTGGTATATCTTTATATAAAAAATGATATAATAGTTCTCCGTCATGAACGTATAGAACATCAGCATATTCAATAGCGCGCCTAAGATCTACTATAATATTTGCCAAATTATATGGAGCTGTGTAATAAGGCT
>CAZHXL010000040.1:18226-18865 GCA_964536575.1 uncultured Clostridia bacterium | reverse complement strand
TTCTTTAAAACATAATGTGGGTGAAACAATAACGTTCGGACTAATACTGAAAGGTTCATTATTATCTGAACGTGATGTGCAAAACACAGTTACACTGTGGCCCATTTGGCCTAAGTGCTTTACAACTTGCCTAAGAATCTTTTGTGACCCACCATGAACGTAATCACGAAAAATCGGTCCCATAGAGAAAACTAATATTTTCATGCTGATCCCCTATAGAGCATGTTATGGATTTTAAACGAGAAGAGCAAAGCAACAATTGAGCGTTATGAGAGCAAAGGCTAAAAACGAAGTCTCGCAAGTGTCTTCAACCAATCGCTCATAATTTCTCACCAAGCAGCAAAATCTGCCAGTTTGTGCAATGCCACGTTCGATGTCTAGACGAAAAAGTGAGGTAAAATAATATTGACTCATTTCAGGTACCTGAGAACATGAGAATATGTTTTTTGATATAGTCTATGGTATAAAGCCTATAAACGCAGCAGGTACTCGCCAGATTTACTTAACGTAGGTTTGTTTATAAATTTGCAATAATTTTTAGATCTGTAATTATCTCGTTAACAATCTTTACTTTTCTTTTTATATTAAAATAGCTATTTTCCATTTTAATCAATTTTTCCAACTTTAATGAAATACTGG
>CAZHXL010000040.1:8981-18216 GCA_964536575.1 uncultured Clostridia bacterium | reverse complement strand
AATACTGGAAGGTTTCTTTTTCATTTTTATAATTCTTAGTTTAGCGCGTTTAGAGTTTATAAATACTTGATTATTTATAAGGTAAATTACTGTGAGTATATATTCAATGCCAATATGAATTACTCTATAAACAAACAGCCAATCTTTTCGCTTGGCTTGAAAGAGTAGATTTGATTGTGAGAACCAGAAATTTAAAGAGGCAAAGCAATTTAATATAACATCTTTTTTTATAAACTTGGGAATAGTTTTTGTTTTTCTTTTCCAGGATAAAAATAATTTCTTATCACCAAATAATAGATAGGCTTGAACAAAATAAGTGAAAAGATCCTTGTATTCTTCATAAGAAATACATGGATATCTAAAAACTAACTTTTTTATGTAATTGAAAGGAATGAACAGTAAAGTTATGTGTGTATTATTAATACACAGGTGAATATGGAACTTATTGCCATTCAATTGGAATTTATTAATTACTAAAACTTGAAGGGCTTTTTGCAATTGGCTGTTAGTAGGCTTCTGTTTATAAAAAACTAATAAATCAATATCAGAATATTTATCAGAATTCCCGTTTGCAACAGAACCTATTAAATTGATCATTTCTATAGATCTTATAATAGATAGTCTGTTAGCTATAATAACCGCAGTATTAAAATATTGCTCATTAATACTTTTATCTGCCATAAATATATGTTTGGACATTAAGTTTACAAGTTGTTAGCTAAAGAGAGTAATTGAAAGCAAAAGTAATAACAAAAAGAGCAATCCTAAGCTCAAAACCTTTAGAAGTAACAACCTGAATAGATTTAGGTAAAAGCTGCTCAATTTAATAATATATTTTCCTGCACTAAGAAATTTGCTATCAAAAATGCTATTATCATTTCTAGTATTTCTACAGTTGAACTTCCATCTAATGTGTAACTTTTTTCTTCTTTTTCTATGTGTGCCATCTGCACATGTTAAGAATTTTTCGAGGATTTGTGCGTATCTCCGCAACATAAATACTTAAGATACAAGAGATGGTATAGTTATCCATTTAGCCTTAGTATATAACTTAAGTAAACTACCTATATTTTAACTAAGTACATCCCCTAATTTATCATACCAGATTTTCTATTTATATTCTTGGTCAGGCTAGCTTGACTGCATCTGAAGTAACAGTAAAATCTACTTTGGCTTAACAGGAAAAATCGTAAGGGAGTTTGAGGAAAAAAGAGGGTATTTATTTATCTCAAATATTTTATTGAGAAGCTTTCTTAAGCCAGCTAATCTCTGTGCAGTATTATATGTTTCATCACAATTTTTTTGTCTTACAACATAAATTTTAGTATTGACCGTCAAAGGCAAAAACTCCATTTAGGGGGTTTTATTTTTAGTACCACCTTTAGTACGTTTCTTGTTAGCTTGTGCCTGTTCAGAAAATAGTTGCAAGTAATCTTGAAAAACAAACATCCGGTTTTTCTTGAGACCCGTGGTTTCCTGCAATATTCCAATATCTACAAACTGTTTAACCAAACTACTAGCCGAAGGAAAGGTAATGTTGAGTCTCTCTGCTACATGATTAATTTCCATAATTGGCTGAGAAAACAACTGCAACAGAAGTTGTTGCCCAACTTTTGCACGTTTACCCAAGGTCATAATATTTTGTTCAGAGTGATGGCGAAGTGTGATGATATTTTCAAAGGTCTGTTTACTATTAGCCGATGTCTCAGAAACACCAACTAAAAAGAACTTAATCCAGTGTTCGATATCATGAGAGATACGAACGCGAGTGAGGGCATCGTAGTAAGATCCTTTGTTACGCTCAAAGAAATCTGAGAGGTACAAGGTTGGCTTTTTGAGTAATCCTTTTTCTACTAAGTACAATGTAATCATAAGTCTGCCAGTACGCCCATTGCCATCTAAGAATGGATGGATTGTTTCAAATTGGTAATGACTAATGGCAATACGGATTAAGTGAGGAATATCTAGTTCTTCGTTATGCCAAAACTTTTCTAGATCAGTAAGTAATTCTGGTAAATCTTCATGTGATGGTGGGATAAAAACTGCATCCTTCAAACTAGAACCACCTATCCAGTTCTGGCTTCTGCGGATTTCTCCTGGCAATTTATGTTCTCCCCGAACACCAGATAGCAAGATCTTATGGGTATCTTTAATTAAGCGCATTGATAGAGGGAGCTTTTCTAAGGCTACAATGGCAGTATTCATTGCTTGAGTATAGTTTTGCACTTCAGCCCAGTCATCGCGCTTTTCTGGAGCTATTTCCTCAGCAGGAAGTAAAGCTTCATCCATATTGGTCTTGGTGCCTTCAATACGGCTGGAAGTAGTGGCTTCTTTGAGGATATGCATACGAATGAAGAAATCAACATCCGGCACAAGTGTGGAATACGCATCAAGCTGCCCCAAATATCTATTTGCCTCTTCAAGTAGCACATTAATTTTAGTATCCGTCCAGGTAAATGAACGATTAACTAGTGACGGCGCAAAACTCTTATACCCGTACTGCTGTTTATAGATCCCTGATTTAAAAGTTGTGTTTTTCATAAAAGTAACTTTTAATATAGTTTAATCATATTAAAAGTTTAAGGTTTAACTTTTAATATGTCAAATACATATCAAAAGTTACTAGAGATAATAGAATAGGTTAACTTTTTATACTCCAATGAGTTATATTGAGTATGGCAATAAAAATTATATTTTTTTGTTTTGAAAAATGGCAAAATTACTTTGTATTCAGAACCAAGGTTTCAGTAGTTTCTGCAAGCTGTTGATAGGATATTCTTTTATCAACTAAGTAATATTTGGATTTTAAGAATAAGGGCATTGTATATTTATGTCCGCCATTAAGCTTTTAGTTCAGAGGTGGTTTAATTAGCTAAACCATGAGTTTCTATGCTGCTATTATTCCAAATTGCTTCACCATTCATAACAGCTTCTTCTGCTTTTAGTTCGGCTTCTTTTGGGCTATTTGCCATAACTCTAACAAAACCATGAACGTGCTCTGTCAAGTACCCATTTCATCGGACACTGTTGTCTGAACGCTGGCTTGGTTACTTTGGTATAATTGATAAAATTGTTTTGGTGACATTTTGAGTGTGGTGTGAATCCGGTAATGGTTGTAGACGTAAACAGTTTTGTAAACAGCGGCGATGAGTTCGCCCACGATATCGTATTGGGTCGTAGAACCTAAATCCAGTTTAAAGTTGTTGTAAAAACTTTCCTGAAACCCATTCTGCCAGGGACTGGCTTTCCTGCTGTAAGACAGGAGTATACCGTTTTGGATTATGATTTTCAGGTAGTCATCAGACTTGTATTCAGATTTCTCTGGTGTAGAGGTCAATGACAGTTGCTACATAGTGCCACTTACCATTGAAATTCAGGTAGGTAAAATCCTGGCTCCAGGCAAAGTCTGGTTTGGTAACGACGATTGGTTTACGGTTCTCATCTAGGAGCAAGTTAGGGATGTAAATCTCTGGTTTACCAATATCCTCTGGTTTAACTGGCTTTTGACTTCGTCTTCTGGGAGGCTTAAGACCAAACAGTTTCATGACTCTGCACATTCTTTTTTTGTTGACTTTCAGTGCTAGAGCTAATCGTTTGTGGCCATAGGCTGGAAAGGTTTTCCAAACTCCCTTAATCTGTTCTTTTAATAATTGATCTTTACTTTTTAGTTTAGGTTGGTAGTAGAGTGTACTTCTGGCTACTCCTAACTTTTGAGCCATAGCCTGTTTGGTGGTAGTGTCCTGACCTTGAGTTAGGGCTATTTGTTTTACCATGGTTCTGGCATGAGGCCCCTTTTTTGCTTTTCGTTCACAATGGTCAGAGCACCAATGATGGCTGTTAGATCCTTGTTTTCTTTACGAAGTCGTCTGATTTCCAGGGTTTCTTGGGTGATGCCTCCACTGCCCATAAGCCAGCCATAAATTGTTTTGTGGTGGACACCATATTGAGTACTAGCGTCTTTTACCAGTAATCCTTCATTTTTAATTTTGTTAAGGATCTCTTGTTTAATTTCATTTGCTACTGGTTGCTGTGCCATAGATATTTTTCTTTCTTTCAGCTTAGGCAATCCAGACTCCTGTGTCTAGTATATGGGGTACCTGTCAGTTTTGAGTCTACGGAAAATATAATTGAAATTAGAAAGTTAAAACCATTAAATTAATGTGATAAGTATTACAAACTCCTTTATGTCATTTTTGGATGTGTAGAATAACTTATGAGTGGAAGAAATAGAACTAGCCCTCTTAGAAGTGGTTTTGACTACCAGGATTTGTGGGTATTAAAATTTTGTGGAGATTGGTTGAACACCCCAAACAGCTATGAGTGGATAAATTTTGAGACTTCTCCAGATGAGATTAATTCTGGTTATTTTTACCTTGATGATATTCTTATTCGTGATACAGAAAATAAATACGAACTCTATCAGATTAAACACCGACAAAATACAGCCAATTTATGGACTTGGGATGATTTTCTCGAAAAGCTACCCGATGCAAAGCAGTCACTAATTCTTAAATGGTATGAATCTTTCTCTAGGCCAGAACTGAATGACAAAATAAAAATAGCAGCTTTTATCACTAATGGTTCCCCAGCCCCAGAAGTAGCAACTTACTTAATTCAAGGTAAACTCGATATAGATCTATTAGCGCAAAACCTTCCTGATATATTCAACAAGATTAGGCAGTTACTCTTTGCAGATGAAACTGCAGCTAGGAAGTTCTTTAGAGAATTTGAGTTCCGTTTTGATGGAAAGGATATTTACGCCTTTGAACAGAAAGTAAGAGCTTATTTTTATAAAGAACTTAGCGCTACTAAAGGTGGAGTAGATAATTTAATACTGCAAATTCAGAAGGGCTGTCGCCAACCGCACCCTAACCGAGTAACTTTGAATAGTGTTAGACAATGGTGCGAGTTTGATGAGCCAAGGCCCCTGCCTGAAGAATTTCACATCCCAGAAGACTTTATAATATTTGATCCTGAACGCCACAAAAAAATCCTAAAAGATCTCCATAAACCCGAAGGAGGAATAAAAGTAATCTACGGCACTCCAGGAAGTGGTAAAAGTGTATATTTATCAAATTTAGTAAAATTATTAGAAAAAGAACAAATTATTGCGATTCGACACCATTATCATATCTCACCAGATGATCCCCGACCTCAAGAAAGATTAATAGCAGAGCGAGTTATAGAAGCTGTAAAGGCCCAAATAAAAGAACATAGCGAATTGCTTGATGACCTAGCAAATAAAAACTCTCAAAATGTTCAATTACGCGAATTTATCGGGCAGTTAGCAACCAAACTTCACAGTAATAATCAATGCCTTATTTTTATTATAGATGGTCTTGATCATGTTTTACGTTATAGCGACGCCAAAGAGCTAGAGGCGTTTTTACGAAATATTTGCTTTCCGCAACCCGGTTTATGGATTGTACTTGGCATGCAATTAGTTGCTAAACAACATCTGCCTCAGGCAGTTTATGACAAATGTCCAGAAAATGAGTGGGTTGAAATACAAGGACTTTCTAAACGAGATACTGCCGAGATTGTAAAGAAAAACCTTGCTCGACTTCATTTGCCGGAACATGAGTCCACTTTTGCAGAATTGATCGACACTCTATTTTCTCTTACACAAGGGAACCCTTTACATTTACGATATACACTACAACAGCTTAAAAATACGATTGGTGGTAAACCAGTTACTAAGTTTGACTGCGTTGATCTTCTTCCTTATTCAGGAGATATCGCAGCTTATTACACAACTCTATGGCGACAACTAGACAATAGAGCAAAAACTATACTTCTTACTATCGCTAGTGTTAACTTTAACTTTAGAAAAGACCAGTTATTTAGTTGTGTTTCATTTTTCCAATACGAACCATCTGACGTAAGCCAGAGTTACAATGCTATTGCACATCTAATTGTTGAAAATAATAGGGGAAGGCTAGCTGTATATCACAATAGCTTTGAACTTTTTTTAAAAAGACAAACAGAATTTGAGCAACAACAAATCGTGCTAAAGCAAAATATTAGACGATGGTTAGAAAGTACTGGTTTTGAAGATCTAAAGTGGGCGGAGTTAAGAAAAATTGAATATGAACTTGGAAATAAAGCACCTATTTTAGCTATAAATAAAGCTTGGCTCGTTGATGCTATTTGCCATCCTCGAAATCCTGATCAGATTACCTCACAAATGCAGCTTGCTACACAAGCTGCATTTGAAAGTAACAATTTAGCTAAAATACTTGAGTTATCTTATTTGCATAACTATTATTTACATACATTTGAATACATTGAAGAAGCCTCAGATTTAATATGGGAAGAGGCTCTATTTCATAACCCCCAAACCTTAAACGAACTTGATCTTACTAATATCCCCACTCAAGCACTTGGAGTGCTTGCGGATATTGCAGATAGTTGTGGTGACATAGAAAGTATTCATAATATCATCCAAGCACTTCAAGAAAGACAGCTTAATAAACGTCACCGAAATATCTCTCCAGACACACAAACGCCTAAACTTTATGGCGCAACACTTAGAATTCTTCCGTACAATAGGCAGCATAATGTCAAAAATGTATATGAATATATTCAACAATTTTCTGGTTTAGAATGGGCATCAAACTTTATTGAAGTATATTCAGAATCCTTGCTAAAGTTAGGCCAAAACTACAAGGTGAAAGAATTATTAAACCTAAAACTGCCACTAAAACATAAGAGAGGGGTTATAGAGTCATGTATAAAGTCTGATTTAGAAAATTCGAGTAACGACTTTCTGGAAGCTATTAAGAAAACAGGTATTTCTACTCCTCTGTGTAAGATATATTTACACTTAAAAGGAGAGAATATTGATTCTATACCACAACTTCCTTCTTATGAAGAATTTCCATTAAAAATTTCAGAGTTTGATTCAAACGTAGAATATAAATGGACTGAGTTATTTTCCCAATATTTTCTTATAGGTATCCTTTATTGCTTTAACAACCAGAGTGAGAAGCTCCAGCTGTGGATAGAAAATGCTCCTGACCAATGGCCTATAATGGCAACAAGCAAAATTTTTGAAGTCGCAATAAAAATTGCGGAAAAAATTAAAACTAAAGCAAAAATAGAATACAGTGATTTATTTATCCCATTTACTACACTAAAATTACTCAAGTGGCCGGACGATCGAGACCAGTTAGCCTACCAGCGAAGTTTAAAAGCCTCTTTTGTTTATGTATTTAAGACCCTGATTTCGTTAAAGAAGAATTTTGGGGACGATTTATTTATTACCCCAGACCATCTATCAAGTATATGCTCCCAAGAATTTTTTTCTGAAGAGGACCTTATCGAGGTACTGCTTGAAATAGAAGAACCCTTACTTTCAGAAGAAGCCTACCATCAGTTTTTACACAAATGGAAAGAGAATATCAAATTTTCAATTAACTACTTCCCAGAAAGAAGCAGAGATTATGCAAAGCTTGCGAAATTATCTCGCATACATGATGACCACTCGAACGTTACAGACCTGCTCATGCTGGCCGCAAATAATTTGCTTGGGTATGGATACCATAAAGATCTCTATCTTAGTGAGGTGTTAGATGCTATTGAGGTAAGCCTCAGAGCTAATATAGAACCCAGCACAGTAGAAAGTTGGGTTAGACGAATTGCTCCTATTGTCGAGAATATTAAGAAATTTACTGATGGTGACGAAACTAGCCACTTGCCTTTTGAACTAGCAGACACATTAGCAAGACATAACCCACAATTACTTTATCGAAACTATTATACAAAAGCAGATGATGAGCGCCTTTACACTTCAGAAAGAATTTTTAAAAGCGTAATAACATCCTTAAGCTTGGTAGATGACACACAAAAAGCCTTAGCTACAACTGCATTAGACGCTAGGTCATTTAAAGAATTAAAACAACGGTCTAATACTGACCCAATTTGGGAGACTGCCCTTGCTAACATAGAGACATATTTAGGAAAAATTAATTATCCACTTGAGCGAGAATCATCTTATACCCCTAAAGATAAGGATGTTCCAGATTATTCTTTAGTGTTAGTAAATGAAATTATAAACTATCTAGATAAGTTTGAGACCAAATGGGACGCTGATAAGTACTTAATAGGATGGGCCAGCCATTGGCTTGAGTATGGGGATAGATTAGAGGTTTACAAAACACTAAAAGCACTGATTGAGATAATCGGTATAAGACATATATCTGGAGAATTACTAGACATTGCTTACCCATTAGCTTATGAATTTGACGAGGTCAACGCTTTTGAATTTCTGTGTCACGCACAGGCTAATGATCACGGTTGGCATAGATATTGGACAGATAAGAAAAAAGCCGAAGATCGGTGGGCATATTTAAAGAGAAAATATTCCAGACGCTATAATGAGTTTTTCAAAAAGAGTATTTTCTATAGTGTAGATGGCATAATTCAACAAAGTTACTTTATGCCAATTGTTCGTGCTGTAGAGTTTTTCTATCTATTTAATAACAAAGAAGCTATCGCAACAATTATTGAGGCAAGTATTACCTTTGCTGAAAGCTTAATGGGAGATACACCTTTACCTACCCCTTCTTGGTTTTCAGATAGCTGCATAGATATCGACGAATTAGACGTACTTATACAAAGACTAGTATGGCCTAGCCCATTAGTAAGAGAGCGAGCAGCATCTGCTTTAGGGCATCTCATTGCTTGCTCTGCTAAAAAAGAATCCATAACTAAAAGATTACTACAATGGATACAAAAACAATCAATGGAAACAGTTGTTGCAATAGCACTTTTACCTTTTATTAAGGCTTTTGAATTTGCAAATAACCCTCTCGATCATATTAATCTCAACGATATTATTGCAGCCATTAAAGTAAATTCAGTAGTAATAGAAAAATTAATTTCTGAACTTGCACGACTTAAAAGTACTACAGTTGAGGACAGAGTTTTGCCTGAATATAAATCTATTCAAGCTGGTCAACCATCATACGCAGTAGATAGCTTCTTTCGTAAATATATTAAAACCTTCTTAGCCCCAATTTACTATACCAGGGCGGTTGAGATTGAGGAACAAACAGGACTGCCATTTCTTCAACAATGGACATTCACGGCAGAAGGTATAGCGAAGGAACACAGCATAACTTTTGATTCAAAGGCAGCTGATTTCTATAGTAGAAATGAACATGACAGCCTTTTATCCGGAATGTCGACAAAAGTGAGCGAGGCCTACCGCTCCGCTTTCTTGCGGATATTA
>CAZHXL010000040.1:8592-8971 GCA_964536575.1 uncultured Clostridia bacterium | reverse complement strand
GAATTTCTCCTACTCGCTCCCCACTTTGGTGGCCACGGATGTCAGAGGTTAATGGCCAAGTTTTAGACAAGTCCAAATTTTTACAAGTTGGCGTGAAAGTACCCATATATACGCTTACCGAACCAGAAGGAAATACGATCCTGCTTGCTGCTGAGGGGGCTATTAAACCAGCAGCAGGATGGGAACAGGAGGATCCCATTTACTCATTTTCGCTTGTGGGATTTGGCTATGAAGTTTTGGGATCAAAAGTACCTACTGCAAAAAAAGTAGCTGAGTTTGTATTAAATAACCCTACAACCCTTCTTTTATCATCTGAGGCTAAACAGCCATTTAACTTTTTGGACAGTCAAGAGTCATACGAGCCAATTAATTATAAATG
>CAZHXL010000040.1:2130-8582 GCA_964536575.1 uncultured Clostridia bacterium | reverse complement strand
AAGAACAGCCTCTTTGAGTATTAAGATATGGCAATACTTTCGCGCCTATAATTCAGCTTGGATAGCAAATAAAAATTTAGCGGAAGGTTTATTACTAAAATCAGACACCAACCGATGGGTGTACGAGTTTGGTGGAGAAAGATATTTATACTTCTATGACTGGCTTGAAGGCTTAAAAGAAAGGTACCCAGCAGATAAGTTTATACCCCATGGTCAATATGCCCAGGCAAACAAGGACTGGTTGGAAAGTTGGTTGCAATCAAAACATCTTAGGCTTGGCTACGTCTTGAAAACAACATATAAATATAAACCAGATACTCTTAGCAAAGCTTCATCTATTGATGATTATAAACTACTAAAAATAAGTTCAATAATTTGGTAATCGAACGAAATTATAAAGCCAGTTATTAAGTTTTGTTATTTTGTTTTACCTAAGAAGAAAGTCAGTGTAATGGCAAACTTATATGCTTACCAATATGTTTAGCTGGTCTATTTTTTCTCACTTATAGTAGCCAGGAATATTGTTATGCTTAATTGAGAAGAACTATACAGGAGGAAACCAGCGTATTACCTTAACTGCTGGTTTGAATCTAGCTGGGGAGTTATTTGTGCACATTCTTTATAAGAACTTATTGTCTTTTGAAAATACTATCACAGCACTAAAACCAACTTACAAATTGTGCAACTGTTTGCCGCACAATTGCCTTCGTCAATTAACTTCAAGGTTCAAACCGTTATGAATGTGCTTTTACTGTTGATGCTTTTTGTTTGGGCTATAAATATATGGATATGGCTGTTTCTTAAGCCACATATCCTTATAGAGGGCTATAACATCGTGTACTGTGCCCCGCCATGTAGAATAAACAGGGTCTAAATCCCTGTTTTTCCTTTTATCTAAAGCATTTTCTTCGGTTCGAGCGTGTCCGTTTTCATCGCTATTAGTATTTTTGCTTTCTATGCACTTTAGAATATAAGGATGTAAGGAAACATTAAGCTTTTTGCCACTTATGAACAGGTTCGAGCCTAAACAAGCCAATATGGCTTTTTTGGCTTCTTCATCTCCTTCTTCAAACCAATTTGAAGCGTAACAAGCAAAATTAAAGGTGCGTTCAGTAAGTTCAATCCACTTTTCTAGCTCATCTCCTTGTTTGTTAAGATCTTGTTCTAATTGGTCTTTCTGCTTTAACAAATCTGTTCTTAGAGACTGATAGGCTTGTTCGGATATTAGCTCCCGGTTTTGGTTGGTAGGTGCAGTAAAATTAAGCGTAAGGGACATTAAGTGCTTATCTATTTCTGCCAATTCCTTTTGTTTTATCTCTAAAGCAATCTGGTGGCCTTGTGCTTCTACTTTTCTGATTTCATGAAGGTATTTAACAGCCCAATCTCTGAAGCGTTCAGCAATCTTTATATCCCAAAGTTTGTCTTCGATTTCTATCTTTAGGTTTTTTACCTCTATAAATGGCTCCCTGCATTTAATATTTACCTTCTTTTTTGTACAGCGATAGTATACGTAAGTACGGATATTGCCGTTTTTAGAGCGTTTCTGCTTTGCCTCGGCAGTAACACTACAACCGCAGCTGCCGCACTTCATTAAACCAGTAAAGGCAAATCGGTGGTGCTTCGGTCTAGATATACTTGTACGGCCAAGTAAGCTTTGTACTTTGTCGAACTCGGCCTTGGTAATCATTGGCTCATGGCTTCCCTTATACCAATCTCCGCTCTTTTTAGGATATTCAAACCATCCATAATAGAAAGGATTTGTTAAAACCCGATAAACACCACTTTTAGACAATGGTTTACCACCACTATTTTTGTGCAGCACAGTAGTAAGCTTCAATTCATCTTTTGCTATACGCCATAACTTAGGTAGGTTGTACTTACCTGTAAGCGTAAGATCCCACAACTGTTTTACCAAAGGAAAACGTACAGGGTCTTTTACAAGAATATGTAAGCCATTTTGTTGGTCGACAGCATTGAGATATCCTATATTAGCTGTATGAGGAAGCCAGCCTTCGCGGACTTTCTTAGCAAGCCCGCGTTTAACATTGCTCGAAAGATCACGAATGTATTGGTTTGCCATGCCAAATTCTAATTGCAGCATGAGTACATTATCAGTGGGATAGTAGGCCCGCTCGTGGGACTGAATCTGTTGAATCGTGCCTTGTTGCAATAACCAACAAATTTGACCACCATCAATAGGGTTACGTGCTAGACGGTCTGGCTTCCAGCACAGGATAGCATTTGCTTCTCCTCTAGATATTCGTTGAATCATTCGGTTAAAAACTGGGCGACCGGGCTGTTTTGCTGATTTAGACTCTGTCAGTACATCAACAATTTGAAGATTGTGCTCTTTAATCAGTTTTTGCAGTTCCTCTGTTTGCTGCTCAATAGAAGCAGCTTGTCTGTCTTCAGCTTCGCTGGATTTGCGAGCATACAGAAAGTATTTTAGTGAAGTTCCCTGCATAAAAAATAGTTAATTATACTTACATTATATCATTAAACGGCACTATTTGAGCTATTCCTTATAGCTCTCCGACGTTCGTATCTTTCTAGCCATTCTTTTTTAATAGGCCGATACACAATATCCATAAGAGTAAGTAAGCTGATGGCTTGATCATGCAAGACTTCATCACTAGGTAACTCACCATCAATCTCTTCTTTGTAAATAGCTTTATATTCTTCAAAGGCTTTTTGACTAAGCATTGATTTTAAGCAGTTAATTTTTAATTATTAGTTTTTAACTGGTCGAAACAAGTAAGTCCTAAAGCAAGCGCAGTAAATATCTTGCCATAGTAACGCTCCCGCCAATCGCTCTTTGCTTCAAACTGAGCCAGCTCAGGATAAGCGATAGCAAGACGGTTAGTAGCCTGTTGCCTGGTAGCTTTATCATTTTTACAGACAGACCTTCGAATAGCGTTAGGGGAGTACTCAAAAACTGGTATATTCCTGCTTTGTGCCAACTTTTTAATGCAACTCGCTACCTTATTAATTTCTCTAGAGTTTATATACGAACGAGGTGCTTCCTTAATCGCTAAAGCAGTAATTTCATAAGTGATAATAAAATTTTGTATCAGCTTTTTTATGTGTTGAAAGGAAATCTGATTATGAGCACGTAGCTTAGTTGGTTTCACCGCGTAAAAGAGGAGTTGCTGATCTTCTAGCACTGCTATTCCCAGTTCTTTACCTCCTGGATCAATGGCTAACGTCTTAGGCTTGTTCACCATTTCTTTGTTTACATAAATAAAAAAAGAGAGCAGATCGTGATTTACGTATTTTTTCATCAGGCAGATCACGAACATAAACGAAAACCTCTCGTACTATCTCTAAAGGATATTTCTTGCAGAAAGCTAAATAGATTTGGTTATTATCCGTGTCATTAAAGGTTAAAGCAATTCTGTAAGCTAAAGTTATGGCTTCTTGTTCATCTGAAATGTGGTTCATAAATGTATGTTTTTAATTAATGTCTTTAACGTACTGTCTTTAGCAAAATGCTAAGCTGCTTATTCTACCTATTCTTAAGCCAGATTTTGGCTGTGGATAACTCATTTTGCTACTTAAAAATAAGCAGGCAGGGGTAGTAAATATAGGCAGGCTAGTACTCAAATTTGCTCATGCTCGATGAGGTAAATATGGCTTGAACTTATTTATGTGGATAACCTGTGCATGACCAGTAAAAGTAGTAGTTACATAGCCATGCTTTTTAAGTATCGCTAACCATCGCCTGATTTTACCTATAGGCTGACCCATATCACGAGCTATGGTCTCGTAGCGGCGTTTTAGTACACCCTTATTGCGTTCAGCATGCAGTAAGAAAAAGAGGAATAGCCATACTGCTATGCCCATATTCTTAAGGTGTTTACCCTCTGCATCAACTACTAAGCCTTTCCAAATTGCACTCCACCAATTTTTTTCGTATTGTTTAGGCTTAGGAGCATTTTTAGACATATAGAGCAGTTAATTATAAATAGGCTTCTCTCTTAGCTAAGAACACAATGTGGCTGCGAAGCTTCTCTCGTTCTATGGGAGTAAGGTTCTGGACATTGAGCAAATCAAGGAAAGTACAGATTTCACCTAAGGTAGGCCCTGGGTTTGAAAGGAGTTGCTGGTAGGGAATAGGGCTTTTATTGATCCGAGCCTTTACCTTCTCTTGTGCTTGTTGAAACAGATAGTCAAACAAAACTTTAACAGGAACATTTAAAATAGCTTCAAGCACTAAAGCGGTTTCAAGTGTAGGTAGCTTTGAGCCTTGCTCTAAGCGGCAAACGTTGTCTTGATACTTATTTCCTAACAAATAGGCCAGCTGTTTTTGAGTTAAACCGAGCCGCTTTCTTGCTCGCCACAAGTTGTGAGGACGTTGATTACGTTTTTCGAGTTTGTGTTTATTTTTACGATGTGCCATGAAACAAAAACTTTTATTTGCTCAATGGAACTATCGTAACAACACTATAGTATCTCTATAAGTAGGAAAAAATAGACTAGATACCCATATTCTAGAAATGCTCTAGAATATATCCAGAAAAAATTACTTATGAATATTTCGTAATAATTACTTAAGGTTAAATTCAAAACTATAAATACTGGTAATTAAATTAAGACGTAAGTTAAAACGCTTGCGGCGATTACGATAACGGTCAGAAATAACCTATGAGCATCAGGCTGAGAAAAACTAAAAATATAGTTTTACAAAAGTTCATAACAGGCTCTAGTATCACATTTATAAGTGTAAGAAAAACTGAGACGACTCATAATTATGAGTCGTCTCAGTTTTTCTTGAAGGAAACATTAGTCAAGGTAGGTATATAAATGCCAACCGTACCATCTAGCATTTGGTTTTAGGCTGAGTAATGTGGAAATAGATTTCTCAAACACAGGTATTCCATTTGCCCCCGAATGATAGGTTAAAAAGATCTCACCATTTGAATCTTTTCGTGTAACAATCATTGTGTGATCAACATACCCATCTGGGACAGAGTTGCTATTTGCGTCATTCCAATCAACTTGTAGTATGTCACCAACAGACATGCTACTGAAATAAGGAGCAATTAATGCACGTGGACGATTTTTGGTAAATTCATAAAAACTATTAGCAACAGACCAACTATTACTATGATAAGGCCATGCGTCTGCACTTCCGTACCACCACGCTGATGAAAAGGTAAAGAATCCTACTACTTCACACCAGCCACCAGCAGTAAGAGCTTGAGAAGCAAAATTGGTGCAATCATTACCAATATCAACATAGCTTTTGTAAGCTGGATTTGGGCTCGACCAATATTGGTATGCGTAGCTCACAATTGCATTACGATTTAGTGTTCCAGCGGCCTGAGGAGCTATTAACTGTTCTTCAGGCAAAATTACGCCGGAAAATTTAACAGTACTAGGACCGTCAACAGGTGCTTCACCTGGTTTTAACCCTTCAGGTTTAGGCCCATTAGGAAGTTGATCTTTAATTAAAATCCATTCACTGCCATTATCTTTTTTTACAAAATGAAATGTATGCTTTAGTTCATATTCTTCGATTGATGGCCCTGCTGGTAAGGTAATAGTTAGCGATGTATGTTCAGTCGCCAACAAAATCGCCTTATCACCATTTACTGTAACGTCATTAATCTTCAAATCAGTTTGAAAATTGGTGTAAGCTAATTGATTTTTAGCGAGCAAGTTGTACTCATTAAGCTTATCTGCCAAGCTTTTTTCTATAGCTTTTTGATATGAGCTGGCTAAAGGGCTATTTATCAGAGCCATTGGGCCACTAATTAACGTCTGATTTTGGGCTATAACAGCTTCTTTAGCTATCAATTCAAGTTTCAGCTTCACCCCAGCATCTACATTATTGTTTGATATTTCTTCATTAAACGAGTCAGCAGATATCTTAATTGACCAAACAACTAACACTACAATAAATAAAATCCAAAAAAGATAGGTTCTTTTCATAGTTACTTTGTCCTTTCAATTACTTTATTAGTATACATAAATTACCGTATACTTACTAACTACAATTTAAGTTCTATATTAATCGCTAGTATTACTATTCAACTTAATGAATTTATACTAGCTTTCTACATAATAAAAATTTTATAATTTATCACGTAACAGATCTTGAAAAAGATTATTTAAGTTTCTGAAAGTTTCTGAAAGGCTATGATTTCGTTATGAATAAAGAACTTACTATTTTTTATGATTTTGACAATTTTCGCGTGAATGTTAAGCGTAGCTTGCTCTTAAAAAATAACCAAGTAGTCGATCTTAAACACAAATCAGCAGTCCCTATTTTAGTGGAGCTACTTGCTAATCGAGGTAAAATAGTAGACAAAAACTTATTAATAAAAAGACATTTAGGAAATGTAACTGATAATAATCTTAATCAAAATATCTCTTTATTAAGAAAGGTATTAGGCGATAACAAAAAACCGCCTTTTAGGCGATTTTAGTCTGCAGGGGCATAAGGATTC
>CAZHXL010000040.1:0-2120 GCA_964536575.1 uncultured Clostridia bacterium | reverse complement strand
CTATGGAAGAGGTTATAAATTTATATTAATAGATGAAGTAAAAGAAATTACAGATGATTATCAGAAGATAAATGAGCAGGTTAGTGAAAGTAAAAATATAGAGAAAGGGAAGCACGAAAATTATACACCCACCAATACTTTTTATGCCCCATGCAAATTTACCAGAAAACAATTTCTTTATATGCTAGGGTCTTTGGTTGGTATTATTTTTAGTGGAGTAGGAGCTTACTTTTGGGATAAATTTAAGCTAGAAACAACTTTGGAGAAACTAGTACTTGATTCTATCGAAGCAGAGTGGGCTGTGTACCAGAAACTACCGATTATGGATTTAAGCTTTTTAGATAGTGTTTTTGCTGCTGATGGTTCAGCATATAAACGCATAGCACATATAGCTGACCGTCACCATATCAGAAATTGGACAATATCCAATCCTCTTAACCCTTCAACTAAACAACTCATAGACATAAAAGTTGAAAAAATCTCTTCTACAAATGCTGTTGTTCACACTAAAGAAAAATGGTTACTTAAATGGTGGTCTAATGATAACCACGATTATGCATTCAACTATGATGAATTAAATGAGCAAGACTACTTTTTAGTTTGCCGTAATGGTGAGTGGTTGGTTCTCGAAAATATTTACCCTCCACCAAAAGTGCCATTACCAGTTTCCTTGGCTGATCCCAGAATGTAATAGGTTTGATTACTCTATCCCTCATCATTTTTTGCCTTGGTTGCCTCCGTCAAGCAAAATAAATACAGAAGTAAAATATTTTCTGTTTTTTTGACGAAGTTTCTAAAAAATAACGTCTATTCACAAAAGAAAGAGTTTTTAAATCAATAACTGAATTATGGTGAAATATTAGACTTATTCAAAATTAAAAAAATATTTAAAATGTGTATGTTTTACCGAAAAAACGACTTGTATATTAATAGAAAAATTTAACTAATTAAACTTTATTAACTAGCTAATTAACATAAGAAAAAAATAGTAGTAATATGCACAACCTAAGAACTTATAACAAAAACGATGCATAAGAATAACAAGAGAAAGAACTAGTTAAAGTAATAAAGTACCTATAATAAGCTAAATAAATAATAATAATCAAGTTGCTGCAATATTATTATTAATCGTATTCATTATAAATATAAAAAATTAAGTAAAAAACAATTTCTTTATTGACAACTAGAAACTGCTTAGTTTAAATTCCTGATTTGACACACAATGGTGGTAGGTGAGTAATGTTGTATTCATGCAGGTGTTTATATACTTAAGCCTCATAAAACTAACTAAATATTGTATTCATACTTGATAGCGGGCGTTATATCTGTACTGGGATAGGTGTGCCTATAATGATTAGTAGTCTATAAACAACAGTAAAATTAAGCAGATAAGCTTAATGAAATTTCAGCAACTAGTTTACGTATGTTGACAAATAAAATAGTTAAATTATTGATAATTACTGCGCTGTTGGCTAGCGGGTTATTTGCTCAAGGGGCAATTGAGTCACCTCATGTGCCACCCATTCCTACAGAAGCCTTTAGTCCTTCCAACACTAAAACTGTTACTGGCAAGCTTATAGGAGTGGAGCAATTCTTTTCTGCTGAACGCTGCGCTTATTGCCACCAAGATGTTTATAATGCTTGGAGTGAATCATTACATAGAAATGCCGCCAGAGAACCATTTTATCGCGAGAGTGCAGACATATTACTTCGTACTAGAGGAATAGAATTTACTCGCCACTGCGAATCTTGCCACACACCCATAGCCTTACTATCAGGCACTCTTACTAAAGGTGCAGGCTCAGATAAAGCTCCTTTTACTCCTCTTGACCATGAAGGAGTGACTTGTACTATCTGTCATTCTATTACACAGGTTAGCTTAGAAGGCACTGCAAGTTACACTATAAGGCCGCCTGCCTTGTTAGTAAAAGAAGATGGGACTCCAATATTTGGTGATGTACCAGACCAAGAAATAATGGCAAATATACCTGATCATAAGCGGGCAATGATGCGTCCGTTACTTCGCCAGCCAGAACTTTGTGCGACTTGCCATAAAGTCAGTGCTACACCTCAACTAAATGGCTATAAACAATTACTAGGATTTTCTGCTTATGATGAAT
>CAZHXL010000039.1:31164-31613 GCA_964536575.1 uncultured Clostridia bacterium | reverse complement strand
AAGAAAAATATCCACTGAGCAAGGCAAGGTGAAATCTTTGTTGTTTGATATTCTACTCATTTAGCTAACCTCTCGTTGCTACTCCCTATTTTCGCGGCTGACCGTACTCCGTTCCTACCTCACTTAGACAATCGTTCCTGCAAGCGACTGATTAAATCCATATGCTCGTGGAATATGGCTAAAATACAGGGATGCTCACCACGAAAAAGATAGAAAATATAATGATGCTCACATTTCGTGACGCGCACTTCCGGGTATGTTTCTGAAAAGCTGCGAGAGAATGCTTTATTTTCTGCAATCTGATAAAACCCCGCTTCTAATAATCCGGCGTAATGTATTGCTTGTTTTCTACTCCATTGTTTTGATGTATAGCGGGCAATGTCTTTAAGGTCTGCTTCGGCTGCTGGGGTAAGTTCATAAAGAGGCATCCCCATTATTTTTTGTCCTCT
>CAZHXL010000039.1:16605-31154 GCA_964536575.1 uncultured Clostridia bacterium | reverse complement strand
AAAGGTTTCCTCAAAAATCTGGGTGACTGATTTCAAAACAATCTCTCCGCGTCTGGCGGTTTCAATGCGTGGCTTTAGCATCGTTTCCAATTGATGTAAGGCTTCCATTTCTGAAAGCGGCTGCACGTCCGCCAGTGGCGGCAAGACTTTATCTAAAACATATTCTCTAATGGATTTACCGTAAAGCGCAGCAACCGCTTTTAAGCGTTGGTGCTGCTCAGAAGTCATTTCAATAGATAAACGGCTCATCACTCTTTGCCTCCTCTCCTAATCTCGACACATCAACATAACGATACAACAAAATGTATAAATGTTCAAATGTTCATTAAGTGGTGCGGGTCTGTTCAGGGAATTGCGACAAAATAAGTTCTGAAAGCAATACTTGGCATTGTGGGGCTAGACAAAGATTAGTGCCCCATCTCAGGAGAGCCAAAACCAATTAGCTCCATTTGGCAATCTTCGTCAAAAGAAAGCGTCCCACGAAAACGAACGCGGTTAGAGCGTCTGAGGATTTCCAAACTAACCAAAGTACCAAATAATTCCACTGGTGCTGTTATGTCATTCTTGTACTTCTCAAAAAGGTCGAACCCTTCCAACTGGCAAAGCAGACAAACCAGCATTGCTAGGTAATTTGTATCGGGCTTGCTTTTGTCTTGTACTCGATCCAACAGTTCAGACAATTCTTTCATCTGCTGGGAACTCAGCAAGGCAAACCAATCCCCAACCTTGCTTACCCCTAAGTCTAACTTTCTGTTATTTACTGCTTCTTTTAGGTGTCCTACAAAATCCATCATGGATTTGATTTTATCTCCCTCTCCCTTTTCATCAAAACCCTTTTCGGTGCTCTTAGCAAATGATGCTAGTCCCTATTCTCGCGGCTATGCCATACACGAATAATAACCACTGTGTTCCCGTTTTCTTGCATATAACGCAAAACATACGCACCAGCAGCAAATGAGATAAATAATTCTCGTCTTTCTGTGTCATCTTGCATAGGGCGGCCAATATTGGGCGAGGTTTTAAGTAACTCTGCCCCCTCCAGAATAGCGCGGGCTGCGCGGGCTGCTGCTTGTGGGTTCTTGTCCTTCAAAAAAGTGTGTAATCGCTCAACATCTGCCAGAGCTTCAGGAAGCCACTTTATTTTGGACACGGTGTATTCTTACCCTCTGCCAGATCATTTAACCACTGGGCGGCGGTTTCGTGGCTTACTGCCTCGCCAGTAAGCTGGTAATGTTCCCAGCGTTCCTTGTCCTCTTGTTTCTCCCGCTCGTAATTTTCTTCCCGCTCAAGATAGCTTTGAATAGCGGTTTTCATCAACCAATGAGGGGAACGATTGCGTTTTTCTCCTAATGCCTTAAGACGGGCACGGATGTCCTCGTCTAATTTGATGCCTTGTGTTGCTGCCATAAATATATCTCCTTTGATATACAAAATAGCACTTGTTGCGACTTAGTGCAACCATGATCATTGCCGTTTGAATATAAATCATTTGCAAAATCTCTTTGCCTTGTTATACTACAAATAACTACAAATAACTACAAAGTACTACAAGAGGTATTTATGCAAGAAAACTCTGATATTATCAGCATCCGTGTACCAACTCAGACCCATCAAAAGATTGCTACTGTTGCCAAAAACATTGATCGAAGCCAAAACTGGCTAATCAACCAAGCTATTGAAAACTATCTTGAAACTTACGATTGGCAGAAAGAAGAAATCATAAAAGCCATTGCCGAAGCCGACGCGGGAGGTCAATTCTACTCCAGTGCCGAAATGGACAAGGTGATTGAGGGATTTAAGCAATGAATGTCCTTTGGTTCTATAAAGCCGCGCAAGACCTCGAAGCCATTGGACGACATATCGCTGAAGATAACCCCACCGCCGCTTATGAAATGGTCGTGAGAATCAGAAAGGCAGGGGATTCGCTGGCACACTATCCCCAATCTGGGCGAGTCGGACGCGTCGAAGGAACACGCGAGCTTGTCGTTGCGGGTACAGCCTATCTTATACCCTATCGCATCAAGGGGGATAATGTCCAAATCCTCCGCGTCTTTCACGGAGCGCAAAAATGGCCGGATAAGTTTTAAGTCCGTTCAAAAACAAAGGGACGTCTGTTTCCAAATAAGTAATAGTGTACTGGTTTAGTTTTCAAGTTCTTTTAGGTCTTCCGGTTGTA
This sequence comes from uncultured Clostridia bacterium, assembly GCA_964536575.1. GTDB lineage: Bacteria > Acidobacteriota > Blastocatellia > Chloracidobacteriales > JADJPF01 > JADJPF01. The sequence goes on along the minus strand of CAZHXL010000039.1, from coordinate 28,978 downwards.
ATTTGTCACGCGAGCCTCGGCGAACGCATAAGATACGAACCTGATTTTCTCCTTCCGCTGTGACCCGAATATCAAAAATGATTCTGAAAGTGCCGCTACGCTTGCCATAAAGTAACTGCCTCATCTCGGGCCCAAGCTCGGTTGCTTCCGCTATCATTGGGCAACGATTGGGCAAAGTTGAGAGTGATAGAATGCTCAATACTATCCCGTTAAACCACTTCTCCGCGTATGTTGGGGCTTGTTCACGGATGCGATCAAACTCTGCGTAAATGTCCCTTTCGGCGGGCGCGGTAATATCAACGCGGTAAATCATATTTGGCTCGCATCTCAGCAAAAACTTGCTCTGCTGGTTTCATTTCTCCACGTTCGGCGGCGGCCAGTCCTTCCTTGATGGCCTCTATGGTTTCGGCGCGGTCAATTTTCTCCATCATCTCCTGAAAGCTCTCCACATCCAGCACAACAAGCTCAGCCTTCCCATTCACGGTTAAAACTTCGGGTGTGTGTGTCTCCTTCAAGCGTTGCAAGTGCGCTTTGTGATGACGAATAAAATCAGTTAATGAATGAATTTGTCTTATATCAAGCATAATTAAACCCTGTAACATAGAATTAACACATAATTCTATGTTACAGGGTTTTGATGATAAGGCAAATAAAAGAGCGAGCGTTATGAGAAATGCGAAAGAAAAACCTTAAGAGCTTTGTCTTAATCCAGCACTGGAACAGGGCGACGTTCATCATTAACCGAAACATAAACTACTTCAGCTTCAGTTACTTTTACAGTCTGGCGTTTAGCTGCAATAATTCTATCAGCCTCAACATAAACCTTTACCGTGATAGAAGTACGCCCAATTTTAAGCGTTTCTGTATAAAGACTTACTAGGTCTCCAACAAAAACTGGTTCAATAAAAATTACTTCATGCATAGCAACAGTAACGATTTTTTTATTAGTATGTTTATGTACTTCTATTGCACCAGCTTGGTCAATATAGCTTAATAAAACCCCTCCAAATATTGTCCCATGAGAGTTAGTGTCTCTAGGCATCATTACTACACGAATTGCAGGATTTTTTTCTGTCATAGCACTCCAAAAAATTTAATTTAACGTACATAAGGCCGCAATTGCTCAATACGGGCAGCAATCTCACTAGCAGATGTTATTTTATAAGTTTCTGGTAACATTTCTTTAGAAGTAGACTCTCTTACTGCCACCAAAGTTTGATACTCAATAGCCATTTCATCACGAGCAGGAGTAAATTCTTTGCATACATCTAATAAATCTTCCTGACTAACTACTTTACGGCCATTATTACGAGCATTTCTACGACAACGAATTAAAATTGCTTCAATATCAGCACCTGAGAGTGAAAGATCATGTTTAGTCAAAGGCGACCAATCAGTAAAAGTGTTTTCAATATTGTTTTTCTTGACCATTGCTTCAGCAATTTCTAAGCGTTCTTGTTCGTTATCAGGATAGAAAAGCGAAATATGCTCTTCACAACGCCCTTGGCGTTTTAAGTCTATTGGGAGTAAATCAGGGCGACAAGTCATTAATATCCAAAGTATTTGTCCTCGATTTTCTGGGCTACCCATTGCATTAGCTAGTTTAGAAAAGATTCTTGAGTCAACATCACTGCCACCACCGCCACTATCACGGTTTCCTAAAGTCGCATCTGCTTCATCAATTAACACCACAATAGGAGCAAGTGTAGTCAGAAGATTAAGGATTTTTTCTAGGTTTGCTTCTGTAGAGCCTACCCATTTATCACGAAAATTCTTAAGTTCAATTACGTTTAAGCCACAATCTTTAGCAAAACATTCAGCTAGAAATGTTTTTCCCGTTCCTACTGCGCCAGAGAGTAAAATGCCCATTGGTGCTTCTTCAGTAATACCATCTTTAATAATTTTAGCAATATTACGCAAGAACTCTTTTGCCTTTTTCATTCCTCCTACATGTTCTAGACCATATTTAGGAGTAACAAACTCTACTAAGCCAACGCATTCACTTTCAATAATTTCTTTTTTCTTATTACGAACAATTTCATAAGTAAGACCTTCAGAACTAACTGAAGCACTACGAACCATTGAAGTTATATGAATACGATTTAAGCCTGAAGACATATGAGAAAATTGTTCTTCATTCATTTCAAAGCGAATTGCTGGGTTCATTACTCGAAAATACCTAGTATAGCTTAATCGTTCTTCATAATCAGGATAAGGAATTTCAATGTTAACTAAACGGGGGTTTTCTCTAATACGTTGTGTAACATCTGAAACACTTTCAGTGATAAAAATAATTGGGTTATGTGCTGGTTTATCTTGGGTAGTAGTAATCCATTTTTGCAATGTAACCCAAAGATTACGATCTTCTCCTGACATATAGCCCACTTCTCCAGCAGGAATGATTGATTCTAAAAAGTTAATTACTACCCCACATTCCCCAAAAACTTGTTCTCCTTCTGGGTTATCTGTACGCCATTGTTCATAAAAAAACTGTTCAATATAAGGAATAGCACGAGCAGGATCTCTAGGAAGCATTGGCGTAATATTCATTTGTTTTTTGGTTGCAGCTAGTGGATCAGAAACCCTAGCATCAGCATTAAAAACTCGCTCCATTTCAAAGAGCAAATCTTTTTTGCTTGCCTGAATTCCATTACTACGGTTATAAAGAAGAAAATTGCGATCCTTAAGTAAATATCCTAGAAACCCAATTAAATTAGAATAGCTATTTTTCAACCAAATCAGATCATAGATATTATGGTAGAGTAAAAACCGGCTAGCTTCCCCAGAATTATACTTACGCACTAGCGTGGCAGCCCATTTAGGTAGTTGTCTAATTTCATCTTCATTACCACCTAATAGTTTTTTTCGTTCAATGTTAAGAGAACTCATAAATCAAATCTCCTAGGATAGTGGGATTAAACAAGAAGCGACATTCTATCATAATAATTAACAGGAAAAACCTTCTCAGACGGGATAGACTGGCGTTGAAACTAGCCATTTTCTATGCTAGTTTTTGCCCATACTTGTAAAATAAAATTAATTTGAACTTTTATTCAGACTAGAAATTAAAATAAATACAGAGCTTGTTGTAAATAAATACAGTCTAATTCTAATGCTTAACAATATAATTATTTGTTACATAAATTAAAGATAATATTACAATGCATTTTCTAGTAGTAAAACTTAGCGCGATAGGTGATGTAGTACATGCCCTCCCAGCAGTGGCAGCACTGCGCCAGGCTTATCCTGATAGCCGAATTACTTGGATAGCTGAACGCACAGCAGCTACTATTTTAGTAGGTAATTCAACCATCGATGAATTAATTATTATTGATACTAAAGCTTGGAGGAAAAGGTTTTGGCAACCTAGAGTTTGGAAAGAAGTTATTCAAACAATAAAAAGGCTTCACTCCTACCCAATAGACATTGCATTTGACTTTCAAGGGTTATTAAAATCTGGCCTAATAGCTTTACTATCTGGCAGCAAAAAGCGATTTGGCTTTTCTAATAATGGCTTACGTGAAAAGGCTAGCGGTTTGTTTTTATCACACCAAGTTGATATTAACGATCAAGTACATGTAATTGAAAAAAATTTACAATTAGTAACAAGCCTAGACATTCTAACTAAATCCATTTATGACTTTCCTATCACTGTGTCAGACCAAGACCAAGAATATATAACTAATTTGTTAGCAAAATATAATCTTTCAGAGTTTGCGATTATAAACCCTGGTGGAGGCTGGCCAACTAAGATTTGGTCACCAAAATATTTTGGTCAAATTAGTGATTGGCTCTGGGAAAACTACCAACTAGCAAGCCTAGTAACTTTTGGCCCAGGAGAAGAACACTTAGCTGAGTCAGTGGTTAATGCTGCTCGTTTAGGACACACTTATCAAGTAACTACTAACTTAAAACAATTTGTTTCTTTAGCTAAACGGGCAACAATTTTTATTGGTGGTGATACAGGGCCACTACATTTAGCCGCAGCCTGTCACACGCCTATTGTTGGGATTTATGGGCCAACTGTTGCTACTCGCAATGGCCCTTTTGACCCTAAAGATGTAACAGTAGGTCTAGAATTAACAGACTTAAGCTGTCGTGTTAATTGTTATCGGCGTAAGTGTCCAACAAATAACGAATGTATGGATATTCCAGTACAAATGGTGGTGCGTGCTATTGAAGAACGGCTACCAAAAATAAAATTATGGCAATTAAAAAAACACAACAATTCTCCCGCCGCGCTCGCGTCCCACTAGGTTTCCTACTAGGAATGCTTTGCTTAGTCTTAGCTGCTCCGCAGTTATGGAGTATTATTGCAGGCAGTATATTAGCTTTATTTGGCTTGGCTTGGCGAGCTTGGGCGTCTGGACATTTAAGAAAAAATGAACAGTTAGCCATTACTGGCCCTTATGCTTATACTCGTAACCCTCTTTACTTTGGAAGCCTTTTTCTTGGAGCAGGGTTTGCTTTAGCCACAGCACGCCCAGAGCTAGTAGTAGTTTTTATTCTGTTTTATCTTTTTATTTATTTATCTGTAATGCACTCTGAAGCAGAATATATGCAACAAACTTTTCCTAATCAGTATCCTAACTATGCAGAAAATGTACCTCTATTTTGGCCAAGATTAAGTGCTTGGAAAGCAAGTTCTCAAGCGAGTTTTGACTTAACCCTTTATCTAAGATATCGTGAGTATCGTGCTTTACTTGGTACAGTAGCGGCATTAGGAGTACTAGTAGCTAAAACCTATTGGCTAGGAGTAATTTATTAATAATGAGGGAAAATACCATGAGATTACTATTAATTTTAATCTTTATTATTTCTTTTGGTTTTGTTGTAGTTACAGCACAAAACCCTAACATAATTAATGATCCTAAAACCTTACCACCAGCAAAAGCAGAAAAATTTGCTCAAGCACATAGTCAAATAAAATCAAACCTACCTTTTCAAACAAATGAACAGCTTTCTTATGAGCTAAGGCTTTCTCTCTTTCCAATTTATGGAACTATTGGCACCCTTACTTTTACTGTTAATGATGAAGGACTTTCTCAGCCAAAAGAAAATATCCCTCCAATAGAAAAAAAAGCTGAAGAAAAACAAAGCGAGCGGGACAAACCAATTAATACCAGTGAAGCTACTGCAATTAACACTAATGAAACTACTAGTGATAACAAAGCAAATAATCAACAAAACGTTGTAGAGAAAAAAGTAGAAAACAATATTTGGAAATTTACTGTAGAAGCAAAATCCAAAGGGATACTTACTTCAATTTTCCGTAAAAATATCAATGATGTTTTTACTTCTTATGTAAACAAAAACGATTTTAATATCACTAAAACTATAAAGAAAATTGAAGAAGGAAATAAGCGACGCGAAATGGTATCGGATTTTGATCAAATTAAACAAAAAGTCAAATGGATAGATACAGACTTAAATACTCAAAAGGTAGTTCGTAGTAAAGAAAACCCTACACTGATTTGGGTAACAGATATTATTAATGGTTGGTATGTAATGAGAGCACAAGAGCTTACAGTAGGAAAAATTTTTGCTTTCCCGCTTAATGATGAAGGTGAAACTTATGAAATTGAAGTAGCTGTACTAGCAAAGGAAAAACTAGAAACAGATGATTTTGGTAAGTTTTCTACTATAAAACTTGACATGAAAATATTTAATGGCAAATATATTAGGCGTAAAGGTACACTTCACCTTTGGGTAACTGATGATAGCCGTCATATTCCGCTACGTGCTCAGATTAAAACTGGGTTTGGTACAGTAACAGCAAACTTGATAGAAATGAAAAATATAAAAAGCCTATGATAATTTACGAATTGAACGCTCGTGTTTATGGAAAGCGATTTAACCAAATTACCAATGAAGAACTTCAACGCCTAGTTGATATGGGGTTTGATTGGCTTTGGTTAATGGGAATTTGGCGTACTAGTGTTGCAGGTAAAACTATTGCACAACAACTTGCACCAGATTTTGAAGCTTCACCCTATGCTATTGTTGATTATCAAGTAAATCCTGACTTAGGTGGAGAAGAAGCCTTAAAAGATTTGGTAGAACGTGCTCATAAATTAGGACTAAAAATAATGGTAGATTTTGTACCTAATCATATGGCCCCTGATAGTCCACTTATTGATAGCCATCCAGAATTTTTTATTCATCATAACCCAGATTTACGCCATGAACTGCCTAGAGATAATTTCTTACATCCAAATGGTAGATATTTAGCCTATGGGCGAGATCCTTATTTTGCTGGTTGGACAGATACAGTACAACTTGACTATGTTCATCCAGAGTTACGTACTCACCAAATTAATGAACTTAAACGACTTGCTACCTTGGTAGATGGGCTTCGTTGTGATATGGCAATGCTAGTATTAAGAGAGCAAATCAAAAATCAATGGTTTCCTAAAATTGATTGGGACACTTTTAACCAACATATGCCCAATGAGTTTTGGTCAGAAGCAATTAGTGCAGTAAAAAAAACTCGCCCAGATTTTATATTTATGGCTGAAGTTTATTGGGATAAAGAACCTTATTTACAACAACTTGGCTTTGATTTAACTTATGATAAAAAACTCTATGATTTATTAGAACATGCTTCTGGCAATGAGCTAGTAAATTATTTACAAAATGTTCCTAATGAGTATTTATCCCGGTCTGTTCATTTTTTAGAAAACCATGACGAGCCTCGCGCAGCAGAGCGTTTTGGTAATCGTCAAAAACCTGCTGCAATTTTAAGTTATGGCATTTTAGGTGTTCCATTTGTTCATCAAGGCCAAATGGAGGGTTATCAAGAAAAACTCCCTGTTCAAAGAATACGCCCACTTAAGCAAGAAGCTTCGGATGAGAAACTGCAAAAGTTTTATGAGCAGCTACTTTACTGTATTAAAGACTCTGTTTTTCGACAGGGCGAAATGCTTACTCTAGGAATGCAATCAGGAGTGATTTTAGTTAGACGTCAACACGAAGGCCGTACTATTTTAGTAGGAGCAGATATTTTTAATGCCCCTGGTGCTAGTGGTAGCCCAAATTTATCTATCCCACTAATGCACTTAAAACTTCCTGTTAGTAGTAAAATACGTTGTTTAGATCATTGGACAGGCCAAATTGTTGAGCTAGCAAGAAGTGAGAAGGGTAATTTTGTTTTACCTCCTGCTGCAATTGCTAGCTGGCCAGAAACAGGTGGGTTTTTACTAGAAATTTTTACTGATTAAGCATAAATAATGAAATACATTAAAGTAAAGCCCAGTATTAAACTACTGGGCTTTGTTTTTTAGAAAGCCGTATCAATTAATTGATCTAATTTTCTGTCTTAGTTAGGATTGTTTTTCTACCCCAAAATAAATACTAATAATTATTTCAGGAGGCCATATGATAGATATAGGTAATGGTAACCTATTTGACATAGTAGACCTAAACGATGGCAGAATATTAGAAACAGAAGAAGAATTTAAAAAAACCTATAAAGCTGGTAGAGCAGCTTTGGTAATTGATTTAGGTTATGCCAAATATCCTGTACTTATCACCTTTTTAGTAAATTATCCTGATATGCCTTTTGCTATACATGTACTTATTCCACCAACAACTTCTGAAGAACACGAGTTTGACCTATTACAAAAACTTAAGACAATTGGTGGTCTAAGAAGTGTTAGGAGCGAACACACCATTAGAAAAACTAAAAAAATGGTTGATGGCTATTTACAGTTTCTAGAAAAACGCTAACTCACAAATAAACAGTATTTTAGAAGTACTAATCTTAAGCAATACCTGAGGTAATTTATGCAAAGACGAGAGTTTTTAGCTTCGCTTAGTTTGGCCACAACTAGTGCATTAATTGAGCCTAAATTTGGGTTTGGTAGTTGTGCATTTGCCCAAAACAGCCCTCAACCTAACTCAACTAGCATTCAAGAAGCACTCAATAATGCCATTCCTAGTCGTATCACTAGGGCACAAGAGCAAATGAAGGTAGCTAAAATTGATTTGCTTTTTGCTTTGCCAAGCAAAAATATGACTTATTTGTCTAAGTTAAGAACTGGGCGAAGTGAAAGACTAATTGCACTACTTTTGCCACAAAGCGGAGAACCTATTGTTATTACTCCTTCCTTTGAAGAGTCGCGTCTAAAACGAGCTAATAGCACTATTAAAACAGCACCTTGGGAAGAATCAGAAAATCCTTACCAACTAACACTAGACATATTTAAAAAACTAGGGGTTAATCGTATTGGACTTGAGCCATCAACAGATCTAAACACCTATTGGAAAATACGCGCACTTGCTCCTAATAACCTAGAGTTAGTCGATGCTGAAGCGATATTTACGGCTTTAAGGTTGCAAAAATCTCCTGAAGAGTTAGCAGCAATAAAATATGCTAATAATATTACTTTAGAAGCAATTGCGGCTACTCATGCGTCTTTAGCCGTTGATAAAACAGAACTGGAAGTAGGGGCAATTATTTCCCAGGAAATGAAAAAACGAGGTGCTTCTGGTGGAGGATTAGTCCAGTTTGGCCCTAGTGCAGCACTCCCACATGGCGGCCCAAGCGAGGTAAAACTGTCTCACGCAATGGCAGTATTAATTGATGTAGGATGTGAAGTAAGTGGCTATACTTCAGATATTACTAGGACAATTTTTTGGGGAGAAACACCATCAGCTAAATATAAAGAAATTTACAATATTGTTTGGCAAGCTCAACAAGCTGGTGTAGAAGCAGCTAAGGCTGGTGTAGAATGCCAAGCAGTAGATAGCGCGGCAAGAACTGTGATTGAAAAAGCAGGCTATGGAAAATACTTCACCCATCGATTAGGACATGGGTTAGGAATGGATGGGCATGAAGTCCCCTATTTAGTCAAAGGCAATAGTTTTCGCCTGCAACCTGGTAATGTAGTGACTATCGAACCAGGAATTTATCTACCAGGTGAATTTGGAGTAAGGATAGAAGATGTTTTCTTGATCACAGAAAAAGGGTGTGAAACCCTTTCCCAAAGAGCACCTACTATCTAGGTAACACTCTAGAATGGTCTTTGCAACTATATAACTATATATTATTTATAGGGTTATTTAAGAAATCAAAAATAATAAGTTTTTAGGATTTTTGCTAAAGCTGAGTAATTTAGCTTTCTAGTTGTAAATTCTTGACTTTTTATCTTCTTAATGCTAAAAATCCTAATAATTCTTTTCATAATGTATTAAATCAACAATATCTGTAGTAAAAGCTTAACTAAATAAACGAGGGAAAAATGGTGAATAAAAAAAACCTTCTAATCTTTTTTAGTGTTGCACTAGTAGTAACTACCACAATAATAACTGCATCAGCAATTGTTAAACCTGGCCATATTAAACAAGATAATAAGTCTATTAATATAGTTAAACCTGGTCATTAATCATCAGGAATAAAACATGCTAGTAAGACAACAAACATTAACCAATTTCACTTTAAGAGTAAAGTTATGAGAATTTGCACTAAGTATCAAACTTTAACTTTGTTAATCTGTGGTCTAGTAGCCTTACTTTTTAGTTTGTCTACTCAAGCTGATTCGCCACAGCCTAATACCCTAGTATTGCTACCAAGCAAACTATCTGATTTGAACAATATAGTTTTTACTCAGGATGGCCGAATAGGTTTAGTAGCCGCTTATAGTGAGTCAGATAGTTCTAGTGGCCATTTTGTTTACAGTTTTGATGCTGTAACAGGAGAAGTAATAGACACTTTTGATGCTAGTAAGGTAGGAGCTATTAACCCAACTAAATTAGCAATAACTTCCAATAACCTATTAGTCATTTCTGCTAGTGCTAGTGTAACAGATGAATCAGCACTTCTTATAACACCTGTTAATACAGATGGCTCTTTTGAGCTTAAACATCGTATAAATATACCGTTTTTTGTTCCTATGACTGATGATGACACTATTTTACCTGATGATGTTGGTTTATCAGCCGATGGTAAATATGGCATTTATTGTAATAAAGCTACTGTTTTTGTCTTTTCTACTGCAACAGGACAAACCTTATTTCAAGAAAATGTTGGTATCGATGTTTATAGTCCTCAAAACCGCTTAGAAAGTTTCTCTTATGACCCAATTAGTAATAGGTTAGGAATAGTTAAACAAAAAGATGCTCAGTACTATTTATATGTCTATAGCTTAACTAGTGATGGCCATTTAGAAGTAAAAGGCTTAATAAATGCACTAACAGATGAAATTATTGGGTTTGGCTCAAAAGTAGCTTTTAATGAAGATGGTACTATTGTTTATATAGCTTCTTCAAACAAAGGCTTCGTTTCTTCCTACGATATTCAAACAGCTAGCCCAATTGCACGTAAATATATTGTAGGTCTTGCTGACATTAATGAAGATGATGCTCGATTCTTACCTATAAATATTCAATACAATACCAATACTCGACAAATCTATATTCAAAAGCCAGGTCACATTCAAAAGCCAGGCCATATTCAAAAGCCAGGCCACATTCAAAAGCCAGGTCATATTCAAAAGCCAGGTCATATTAGTGTTGTATCCTCAGACTTATTCCAACTTTCTTTAGACAAAGAACATACTAGCCCATTAACAGGCTTTACTGTTAGTCAAGATGGTTTGATGCTATATGTTGGGACAGCTAAAGGTGAATTTTTCAAATTTAACCTAGCAACTCCAGAAGACTTCTTACAAATTAACTTTGGAGATTTGCTTCAATTAGGATTAAATGAGCAAGCTCAAAAGGTAGTATTGACTCACCCAGAGGGACTCAACTTACTTAATGCTAATTAAATTCTGCTAAATAAGAAATTTTCTTAAATGAAAAGAACACAAAGCTTAAATATAAGTTTTGTGTTCTTTTTTAGCCTACTTTATCTAATTTAATCTAAAAATAGTTCTGATGATGAAAAGCGGCTTAAACCTAGGAATATACCTAAGAATGTCTTACTGTAGCGACAAATCTATCACCCAATATTTCTGAGACTCTATCAAACAACTCTCCATTAATATGTATTGCAACATTCTTATCATCTTCACAACGAATAATAGGATTACGGGCTTGTTGTTGTAACATACTTGAATTAGAAATAAAAAACTGTCTTCTTACCCAAACAAAAGCTTCTCCAGCTTGAATCAAATCATCTGAGCGACGATCTGTAGGAGGAACTAAGAAAAACAAAGATTGTTTTTCGCCACGCTGATTATCTGCCATTACACGATACCTACCACCAACTAACCAATAATGCTCTTTAGTAGTTATTTCTGGCTCAACATGTAAAACATCGCCTTTTCTAAACACTACATAATCACCAAATTTTCCTATTGCAGATAAAGCGTCTCGCTGTTCTTCTGTACGGGCAAAAGCGTCTATTACAGCAGATGTTAACCAATCTTGGAAATTAGCTGGACGGACTTCTCTTCTAGGTTTAGCTTCGGCTTCTTGCTCTGGGTCAAAGCGCGCCAATACTTTAATTTGTTTGGTTAAAGTAGCTCCTACCCCTCCAGCATTTAATTTGCCTTGTAATCCAGATCCTTCAAATTTGGCTAAAATAACGGTGATATTATCATCTCCGCCGCGCTCTTTAGCTAGGTTTATCATTTCCATTCCAGCATTATGTAAATTACTAATGCTGCTATCTATTATCTTTTTCATTTCAGGAGCAGTAAGTTTACCTGATAAACCATCACTACAAAGCAGTAAAATATCATTACCCTGCAAGCGTATTGAGGTAACAGCAATTTGGAGAAATTCTTGGCTGCCAATGGCTTGTAGTAATATATTGCGGTTTTTATTAGTAGCAGCCGATTCAGCAGAAATAGCCCCTGAATCAATTAACATTTGAATCATTGTTTGATCTGTAGTTAATTGTTTAATACGCCCATCACGAAGTATATAAGCTCTAGAATCACCTACTTCTGCAACATAAGCAATATCTTGTTCTACTAGAACTGCTGTTGCTGTAGCACCCATATTAGCTAATTTCTGATCTAATTGACGGTGATAAGAAACTGTACGATTTGCTTCTTCTACAGCTGCCTCTAAACGACTTTGTGGAGATAATTGCTTAGGAAGTTTTAGAAGCTCATTTTTAATGGCTCCAACTGTTAGTAGACTAGCAACTTCTCCCCCTTCATAACCACCCATACCATCTGAAACCACTAACAATATATTGTGCTTTTCTACAGGACGTATTAGCTTATAGTTATTTTCTAATAGCATTCCTGACTCTGGCTCAACCATTAAAAACATATCTTCGTTGTTGTCTCTTACCAAGCCAACATCCGTTAAACCAATTAATAATGTTGAAATAATTCCCCCACTCATATTCACCTCACCACAGATTAAATAACTAGTTTACCTAATCATAAAACAGATTCTCATTTTGACTTTTTAT
>CAZHXL010000039.1:14009-16595 GCA_964536575.1 uncultured Clostridia bacterium | reverse complement strand
CAAGACTTGAAATAAGTAACTGCTATTATTTTTTATTTTCTTACACATTTTCTAAAGGTAAATTAATAATAAAGCAAGTACCTACCCCTAATTGGCTATTACAACTAATATGTCCATTATGTGCTTCAATAATACGTCGACAAATTTCTAGACCAATCCCTGTACCCTCTTCCCCTTTAGTAGTAAAAAAAGGTTCCCATATTGCAGTCATAATTTCTGGTGAAATTCCTTCGCCATTATCTGACACTTTAATTACAACATCTTTTTCCACTACACTTAAGTTAATATTTATTTCCCCAGTATATTCTTGAGTAGCTTCAACTGCATTACGAATTAAATTAATAATTACTTGTTCAAGCTTTTCTTCATTAAAAACTAACTCTGGTTCAACATCGTAGGTGAAATTTATTGTTCTTTTTGATACTCCTGTATCAAGCCTAATAATAGAGAGAGTTTTTTTAACTGCTGGTACAATAGGCTTTCTAGTCTTTTCATATTGTTCTGTACGATTACGTGCAAAGGCCCGAATCTCTTCTACTAGTGCTAAAGCGCGCCGTTGCCCCTCTAAAACCATATTGGTAAATTGCTTTACTTCTGGATCATCGCTGTATTTCATTTCAATAAATTCAATCCCTGTAAGTAAAGCTAAGCGATTACGTATTTCATGAGAAATAGCAGAAGTAAGTTTACCAATAGTTGCTAAGCGTTCTGTTTTTATTAATTGTTCTTGAGTAGCCCGTAGCTCCTCAATTAACTTAAGGTTTTCAATTACTAACCCTGCTTCCCGCGCAGTTGCCATTAAAAATTCTAGATCTTCAGAATTAAATAATGCTGCTTTGGTACGACTATCTAAATAAATCACTCCCCAAACTCTTAATTTTGAGCTAATTGGAGCAGCTAGCACAGAACGAATATTTTCTAAAATCACACTAACATTAGTAGCAAACCTCTCATCGCTTGTAGCGTCATGGGTTAGGATAGCAACTTTTTCCTTAAAAGTATGCTCTACAATTGTATTACTAACTATATTTCTATTAATTTCTTTTTTTTCTCTACTATAAGCCAGAGCCACTTCTAATTGATTTGTCCCAGGATGATGGAGCAAAATAGCCCCTTGATCTATTGGTAAAGCCTTAAATAATTCACTTAACCAAGTTTCGGCTAATTCATTAACACTTTGGGCAGGCAGTAATTTATGAGTAATTTCATAAAGTGAGGCTAAACGCTGCAAGGTTGTGCTAGTAACATACTCTGGCTTCTGCATTAAAGCCGTATTAAGAAACCTTGTTTGTTGATCAGTAATTACTGTTGCACCTCTTAATTCAGGATCAATATTGACTGGAGCATGACTATCAGTAGCTTGAGCCTCTACTATAGGTATATTTTGTGTCCTTTGTTGAGTATAACCAAAAGTTAGTTTAGTCGCGTTTAGTCCTCCTAAAACAATTTCATCTCCTGTATTAAGCATATGCTCCTGAACTCGTAGCCCATTAATAAAGCTACCACATTTGCTCTCTTTGTCGCGAAAAACATACTTACCTCCCCAAATCTTTACTATCTCGGCATGACGCCTAGATATGCGAGAATCTTCTATACGTAACTCATTTTCATAAGCTCGCCCAATAGAAAAAGAGCTTTGAGTAATTTCGACTCGACAAGGAAGGTTATCTTCGTCTAAAAAATCAAGATAAGCCACCTGTTCTTGCTCACTTGACATAGTTTTACTTTTTCCCCTCAATATTAACTTTATATAATTAATACGTATTAAGACATTTTTTGGATGCTATTTTACTATTAGCTATTTATACTAGACAATAAAATGCAGGTCTTTTTATCAACTATCTATTTTAGAAGCTTTGGATTTTTATTACCTTGCTAAAAGAAAAGTCCTAGTTATCTAAGACATTATAAAATACAAACCTGACAAACTAAAGTGATAAAAATCCACTACATGATTAATGTTCTAAGGAGTTTTTCCTATTTTCGCCTTGCATATCTGAACTATGTCAGTTTAGACTCTCTCAAATAAATACTTCATTTTAATAGTAAATTCATAAATCATATGATAAAAAACACACAGCAATTTTCAGCAGACTTAATAGAATCCGCTTTAAGGCTTTACAAGTTTAAGCTACGTCATAAATGGAGATTAGGCGATCAATTTTGTGTTACACAAGATTGTGAGCTATTTTGGCAAACGCTTTTTGCAGACTGTGTTTACTTAGTTGATACAGAATTAATTAACTTAATGGAAGAATCAAATAAAAAAGGTGTTTCCCTAAAAGAAGAAAGTGAAAAAATGGTTTTTATTCCTTGCTTAGAAGATATAGTTTTATTTTGTGCGAGTAACTTGTTTACTTTAGAACTAGTATTAGAAGCCCATCAAGGGCAAGCCATCTACCATGCTCGCTTAAGTATTTGCTCAGAAGATAGAATTATTCATGAAGAAACCTCGTCAGGGCTAAGAGTAGCAGCACTACGTGCTTTATCCACTGCACTGCAAAGCTTTTCCCCTCTACCCACCAATACAGATTCTATTGCAATTTATATCTAATGAAGAAAGGGCATGGATTAAGGGCATAGCAA
>CAZHXL010000039.1:4033-13999 GCA_964536575.1 uncultured Clostridia bacterium | reverse complement strand
ATCCAACTATTAGCATGCTATATTCACGAGCAAATTTTTGGTTAAGTAGGGGCTTTTTCCATGCAAAAAATCAATGTAGGTATTATTGGCGGTGGGCGTATTGCAGATCTACACTACCTAGGCTATCAAAACAATCCTGACGCTAGAGTTTATGCTATTTGTGATGTTAATAAAGAAGTAGCAAACAGTCGCAAAACAGAGTGGCAAGCAATAAAAGCCTATACAAACTGCCAAGACTTACTAGACGATAAAGAAATAGATGCTGTTGAGATTTTAACGCCTCATAACCAAAACCTACATGAAACTATTGTAATTGCTGCGGCTAAGGCCAAAAAACATATTGCAGTACAAAAACCAATGACTACTAGCCTTGCTAGTGCAGATCGAATGCTTGCCTCTGTAAATAAAGAAAACTTGGTTTACAAAGTAACAGAAAATTATGTTTTCTATCCACCAATAGTAAAAGCTCGTGAACTAATAAAAGCAGGCGCAATTGGCGAGCCTTCTAATTTAAGAATTAAATTTGTTAGCGGTTCGTCTGGAGGTTGGACAGTTGCGTCTAGTTCTTGGGCATGGCGTATGGAAGAAATACTTACAGGTAGAGGAACTGCAACTTTTGATCATGGTCATCATCTCTGGTCTACAGCCTGGTTTTTACTTGGAGCAGTAGAAAAAGTTACTGGTTGGATTGATTTTTCCCAAGATGTATTAGATTGCCCAGCAATGATTATCTGGAAATATAAAACTAGTAAATATGGTGCTTGTGATTTTGCCCATTCTACTAACTTACATATTCCTTCAAAATATTATGCAAATGATGAATGGATTGAAGTAACAGGCTCACAAGGTATCCTCTTTATTCATCGCTGTTCAGGAAACATTCATTCTGGCCCAGCATTAAGTATTTTTGATGGTCATACTATGAAACATATTGAAATAGAGTCTGACTGGAGTGCTGGTTTTAAGGGAGCAACACAAAATTTTATTGATGCAATTAAAGGCTCTGTTAGCCCTCTGCTCTCAGGACAAGAAGGGCGTGAAATCTTGCGTTTTGCCCTAGCAGTACAAAAAGCAGCACGTCTAAACCGAGAAGTTTACTTAGATGAACTAGATAGCACTTGGCCTGCTCTCTATGCTTGGCACAGACGTAAAGAAAATAGACCAAAACCCCACCCTTGGTCTATTCCCTTTTTGTTTGGTAATGAGAACCTTTCCCAGTATGCTCCTCAAGCAAAATCACTAACTGAAGGTTTAGTGCGTAGTTTTGACCCTAAATTAGCTTCAAATTGGAATCTTAAAATTGGTATTTATTTAACTGCTGATGGTGGAATAACAGATGAAAAAATCTGTTTATCAATTAAAAATGGTACGATTGGACTTCAATTTGGTGAAATCCCTAACAATACTACATTTACAGTTACAATGCCTGCTGGGGTATGGGCAGCTATTTTGCTAAGAAAAAAACGTGCTGAAATAGCTTTTTTACAAGGAAAAATCAAGGCTGAAGGCCAAGTAGAAGAAGGCTTAAAACTACGTGCTATTTTTAAGCTGTAGGGTATTTGCTAATCAAACTTTTCCTCTCTACCTATACCATCCATAAGGGTACAATCCCACTCTTGCCTTTCCTTTAACTCTTCATCCCAGATTTTTGAATCGCTACGCAGTTTTGCATATGCTTTATCGAAATCATCAAAAAACTGTCTTCGTCTTTCTTGTTCTATTAAATCATCTGTTACTTTATTCATAGTTTTATTATCCTGAAAACTAATTTAGCTAATTAAATTATGTAGTGTCTTCTGACCAAGTTTTACGCCTTAATAACACTTCTAAAGAGTCTTGTAATTGCTTAGTAATTGCTTCAAATTCCTCTAAGGTTAAAGTAATCTTTTCTTCTTTAGCTAGCTTTCCACCAGGAACTAATCGGTCTATGGTGATTTCAATTGTTGGTGTATGCTGCCAATAATCCAAAAATACTGTGGTGCTGCTTTCATTTCCACGAATTTTTACCTCTGAACTAGGGCCACGATCAAACCAGTGATGTCCTGTTTTTACTTCTAGTTTGGACTCAAATTCTAAACCGCAATGCCTACAACGCCCATTCCAACCACTATTCCAAGTATAAACACTAGAAGAATTAAGAAGCTTTTTATCTTCCCAAGTACTAACAGGTTTACTACATTGTGGGCAGTTTGGTGCAAGTCTTGATATTTGGCAATAAGGACAACTAGGTGTGGTAGGTTCTATCTGTTGATCGCAACCAAAACACCTCACAGAAATTGTACTAACGTCTTGTTGGCCTAATTGACTTTCTGAAGTAACCTCTTGTAAGTCTCCTAGTAATGACCTAATAATAGTTTTACTAATCCCTTGGGTTTGCTCTAAAACCTCTGACTGTATTCGACCTAAATATTTTATTATTATTTCTCCTGTCACACTTTCTAATGTATGTTTATCTATAACCTTCACCAGTAATAAATGCTGTTCTTGCTCTAAAATTACACGTTCAGCAAGCATTAAATAATCACCATCATCAAGCTTTAATGCTCCTATAATTGTAAAATCGTCTGCTAGCTCTTCTTTAGGGTGAAGCAGTCTTAGTTTAGGAATCCCTTGATAAACCCAACGATATTTTATTTTTATTCTTTTTTCTGGCTCAATGATTTTCTCTGGCCTACTGTCAGAGGGAATAGCTAGCTTATGTGATATCACTCTATTTTGTAATATTGCTTCGATTAGCTTTTCTGGCTCAGGAGAAGTTTCTGTTAGGATCAATGGGGCTTTTTCTACTTTTGTAAAATATATAGTTTCTAGCTCGGACAAAAAAACCTTTGCTTGGTAGTAACGCTCTTGTGGGTTTTTTGCTAAAGCTTTTTTTATCACATGATCAAGCTCTTTAGGTAAGTTTTCATTAGCTTGAGATAGGCTTGGCGGGGGAAAATCCATTTGCTGACAATACATTTCAGTTAACCCACCTTCTTGAAAGGGGGTTTTACCTGTTAGTAACTCAAAAGCTACTACTCCTAAAGCATAAATATCTGTACGAGTATCAATTTTTCCTCCCATTAATTGTTCTGGTGACATATATCCTGGTGTCCCAATAATTGCACCTGAAGGAACTTTCATCTTAAATCCAATTAAGCTAATGTTGTCTTTTTCATCAACAATAATATTAGTAGGATTAATATCTCTGTGAAAAATATTAGCTCGATGTACAAAATCAATAACACTAGCCAATTGACGCAAAATCTTAAAAACCTGTTTAGAGGATAAAATATTCTCTTCATCTAATAAACTTGCTAGAGTCTTGCCACTAAGATATTTCATTGCAACAAAATAGTTTTTATTACTCCAACCAGCATCATATATGGTGACAATATTAGGATGATCAAGTGAGGAAATAACCTCAGTTTGGCTAATTAAGTAGCTATCAAGCATATCCTTATCACTAGCATACTCATCTAGTAACATTTTAAGTGCCACTAGGCGATCTCTTAGGTTAATTTGCTCAGCTTTATATACTTGACAAAATCCCCCACAATCAATTTTATTTACAATTTTGTAGCAACCAATAATAGAGCTATTAAACATAATTTTTTCGTAATTTTTTATAAATTAACATGGCCAAATTCACGAAAAACCTAATATTACAGATATTACAACTAAAGAATGCTTGCGCGAGATTATAACAAGACTAATGAGTGAAAACTATATTAATCAAATAGATAAAAAGACTTGCTATCTTAAGCTAATCGCGAGAAAATCTCTTAATCTAAATACAACCATTCATCCTATTAATTCCAAGGAGTAAAAATCTTAAAATGTCTAGAAGAAGTTTTTTGTTTTCCATGTTTTTGTTAGTAATAACATTATTTAGCCTTTCCCCTTCCTATGCACAAGTAGCCGAGCCTTCTAGTGGGGTTAGCTTTCCTGCTCAAGTTAATGTTGGTGGTACAAATGCCACTATCACTGGTGTAGGGTTAAGAAAAAGAGCTATTTTCAAAGTTTATGCAATTGCCTCATATATGGATAGCAGCAAAATTAATAAAGCAGCCGATCCATACACTCAGCTACTTACCGATGGGCCAGCAAAGCAAATCACCATGCATTTTGTTCGTGATGTTGATGCAGCAAGCATTAGAAGTGCTTTTGAGGATAGTCTTAAAAACAACATCCCTAGTTATGCAACATCTCCAGCAAAGAAAAATGCTGATGCATTTTTAGCTGCACAAGTAGATATGAAAACTAACCAAGAAATTGTTTTACATTGGACACAAGGCGGTAAAATTGATTTAGTAGTTAACGGTCAATCTAAAGCTAGTTTTACAGACCCAGTTTTAGCTCGCGGTATTTGGTCTATTTGGCTTGGTGCTTCTCCAATTTCTGGGGATATTAAAACCGGATTAGTCACCAAAATGAAATAACCTTATTTATCTCGTTGATTCTATTATTACCAAAAGGAAAAAATATGAGGAAATATTTATTATTATTTACACTCTTGCTTATTAGTACGTTTTTAGCTAGTAGTGCAATGATGAATACTAGGGTTCAGTCCTCTAGTGAAAATAGTAATGCTCAAGAAATTGAGCCTACTCCACTGGCACTAAGCGACCCAGTAATAACTGAAGAAGGCCCAGTTCGCGGCGAACTACAAGACAAATCTATTGTATTTCGTGGTATTCCCTATGCATCTCCTCCAACAGGTGATTTACGATGGCGACCACCACAGGCAGCAGCAAAACGCACAAATGTTTTAGAAGCAACTCAATTTAGCTCACCTTGTGCTCAGCCTGATAACACAGGAAAAATTATTGGTAGTGAAGATTGCCTTTCCCTAAACATTTGGTCACCAAAAACCAAAGAATCAGCCCTACGCCCAGTAATGTTTTTTATTCATGGTGGTGGCAATATAACCGGCTCAGCTGATATGTTCGCCTTTGGGGTCCGTCTTTATGATGGAACTTTTTTACATGATATGGGTGGAGTGCTTGTTGTTAGCATTAATTATCGCTTAGGCCCATTAGGTTTTTTCTCTCACCCTACACTTAGTAATGAGGATAGGCAAAATGGAGTTTCTGGTAACTATGGGTTAATGGATCAAATTTTTGCACTTCAATGGGTACAAAAAAATATTCGTAACTTTGGCGGCGATCCTAATAATGTTACGATTTTTGGTGAATCAGCAGGAGGCCGTAATGTTTTAGCCTTAATTACTTCTCCAAAAGCTACTGGTCTATTTCATAAAGCGATTGTAGAGAGTGGCGCACCATTATTTGTAGATATACCCTTGCGTGCAAACGCCCCAGGGTTATCAGCAGAAGGTGTTGGCACAGAAGCATCTAAAACCCTTGGATGTGAAACAGTTGGCGATACTGGTGCTTGTTTGCGCGGCAAAACCCCAGCAGAACTCTTAAAAGCTCTTGCTCCTGATGAGCTTGGGTTTAGCGGTTTTCAATATGGCCCAATAATTGACGGAGTACTTGTTCCTGATAAAAGTACTGCAATACTGACTAGTGGTAACTATAGCCAAGTACCATTAATGATTGGAACAAACAAAAACGAGTTTTTAAGTTTTATTCCTGGTCTAAACATTAAACTTGAAAATCAAGCTGACTTTGAATCAGCATTAAGACTTAATTTTGGAGACAAAGCTTCAGAAGTTGCTAAACAGTATCCAATTTCTCAGTATGGTTCTCCAACCCTAGCATTAGACGCAGTTTTTACAGACTTTGCTTTCTTATGTCCATCGCGTACAGCCGTCAGGCTTGCTTCTCTTAATCAACCAAAAACCTTCTATTATCAGTTTACTCAAACTATTTCTGCTGTTAAAGATTTAGGTTCTTTTCATGGATTGGAGTTAGGTTTTGTATTCCATACTATTAGCAATGTCAAACTAGTTCCTATCTCTAAAAAAGAAATTAAGCTTGCTGATAAAATGTTACTCTATTGGACAAATTTTGCTAAACAAGGTGATCCTAATGGTAATAAATTACCTAAATGGCCAGCTTATAACAATAGTACTGATATGAACATAGTCTTAAACACTAAAATTAAGACTGACACTGGACTACGTAAAGATTTTTGCTCTTTCCTATCCCAAACCTTAGGCAATCTAGCCTCTGGGCTTACTTGCGGTTGTGGAGAAGATTAGAGAATTTTCTTAGATACCTAGGATAATACCTAGGTATCTAATTAATAACCTAAAAATGTCTCAAATAACAAAAGAACCTGTGACACTAGCAGTTCAATTAGAAAAAAATCTTAAGAAGGATAGCTTTTCTACTGTATTAGCTAATTTTACCCCTGTTGTTCTTACTCCACCATTACCACAAGAAACCTTATTAGACACATTTGCTAAATTAGCAGCTTTGGCTCACTCAAATGACTATCTAAATCACCAAGCAGAAAACTTATCAGACTTAAACAAAAGTGTTTTAGAAAAAATCTATCATTATGGTGTTTCGCCTAAGATAATTAATCAGAGGCAAGTTAATATTCTTAATCGCAAAACAGGAATAGATTATCCAACAATTAACCCTGATGAAATAAGTATTTTTAATAGCCCAATTACCAATCCTCAAGGAGCAGACCTTGGGACAAGAATGGACTTATTTGGACAGATTGTGGATCAGGTACTGGAAAAAACCTATCCAACAAATACTTTAGCACCTGATGATATTATTCATGTAAGTTGCTCTGGTTATTTAGCACCTAGTCCAGTAGAAAAAATGGTATCTCAAAGGCATTGGTCTACTACTGTAACTCATTCATATCATATGGGTTGTTATGGTTCAATTCCCGCGCTACGAATGGCAACAGGATTTTTAGCAGCTTCGCATTATGGGCTAGGGAAACCTAAACAACAAATAGACATTATACATACTGAGTTTCTTACCCTACATGTTAATTTAACTAGCTTAACACCTAGAGATATACTAGCTATGACTTTGTTCGGTGATGGATTTATTAAATACTCTATTTATCCACTAAAAGAGGTTCTTAGCCAAAAATCATCAGGGTTAAAGGTTTTAGCTCTAAAAGAGGCTATTATTCCTAATTCCTTAGCAGAAATGCTTTGGAATTTATCTAGCCATAATTTTGAAATGATTCTTTCTAAGAAAATTCCTTTTCTTATTAGGGATAATATCTTGGTTTTTGTTGAAGAATTAATGTCTGAAATAGGGCTTGAGTTTGCCAAAGAGAAGAACAAACTAGTTTTTGCTATTCATCCTGGTGGGCCTAAAATAATTGAATTTATTCAACGTAGCTTAAAAATAGCTCCTGAGCAAGTGGCTTTTAGTCATGAGATCCTTACTCAATTTGGGAATATGTCATCAGCTACCCTACCCTATATTTGGGATAAGATTTTATCTGCAAAAGAAATCCCTAGCGGGACGCTAGTACTTAGTATTGCTTTTGGGCCAGGGTTAACGGCGGCTGGAGCAATAATGGAAAAGCTCTAATGGTTATAAATAGTTATAGCAATTTATAAAAGTAAGACAATTAGCTAACTAGTTTCTATATCTTCTAGTATATCAACAATTGCATCAACATCTGCTTTAGCCGCAGCAACACGCATTAAAGTCCGTACAGTACCAATAGTTTTTCCACCACGTCCAAGTAGTTTTCCCATATCTGTTTTTGCTACTTTGATTGTGTAGTAGAATTTACCTTGTCTCTCTCGCTCAGTTACCACTACATCATCTTTATTATCAACCAAAGTGATAGTTAAAAATTCTAATAATTCCTTTAACCGATGACGGCGACGGGCAGGAGGTCTTTCTGAAATTCGAGGTTCTCTATAGGGTTCTGGTCTATTACTAAATCGCTGATTCCTGTTCATGTTTTTATTCCAATGTAGTGAATAAAATGGATTTCTAATTGTAAAAAATGGAAGCCTTAATATATATGCTCTAGAAGTGAGCAATGTTAACAAAAAAATGGTTATTGCCCTAGTCTTATTAGCAGATTACTTTTGTTAGCTATTTACTTGTTATACTAGCCAAAGATTCACCTTTAGACTGTTCTAAAGTGCTGTTAACAAAGCGACGATAAGTTAACGCGGTAATTATACCACCAAAAACACTATAAGCTAACAGTAGCAAACTTTCATAAAGCCCTAGATTTGCTCCACTAAACAATCTAAGGAGAATAAAAACTACCAAAAGTAAAATAGGACTAACCATTAAAAATAGATTTATCACCTTCCCCCAACTAATCCAACGTAAGTATTTATTTTGATTAGATAATTCTGACAAGCTAAGTAAGACTGTCCCTAATAACAAAAATGGTACAAAAGGTGGTTCAGGAAAGAAAAACCTTAGGGCAAAACCAATTGTTCCAGCAGCAATCATCACCAAAGGTTTAACACGAAAGCTACTTACTTTACCTATATAATCTAGTAACTGATATTTTAAGCTCATCCAAGTTACTAGATAAGCAATAGTAATAAACCCTAAAACCTCATAAGTCCAAAGAGTTGAGAGTGATAGCCCATAACCAATAGAAAAACAAACTAAGCCAAATAGCTCAACAATCATAGCAAATTGCTGTTGCCAAGGAATCTCACGATCTAATATTTGAAGTCGGGTATATTCAATAATCGCTTCTATTTCTGGATCTGTTAGTTGAGGATTTTGCTGTTTTATTTCTTCTATTTTGGCACCGCTTATTAATACCTCAACTAAAGGCAATGCCAAGATTTGAGATACACGCAACGTAGGTCGCCCACTAGCTATTGCTGGGTCTATGATAATTTGTTCCCGCCAACCCATAATACCCTCTTTTCTTGCCTGTTATTTTTCTTATGTATTTAATAGTGCTAATTGTAAATGATTTTAGCTCAAGCTTTATTCAAGCTTTTTCCTACACATGTTATTATTAGTTTTTCTTAAATAAATCAATAAAAATCTTATTAGGATTTCATCACGAGTCTATGAAACAAACTAGAGTTGAGCAATTTAAAGAAATACTTTCTAAACGAATCTTGGTATTAGATGGTGCAATGGGGACTAGCCTATTTGCCATGAAACTAACAGAAGAAGATTATGGCGGCAGTAAATACGAAGGTTGCCCTGAACATCTTAATTTCAGTAAGCCTTTAGCGATCGAAGAAGTACATCGTAGCTACTTAGAAGTAGGAGCTGATATTATTGAAACCAATACTTTTGGCGGCACTTCTGTAGTTTTAGCTGAATATAACCTCCAAGATCAGGCTTATGAAATTAATGTTGCAGCAGCAAAAATCGCTCGTCGTGTGGCAGACGAGTTTTCCACTAAAGAAAAACCCCGTTTTGTTGCTGGTTCAATTGGCCCCACAACCAAATCTATTGCTGTTACAGAAAATATTACTTTTGATGAACTCTCTAGTTCTTACTACCAGCAAGTAAATGCGTTATTAGATGGTGGTGTAGATATTTTATTAGTTGAAACTTCTCTAGATACCCTAAATATGAAAGCAGCAGGGGTTGCAATTCAACGAACCTTTGAAGAACGCAGTGAAGCTTGGCCACTAATGCTTTCCGCTACTATTGAGCCAATAGGCAGAGCAATGCTAGCAGGACAAAAAGCCGATGCTCTCTACACTTCACTACGCCACCTTAACCCTGTAAGTGTTGGGCTTAATTGTGCTACAGGGCCTAGAGATATGACTGATCATATACGAACTCTAGCAGAACTAGCTGATGTTGCCGTAAGTTGTGTTCCTAATGCTGGTATTCCTCAAGAAGGTGTTTTTACAGAAACTCCAGAAATGATGTGTGATGTACTAGGCTATTTTATGGAAAAAGGCTGGATGAACCTAGTTGGTGGCTGTTGCGGCACTACTCCAGCACATATCAAACATATAGTTGAATTAGCAAAAGGGAAAAAACCTCGTACTATTCCACGTTGGCAAGGTACACAGGTTTCTGGGATTGAATATTTAAAAATTGAAGAGGTGATTACAACTCTGTAATTCATATTTCAGCC
>CAZHXL010000039.1:0-4023 GCA_964536575.1 uncultured Clostridia bacterium | reverse complement strand
AAAAAAAATTGAAGAAGAAAATCGCCCCTACCAAGTTGGCGAGCGAATGAATGTTCTAGGCAGCCGAGCCTTTAGAGAATTAATCGCTAATGGCAAATATGAAGAAGGTGCTGAAATTGGCCGTAATCAAGTAAAAGCTGGTGCTGCGATTTTAGATGTCTGTCTACAAGACCCTGATCGCGATGAAATGACAGACATTCTCGCATTACTAAAATATGTAGTGAAAAAAGTTAAAGTGCCAATTATGCTTGACTCTACTGACCATAAAATTTTTGAGCAAGCATTAAAACTAATTCAAGGTAAAGCGATACTTAATTCTATTAACTTAGAAAACGGCGAAGAACGTTTTGAACAGGTCTGCCCTATTGCTCATAAATACGGCTGTGCAGTGGTAGTTGGCACAATTGACGAGGATCCAATGCAAGGAATGGGTGTTACAGTTGAGCGTAAATTAGAAATCGCTGGACGCTCTTATAAATTACTTACAGAAAAATATGGCATACTTGCTGATGATATTATTTTTGATCCACTAGTTTTTCCCTGTGGCACTGGCGATGTTAACTACATTGGTTCAGCCGAACAAACCATTAAAGGCATCACAGCTATAAAACAGCATTTCCCAAAAACAAAAACTATTTTAGGGATAAGCAATGTTTCTTTTGGTCTTCCTAATGCAGGGCGTGAAGTGCTTAATTCTGTTTTTCTATATCACTGTGTTAAAGCAGGACTAGACCTAGCGATAGTCAATTCTCAAAAACTAGAGCGTTACCCTTCAATTCCAGAAGAACAACGAAAGCTTTGTGAAGACCTAATCTTTTGGCGTGGTAACGACCCTGTAGCAGCATTTTCTGCTTATTTCAAAGACAAAAAAGCTATAAAAAAGGTTGTAATTGAAAATCGCACTGTCGAACAAAGGCTTGCTGACAACATAATCCAAGGTTCAAAAGAGGGTTTGATTGATAACCTAAAAGAAGCCTTAACAAGGTATGAGCCTTTAGGTGTTATTAATGGGCCATTAATGGATGGAATGAACGAAGTGGGACGATTATTTAATAATAATGAACTCATCGTGGCGGAAGTGTTGCAAAGTGCTGAAGCAATGAAAGCCGCAGTTGCTTTTCTTGAACCGATGATGCCTAAAAATGAAGGTAGTGGCAGAGGTAAAGTTATCTTAGCCACAGTAAAAGGCGATGTTCATGACATTGGCAAAAACCTAGTAGAAATTATATTAGGTAATAACGGTTATGAAATTATTAACCTTGGCATCAAAGTCACTTCAGATAAAATTATTGAAGCAGTAAAACAACATAAACCTGACATTATTGGTTTGTCTGGTTTGCTAGTAAAATCTACTTTGGAAATGGTAAATACGGCCCAAGACCTAGCGGCAATAGGAATTAACACTCCAATTATGGTTGGTGGTGCGGCTTTAACCAAACGTTTTACCCTAACAAGAATTAAACCTGCTTATCAAGGGCTAGTAGTTTATGCTAAGGATGCAATGAATGGGTTAGAGTTAGCAAATAAAATTCAATCCCCTACAGGTGCGGAAGAGCTAAGAAAATCCACTGCGGCTGAAGCTGAAGCCATTCATACACCAGCAAAACCAGCAGAATCTTCCCAAGAAAAACTAGTAATTGATCGGTCTATTTCCTTAAACCCTGCACCTGATTATATTGAACATATTGAAGCTAATGCCCAATTAGAAGAAATTTGGGAGCTTGTTAACCCTAAAATGTTTTATAACAAGCATTTAGGTTTTCGTGGTAATTTTGCTGAAATGGTCGCAGCAGGAGATGAAAAAGCTGTCAAGCTCTTTGAACAAGTTAATACTGTAAAACAAGAGGTTATAGAAAAAGCTTACTTTAAGCCTCAAAGTATTTATCGTTTCTTTAAGGCTAATGCTGATGGTAATGACATGATTATCTATAACCAACAGGGCAACAAGGAGTTAACTAGATTTCATTTTCCACGTCAATCACGAGGCTGGCAACTTTGTATCAGCGATTTTGTTAAACCAAAAACTTTAGGAATGGGTGATGTTGCATTCTTTGTCACAACTTGCGGTCAAGGAATTCGTGAACTATCAGAAGGGCTTAAAGAACAAGGTGAATACTTAAAGTCTATTATTCTTCAGATGTTAGCAATAGAAAGTGCTGAGGCTTATGCAGAACTTGTACATAAAAAGATTCGTCGTGCTTGGGGTATTGCTGACGATCCAAGTTTAACAAAAGAAGACATTTTCCGTGCTGATTACCAAGGAGTACGAGTTAGTTTTGGTTATCCAGCTTGCCCAAGACTAGAAGACCAAGCTCTACTTTGGGAACTATTAAAACCTGAGCGTATTGGACTAAATTTAACTGAAGGCTATATGATGGAACCTGAAGCTAGTGTTTCAGCATTAGTTTTTCAACACCCTCAAGCACGTTATTTTGCTGTTACCGCAGAAGATGTAGCTATTTTTGAAGCAGCAATGTCTGTTACTCAATAGATTAATTAGGTGGTTAAATTATGACAAAGAGGTTAGAAGAAGCAATAGCTGAAGCATCTAAATTGCCTAATCAACATCAAGATACTTTAGCAACAATAATATTGGAAGAAATAGCAGCACAAGAACGTTGGGATATAGCTTTTTCTTCTAGTCAAGAACAATTAACAAAATTGGCTGATGAAGCTTTAGCCGAGTTTCGCCAAAATAAAACTAAGCCTATGGAAGAAAGCTGTGAAATCACACACCACAGAAAAATTTCGTAATATATTTAATCAGCTTCCAAAAGAAATACAAAACAAAGCTCAAAAAGCTTATGCATTATGGAAAAAAGATCCTTCTCATCCTAGTTTGCAATTTAAGCCAATTCAGTCTAATAAATCTGTCTATTCTGTTCGTATAGACAGGGATTGGCGAGTACTTGGAATCAAAGAAGATGGTTTTATGGTTTGGTTTTGGATTGGGTCACATTCTGATTATGGTAGACTTATTGGTCAACTCTAAATAGTAGTCTTACAAAGTAGTCTCAAATTTTTAATCACTTAACTTCTATAGCATAGGTGTGTTTATGAATATTAGTCAAACTTTTCAACGTGTTTTTGCTTTAATACTATTTTTTGCTTTTCTTACAAGCTCTGTGCTCATTACTAGGGCTGATGAAGGAATGTGGATTTTTGGTAATCCACCACTAAAACAACTAAAGGAAAAATATAATTTTTCTCCAGATCAAGCTTGGCTAGATCATGTACGGCTCTCAGCCGTGCGCTTTCCTGGCGGTTCAGGGGCTTTTGTTTCTGCTAATGGACTGGTATTAACTAATCATCATATTGTGCGCTCAACATTAGCTAAACTCTCTACTTCTGAACAAAACTTATTAAAAACAGGCTTCTATGCTCCTACTTATGCTGATGAGCTAAAATGCCCTGACATAGAATTAAACGTCTTAGTTTCATTAGAAAATATTACTGGTCGTATCCAAACTGTCACTCAGAGTGCAAGCAACGCTAAAACAGCAGAAGAACAGCGCAAAATAGAGATTGCAAAAATAGAAAAAGAGTCTTTGGAAAAAACTGGGCTAAAGTCTAATGTTGTTTCCTTTTATGAAGGTGGTGAATATTGGCTCTATCGCTATAAAAAATATACTGATGTAAGAATGGTTTTTGCTCCAGAAGCCCAAGCAGCCGAGTTTGGCGGCGATTATGATAATTTTACCTATCCTCGTTATGCGCTAGATTTTTCCTTTGTTAGAGTTTATGAAAACGATAAACCAGTTAAACTAGAACATTATTATCGTTGGAACCCTCGCGGAGCAGAAGAAAATGAATTAATTTTTGTTATAGGTAATCCTGGTTCAACAGACAGGTTACGTACAATAACGCAAATTGAATATCAACGTGATATTTCTAACCCTACTGCATTAAAAAGCTTAACTCGTCAGCGAGATCTTTTAGTTAAATATTCTGCTTTAGGTACAGAACAAGAGCGACGTGCTTCAGATACAATTTCTGGACTTAACAACACTCTAAAACGCTTAA
>CAZHXL010000038.1:30678-32158 GCA_964536575.1 uncultured Clostridia bacterium | reverse complement strand
TTAATAGTGGATTTTTGGCAATACCAGGAGTTGGTTCTAGATTAGTTCTTGGTTCTGACACTGCTGCGGCTTCTGTGCCATCGCAATTCTTTCAAGCTATTGCTACCAATGCTGATTCTAATATTGGCCTTAGGTTTAATGAGTATAACTTTTTTGCCCAAGATAGTTGGCGAATTAACCGCCGATTGTCATTAAATTATGGCCTACGTTATGAATTTACTTCAGTACCAGTAGAAGTAAACAACAAGATTGAGCAGACTTTTAATATACAATTACCTGCCTCTAACCCTAATATTCCTAAGTCAGTGTTTGGTAGGGATTTCCAACCAATCTTTGACAGGATTTTGAATAGTGCAATTAGCTCACTTAATACATTTCTAGATGGGCGTGACAAGATATTTCGTTCTGACAAAAATAACTTTAGTCCTAGGATAGGAATAGCTTTTGATCCTTTTGGTAAAAGCACTAGTTCTATTAGAGTCGGCTATGGTATTTACTATGATCAAATAATTGGTAGTGTTACTAGTCAATCACGAAATGTTTTTCCTAACTTTATTCCAACAGTTTTTGATCCAACTTTTTCTTTTGATCCTTTTGGCAATGTTATTACAGTATTAGGCTCTTTTGGTGAGCCAAATCTTTCTGATGTTGGGATATTAATAGACTTTATTCAACCAGGCTCGCTTAATACTTTAGGTTTTCGCGGGGATTTACTGCGCTTTGGTTTAGGGGAAATTTTAGCTGCTACAGGAGCTAATAACCCTTCTGGTGCACGCGGTGGTGGACTAGCCTTTGTGTTACCTGATGCTAATTTACGTAGTCCTTATAGTCAGCACTGGAACCTTTCATTTGAGCACCAATTTGCTCGTGATTATGTTGTGACAGCTTCTTATGTTGGTTCAACAGGGACAAAGTTAATTCGTTTTCGTAATCCTAATGGTGGGCCAAATTCATTTACTATTATTGCTCCTGATAGTTCTTTACCAGCAGCTTTTGGCCCAGTATCTATTGCTCCTCCACGAAAAGATCCCAATCTTGGCCCGTTTACAGTAATTGAAGCCTCAGCATCATCAATTTATCATTCTTTACAACTCTCAGTTAATAGGCGTTTGGCTAATGGTCTACAATTTGGTTCTAGCTATACTTATGGCCATACTATTGACGAAGTTTCAGACGTGTTTGATACAGCAGGGAGTTTTACTTTACCACAAAATGAAAATAACCTACGTGCAGAACGTGCTTCAGCTAGTTTTGATATTCGTCATCGCTCAGTAACCTATTTTAACTATGATCTACCATTTTTTAAAAAATACCCACTTTTAAGCGATTTTCAAATAAATGGAGTAGCTACTTTACAAACAGGACAACCATTTACTGTCAACCAAGGTTTTGATATTAACCGAGATGGTAACTTAAATGATCGTCTAGATATAGATGGTTTTATCAATCAAGTTGATAATGGTATCCAACGTCTTAATAA
>CAZHXL010000038.1:25645-30668 GCA_964536575.1 uncultured Clostridia bacterium | reverse complement strand
TCGTGATGCATTACTCTTGATTGGAACAGGGGTTAGAACAGGTGGTGTCGGTAGAAATACTTTCCGTGCTGCTGGTGTAGCTACTGTAGATTTAGCTGTAGTAAAAAAATTTAAGTTTAATGAAAAGCAATTTCTTTCAGTAAGAACAGAGTTTTTTAACCTCTTTAACCGTACACATTTTGGTATTCCAGTACGTACTTTTGGCGCACCTGCTTTTGGTCGTTCTGTAAATACTTCATTATCAGCTAGAGTTATTCAGTTTGCGGTTAAATATCAATTTTGATATTTTTTATCGTTATTAAACATACAAGGAATTTGCAAATTAAATTTATTTAGAGAAAATATTATGAAGGTTTTAGAACGTTTACGTAGTCGTGCTGCTGCTAATCCCCAGCATATAGTTCTACCAGAGGGAGAAGACCCTCGAACTATTGTTGCTGCCGTAGAGATTGTTAAAACTCGTATGGGACAAGTTACTTTGCTTGGTGATGAAAACAAAATTGCTAATCAAGCAAAAGAACTAGGGGTTTTATTAGATAATATTCCAATAATTAATCCTCGACGCTCCTCAGACTTTAATAAATATGTACAGTATTTTTATGATATGAGGAAAGCTAAAGGCATAACTTTAGAAGAAGCAGAAAAAGCCATCCAAGACCCGCTTTACTATGGCAACATGATGGTCAGAGAAGGCAAAGCGGATGGCTCAGTGGCTGGTGCTACTAACACTACTGCTCATACAGTTCGAGCCGCATTGCAAGTAATAGGACTAAAGAAAACCTTCCGTATTGTTTCTAGTTTTTTTATTATGGTAGTTCCTAATTGTCCTTATGGAGTAGATGGAAGTTTTATTTATGCTGATTGTGGCGTAGTGATTGACCCTAGTGCAGCCGAATTAGCCGAAATAGCTATTGCATCAGCAGAAAATACCCGTGCGCTATTAGAAGCAGAACCAAAAGTTGCACTACTGAGTTTTTCTAGTAAAGGTAGTGCCTCTCATCCACTTGTAGACAAGGTTGTAGAGGCTTTACGCACTATACGTGCACGCGCACCAGAGTTAAAGGTTGATGGAGAATTACAAGCCGATGCTGCATTAGTACCTAAGGTTGGTGCAAGTAAAGCTCCAGGCAGTAATGTTGCTGGTGAGGCAAATACTTTAATCTTTCCTAATTTGGAAGCTGGCAATATTGGTTATAAATTGACAGAACGCTTAGCAGGAGCAACAGCTATAGGCCCAATCCTACAAGGGTTGGACAAACCAGCTAATGATCTTTCTCGTGGTTGTAAAGCCGAAGATATTGTTGATGCAGTAGCAATTACCGCAGTACAAGCCCAAGCACGTAAGCAAGAAAAATAGATTGTAAGGGCAAAGACCTATGTGTCTGTCCAAAAGATCAAGAGGGCGAACAGAAGAACAGAGGGCGAACTGTTCGCCCCTACAACTCGTCTATTGTGACAGTATAATTTTCAAAACTAGCGTCTTCTACACCATAATCAAATAGGAAAAAATCCATTCCTGCTGATTCACTTTTCATTATTTCTGCTAAGAATTTTTTCGCGCTTTCTGCCTCAAGTGTATGTATTACTCTACGTTGACGTACATCACGACTTTTACGCCAAGTCCCATCAATTGTTATTCTTAATTGACCTACTTGTTGAATATAACGATTTTTAGTTTTAGTGTTTTGTTGCAAAGCTACTAGAATTTGTTCTTGAGATTTTTTAGAAGGTTTTCTAATACCTCTTTTATAAAAATTTACTTTACGCATAGCCGCTTTATAAGGCTTACTTTTTTTGTCTATTGTTTGTGCTAGTGCTAAAGACAAAGCACTAGTACTACCAAAATCATATAGTGCTTCAAAAAAGCTATCTTCTTGATAATGAATTTTGCTAGTTAAAATTTTTTCTGCTAGTGCTGCTAAGCTTGTACCAGTATATGAGGGCATGGAAATCTCCTATTAAGAAGAAGCAATTTAGAATAAGTATTTTTAGTTATTTTATTGTTTAGATCTCAAGATATTTTTATAGTGTACAACAATTTTTAAGA
Source organism: uncultured Clostridia bacterium (assembly GCA_964536575.1). GTDB lineage: Bacteria > Acidobacteriota > Blastocatellia > Chloracidobacteriales > JADJPF01 > JADJPF01. Next base: position 28,621 of record CAZHXL010000038.1, on the reverse strand, counting down.
ACTCTAGTAACGTAAATGAAGCGAAAAAGTATCTATTCAAGGAAAACCTAAAAGGAAAACCCATGAAATATGATACAACATTAAAAGAATTGTTTCAGTCATTGCCAGAAAAACTATTAGAATTACTAGTAGGAGAGCAAGCAAAATCAGCCGAATTATTACCAGTAGAGTTTCCTTCTGTGTCAGCTAAACGTGCAGATTTAATAATGCGTCTAACTGATGGACAAATATATCACTTAGAATTACAAACAAGTGATGATGAAAAAATGGCTTGGCGAATGCTAGAATATTTTTTTCTAATATATCGTCAACATCAACAACCACCAATACAAATTGTTATTTATATAGGAAATAAGACTTCCAATATTAATTCTAAGATTTCTTTAAGCCATTTAGAATTTAGTTATAGATTAGTAGATATTCGTCAGTTTGATGCTGAGCTACTCTTAAACAGTAAGCTACTATCTGATAATATTCTAGCAATATTATGTAGGGTTGGAGATGTAAGACAAACAATTCGGCGGATACTTAGTAGAATTACGTTACTATCTCAGCTAGATAGGACAAAGGCTTTAACTCAATTATTAATTTTAGCAGGACTGCGAGGTTGGAAAGTTATTACCTTAGAGGAGGTTAAATCTATGCCATTGACTTTTGATATTGAGGAAAATGAATTTCTTTTTGATATTTTTCAACAAGGAGAACAAAAAGGTCTTCAAAAAGGTCGTCAAGAAGGTCGTCAAGAAGGTCGTCAAGAATTACAGCAAACATTACAAAGATTGCTTGAACGGAAATTTGGTGTATTACCTGAACAGGCAATTGATAAAATAAAGTCAGCAGATTTAGCTACTTTACAAGTATGGTTACTAGGTATTTTTGATGCTAATTCTTTAGATGAATTTTTTCAGTAATCTTACTTTCATAGGCCGAAATAAAACTTAAGCTAGCCCAAAATAGTTAACTTATTTAGGTAATGGATCACTGCTTTCCTGTGGGGTCACTGCTTTCCTGTGCAAAACGGTATCCTACCCAAGGCTCAGTCATAATATAGCAAGGGTGATGTGGATCAGGTTCTATTTTACGACGCAGTTGGTTGACAAAAACCCTTAAATATTCCGTTTGATCAGCATATTCCCACCCCCAAACTGATTGTAATAATGCTCGATGAGTAACAATTTTTCCTGCACGAATTATTAAATAACGCAGTACTTCAAATTCTTTTGGAGTAAGTTTAACCTCTTTACCTGCAACAAGTACTCTACGACTTTCAGTATCAACTACTACAGCATCAACTTTTAATATTGAATCTACTTGCTCGTTTGGTGTAGTACGCCTAAGTACAGCACGAATTCTAGCTAATAAAATATCTAAGTTAAAAGGTTTTGTTACGTAATCATCAGCACCTAGGTCTAGAGCAGTAATTTTGTCCTGATCAGAACCTTTAGCAGAAAGTACAATAATTGGAGTTTTAGAAAATTCTCGTACCCTACGACAGACCTCTAGCCCAGAAATATCTGGCATAACTAGGTCTAAAATAACTAAATCTGGCATTTCCTTACGTAATTCAGTTAGACATTCTTCACCATTTTTAGCTGTTCTTACCTCATAACCATTGGCAGAGAGACTAGCACGCATTGCCCGCAAGATTTGCAGTTCATCATCAACTACTAAAATACTTGGTGCTTTATACACTAAGCCTGCTCTCCTTGAGGTAGTAAAGATGCAACATCTTTATATTCTACTGATAGAGAAAAAAAGAATTTAGATCCTTTACTTAATTGACTTTCTACCCAAATTTTACCTTGATGGATCTCGATTATACCACGAGCAATAGCTAAACCCATTCCTAAACCAGACACAGAAGTTTTTTCATCAAATTGTGCACGATAAAATTTATTAAAAATTTTTTCCTGCTCTTTAGGAGCAATGCCACATCCTTGATCTTGAACACTAATAATTAATTCGTTATTTTTTAGTTGAGCCGCCAAAGTAATTTTAGTTTGTTTAGGAGAATATTTGGCTGCATTTTCTAATAGATTAACTAGTACTTCTTCTAGCAAAATACTATCTATTTTTACTAGCGGAAGGTCTTCAGACAAATCTATTTCTATTTTATGATCGCGTAAAGCTATGTTGCAGCGTTGTAAGGCATTAGTAAAAAGTTCTGAAAGAACTGTCCAAGTTTTATTTACTTTTAACTCTCCTGCTTCAATACGTGCCATTTCTAATAAATTGCTCACTACTTGGCTTAAACGATGGGTTTCTTCGCTAATAATAGTGAGCAGTTCGTTAAATGTATCTTTGTCCCAAGAAACATTTTTTTGTAACAGGCTGTCTATACAGGTTTGGATAGCAGTAAGTGGTGTGCGTAAATTATGCGAGACAGAGGCTAAAAGCGCGGATTTTAATTTATCGCTTTGACGCAAGGTTTCAGTGTAGCTAACTTCTTGAAGAAATCTAGCACGTTCTAAAGCTAAGGCTACTAGCCCAGCAATAGCTTCCAATAATGTTCTTTCTAGACTACCTGAGGTTACTACCATTACGCCAATACACTTAATTCCCATCCTAAGAGGAACATAGGCTATTTCTGCTGTTTGGGTAACATTATTATTAGTAGGGTAATAATCATTATAATTACTAGCTATTTTTATTTCACCAAGTTGAAAAACGTCTAAAATAATTTCTTCTTTAATTAAAGAGTCAATGTTAGCTAGTTCTGTTACTAGTGCAACTTTTTGTAAGTTTTCATCTTTATCAGGAGTGAAAATACAACAATATTCAAGTTTAAATATTTCAACTACTTGACGGGAAATAGTAGCAATAGCACTTTCTAAATCAGGGGTAGCAATAATTATTCGTCCAAATTCATGTAAACGCCAAACATCTTCACGCCTTTTTTCTGCATCTTCAGCCCTAGATTTAGCCCTAGCAGAAAAATGACTAGAGATAATAGCAGTGATAATAAAAGCAGAAAGG
>CAZHXL010000038.1:20531-25635 GCA_964536575.1 uncultured Clostridia bacterium | reverse complement strand
GGCTACCCAATTTTGCGGATCGCTAATAGTAAGAGTTCCAACAGGTGGTAAAAAAAAGAAGTTAAAACAAATCATTCCAACAACTGCTGCTACAATACTTGGCCCCAAGCCTTGCAAAGAAGCAGCAACCTGCACTACTAATAATAGGCTTAGTGCTATAGTAGTATTATTAGCTGGGAAAAATTTGAATAGAATAACAACTGCAATTTCTCCAGCAATAGAAGTAAGATAAATCCACCAATTCTTAGGGAGTTGCCATGTTTTATTTTTCCCAGAACGCTGTTCAGGAGTTGGAATTACTTGGACTGCTGCTTCTTTAACTTCGTCTAAAAATCGGTCAATTACTGAATCTTTTAAAAATCTTTCTAACCGTGATCTAGCTGATTGACCAAAAATAACATGAGTAATACCTTCGCGCTTAGCAAAATTAATTAAACCATCTGCGGGAAGCTCGGATTTTAACTTCACTATAGTTGCTCCAAGTTGTTCAGCTAAAGCAATATTATTAACTAGTTGGCGGGCATCTTCTGTGCGAATACGGTTAGTGTCTTCTTTAGGGGTTTCTATATAAACAGCATACCAACGTGCCCCAATACGCCCAGCAATTCTTGCCCCAGTCCTTAGCATTTTAGGGGCAGTTGTACTAGAGGACATACAGACCATAACTTTTTCTGGAATTGAAGCTGGTTCTAAACCCTCTCGTTCACGGTATTGGGCGGCTTTTACACTTACTTGTTCTGCTACTGTACGCAAAGCAAGTTCACGTAAAGTAGATAGGTTACTAACTTGAAAAAAATTATTTAGTGCCTGGTCAACTTTTTCTGGGCGATAAACTTTACCTTGTTTTAGGCGTTTTTGTAGTTCATCAACGCTTATATCAACATTAATAATTTCATCTGCACGAGCAAAAAAGGCATCAGGGACAGTTTCTCTAACTTTAATACCTGCTGACTTTATTACAGCATCATTGAGGGTTTCTAAATGCTGGATATTTACCGCAGTCATTACATTAATACCTGCATCTAGGAGATCTAAAACATCTTCATAACGCTTTTTATTTTTTGAACCAGGAATATTAGTATGAGCTAATTCATCAACTAAGCAAACTTGAGGTTTGCGCTTAATAATTGCTTCTAAGTCCATTTCTGCCAGTGTTACACCACGATAGGGGATTTGTTTTCTTGAAATAACCTCTAGATCTCCAACTTGGGCTTCAGTGTCTACACGTCCAAAAGTTTCCACTAGACCAATTACTATATCATAGCCTTGTTTTCTTAATTGGTGGGCATCTTCCAGCATTTGATAAGTCTTTCCTACTCCTGGTGCAGCACCAATATAGACTCGCAGTTTGGGTCTTGAGGCTTCTTCTATCCTGGCAAGTAAGTTTTCTGGCTTAGGTCTATTGTCTTGATGATTATTCATAAATTACTGAGTTTTAATAGGGTAAGTAGTATCTAGATCTAAGTTTAATTCTAAGACATTAACTCTAGGTTCTCCTAAAATTCCTAGCTGACGGTTTTCAGTATGTTTGCTAATGAGAGCTTTTATTTGTTGCTCAGAGATTTGTCTAACTTCTGCTATACGAGTAATTTGGAAATTAGCAGCAGCCGGGGTGATATGAGGATCTAGCCCCGATGCAGAAGCAGTAACTAAGTCTACAGGAATGGCTTGGGTAGGGTTTTGTAGCGTTTCTTTTTGAGCTTTAACTCTATTATGCAAAAGCTGGTTAGTTGGCCCCCAATTTGTGCCACTTGAGGAAGTTGCGTCATAACCAACCCCTGCCGCAGAAGGACGAGAATAAAAATATTGTTGACTGGTAAAAGACTGGCCAATTAAGCGTGAACCAACTGTTTTTCCATCTTTTACTATTAAACTGCCATTAGCTTTATCCTTAAATATAACCTGTGCAAGTCCTGTAATAACTAGAGGATAGATAACCCCTGTTACTAGGGCGAAAACTATAATTAGTGTAATTGCTGTATAAAGTTGTTTTAACCAGTTCATGTTCTAACCTCCTAGGCTAGCCCTAAAAAAACAATAATTAAATCAATTAACTTAATGCCTACAAATGGAATAATAATTCCACCTAAGCCATATATAAGCAGGTTTTGTCTTAATAAATCAGCAGCACTCATTGCTTTATATTTAATCCCACGTAAAGCTAGAGGAATTAAGGCAATAATAATTAAAGCATTAAAAATCACAGCAGAAAGAATTGCTGATTCTGGTGTTGAGAGGTGCATAACATTAAGTGCTGAGAGTGGGCCAGCGTTTTTTGCAACATAAAGACCAGAAAATAGTGCAGGAATAATGGCAAAGTATTTAGCAACATCATTGGCGATAGAAAAAGTAGTTAATGCACCACGAGTCATCAAAAGCTGTTTTCCTATCTCTACGACTTCGATTAGCTTAGTAGGGTTTGAGTCTAAATCTACCATATTACCAGCTTCTTTAGCGGCCATTGTGCCAGTGTTCATTGCTACCCCTACATCGGCTTGTGCTAGTGCTGGAGCGTCATTTGTTCCATCACCTGTCATTGCTACTAATTTACCTAAGGCTTGTTCACGTTTGATCAAGTCCATTTTATCTTGTGGTTTAGCTTGAGCTAAAAAGTCGTCTACTCCTGCTTCACGAGCAATTGCAGCAGCAGTTAATGGATTATCTCCAGTAATCATAATGGTTTTAATCCCCATACTTCTTAGCTGGTCAAATCGCTCTTTTATACCTCCTTTAACAATATCTTTTAAGTAAATAACCCCTAGCACATTACTACTATCAGCAACTACCAAAGGAGTACCACCAGCATTAGAAATACGATCAACCACAGGTTTTAACTCATTAGGAAGTCTGCCTCCTTTAGACGTAATAAAATCTACTATAGAATCATAAGATCCTTTACGAATGATGCGACCATCAAAATCAACGCCTGACATACGGGTTTGAGCAGTAAAAGGGATAAAATGCATTTCTTTATCGGCCATTTCTCTACCACGTAAGTTATATTTTGTTTTTGCAAGTACCACAATAGAACGGCCTTCAGGTGTTTCATCAGAAAGACTAGAAAGCTGTGCTGCATCAGCTAAGGCACTTTCGCTTACATTAGGCATAGGGATAAATTCTGTTGCTTGACGATTACCTAGAGTAATTGTACCAGTTTTATCTAGTAGTAGGACATTAACGTCGCCTGCTGCCTCTACTGCGCGGCCACTCATTGCCAAGACATTATGTTGAATTAGTCTATCCATACCAGCAATGCCAATAGCAGAAAGTAGACCACCAATTGTTGTAGGGATTAAACAGACTAGTAATGCTACAAGTACTGTTATAGAAGGAGTTTGGGACGTTTGGAATATGCCAGCACCATTAGAAGCTTGCACACTATAAGTAGCATAAGGGACTAGTGTTACTACTGCTAGAAGAAAAATAATGGTTAACCCTGCTAGTAAAATGTTTAATGCAATTTCATTTGGGGTTTTTTGTCGTTCTGCTCCTTCAACTAAAGCAATCATACGATCAAGAAAAGTTTCTCCAGGATTAGAAGTAATACGCACCTTTACCCAGTCAGATAAGACTTTAGTTCCTCCAGTAACAGCAGAGCGATCTCCGCCAGATTCACGGATTACAGGCGCGCTTTCTCCTGTGATGGCTGACTCATCTACAGAAGCGACACCTTCAATAACTTCCCCATCTCCAGGAATAAATTGGCCTGCTTTAACTAATACAATATCGCCTTTAGATAGTCTTAAAGCAGAGACTTCTTGGGTGGTAATATTCTCTAATCCAAAAGAGTTGTTACCTAAAAGACGATAGGCTATAGTTTCACTTTTAGCCTTACGTAAAGTATCGGCTTGGGCTTTACCACGGCCTTCCGCCATTGCTTCGGCAAAGTTAGCAAATAGTACTGTAAACCAGAGCCAAAGGCTTATTTGGGCAGTAAAAAGCAAATTGGTAGTTTGACCTTGAATAACATCGCGCATAATGAGCAAGCTAGTTAAAACACTGCCTATTTCAACTACAAACATTACAGGGTTTTTTATCATTATGCGAGGGTCTAGTTTTTTAAGAGAATCTTTAACTGCTTGTTTTATGATCGCGCTTTCAAATAAAGGTTTTGTTTGTGTTTTTTCTGACATTTTAAGCCTTTCCTTCTATTTAGAAAGTTACTCCTAATTAGAAAGTTACTCCTAAGTTCATTAAAAAATGTTCAACAATTGGGCCTAGTGATAAGACTGGGAAAAAGGTTAATGCTCCTACAATCAAAATCACACTAATTAGCAACACAACAAATAAAGGAGTGTGGACAGGAAAAGTCCCTGCTGAAGGGGGGACAGCTTTTTTAGCTGCTAAACTGCCAGCAATTGCAAGTACAGGGATAATCATTAAAAATCGCCCTATCAACATAGATAAGCCTAAAGTGATGTTGTACCAAAAAGTATTGACTGTAATCCCAGCAAAAGCAGAACCATTATTTCCTGTTGCAGAGGTGAAGGCATAAACAATTTCAGACATACCATGTGGGCCAGCATTATTAATCTTGGAAACTCCATAACTAGCTACACTATACCAAGACGAAAAAACCAAAATAGTGATAGCAAAAACTAATGCATAAAGCATTGTCAATTTTATTTCTTTGGCTTCAATTTTTTTACCTAAGTATTCTGGAGTACGCCCAACCATTAGTCCTGCTATAAAAACGGTCAAAATCACCATGATTAGCATTCCATAAAGACCTGCACCGACACCGCCAAAAATTACTTCTCCTAACATAATGTTTAGCAAAAGAATCATTCCACCTATAGGAGTGTAAGAATCATGCATTGAATTAACTGCGCCACATGATGCATCTGTAGTGGCTGTAGCAAATAGGGCTGAATTCATAATTCCAAAACGAACCTCTTTGCCTTCCATATTGCCACCAGATTGCTCTTGGCTGATGGTTTGGATAACACTTTGATTAATGTTGTATTGATTAAAAATAGGGTTTCCTTTAGCTTCAAAGTGGTAAACAACAAAAAAGCCTACTAAAAAAAGTATTGTCATTGTGGCAAAAACAGCCCATCCATGTTTTTGATTACTAGTCATTTTTCCTAGAGTATAAGTAAAG
>CAZHXL010000038.1:12664-20521 GCA_964536575.1 uncultured Clostridia bacterium | reverse complement strand
ATTGCTAGCATTGCTAAAAAGTTTGATAGTGGAGTAGGGTTTTCAAATGGATGAGCAGAATTAGCATTAAAAAAACCACCTCCATTTGTCCCTATTTGTTTGATTATTTCCTGAGAAGCCACAGGCCCTTGAGCTATTACTTGCTCAGAAATAGTCTCTATTGTCTTTCTACCATCTTCAGCAACCTTTTCTAGTTTTACTGGCTCAACACGGCTTGCAACACTGTAGGAGTTAAAATTTTGTACTACGCCTTGAGAGACTAAAAACAATGATCCAATCAAACATAACGGCAGTAACACATAAATGATTGAGCGTGTTAAGTCTACCCAAAAGTTTCCGATCGTTTGGCTTTCTCGTCTAGCAATACTGCGGATAAAAGCAATTGCTACGGCCATGCCTACGGCAGCAGAAAGAAAGTTTTGTACTGCTAACCCTAACATTTGAGTCAAGTAGCTCATAGTTGATTCACCAGAGTATGCTTGCCAATTAGTGTTAGTCGTAAAACTTACCGCAGTATTAAAGGCTAAATCAGGTGTTACATTATTAAACCCTTGAGGATTAAGAGGTAAGTAAGACTGTAGCCTTTGCAAAAAGTAAAGCAAAAACGCACCAATAAAATTAAAAAGCAACATTGCCAATGTGTAAGTAGTCCAAGGTTGCTCCTCTGTTTTATTAATGCCACAAATTCGATAAATTAGGTTTTCTATTGGATAAATTAAGCGGCTAAGAAAGACTTTTTCTCCAGAAAAAACCTTGGCCATATATATGCCTAAAGGTTTTGTAAGCAATAGCAAAACTAGAAAAAAGGTTGCTAATTGCAAAAATCCATTTGTAGTCATAAAGTTTCCTTAATTTAGTTTAATACTGTTCTATAAGCTCACACATTTTGTTACTAGGTTGGTTTCCTGTTAATTTCACGTAATACTTCGCGTCTACCATCAACAACTATCCCTACTAAAGCGCTTAACCCTCCTATACCAAAAGTTACCCAAAGTAATTCTGACAAAGAATTATAAAATAATAGTTTAATAGTGATACTTAGAGATGTACCCAATAATACTCCAGTAAGAGTAAAGATATTATGGTAGAAAAGTAAGGTTGTTGGTGAATAAGATTTTTCTGTTTTATGTAAGTAAGTAGAAATAGGAATAACATTAGAATAGTTTATTTTCTTGTCTAGTCCATATCGCATAAAATATACCAATCTTAAAAGGCTGTCCAATCCCAAATGCCACCTTACAAGGTTTTCCATGAAAATATTGTGATATCTAAAATTTTTCTGGTCGCAATAAGGCATATACTAAATAAATCAATAAAATAAAGACAATCAGACTACTAGCTATATAATCTAAGCTCATAATATAATTTTCCTAGGTAGAAAAAATTAGAGTTGCTCACAAGTCAATGTGTAAAAGACACATAAGACTAAAAAGAAAACCAGTATCAGAATAAAGATAATGTCTAACATTTTGGCTCTCCTGTTATGGTTTTGTTCTTTTGCAATAATAGAAAATAGGTCATAAGGAAGTACTATAGAATTTATAAAGAATTTATAAAGAAGGATAAAACTATAAACTGTAATAAGTTAGCTGTTAAGAGAGGGATTTTAACTTGTCCATTTCGCGGATGAATTCTTTAATTGGCAAGTCAAAGAGATGAGCGACGCTTGGTAATGGGTATTTGGCTTCTAATTTATATTGATTACTAACAGGAATTTCTTCATTGCTAGCAAAATAAAGCGCGTCTGTTCGGGCTGCTAGTGGCTGAAATCCTTGCTTAAGTAATGTAGCCATGTTGTAAAACATTCTAGCTCTAGCTGTAGCAATAATCATCCATCGCCAATCAGGGCGAAAACTCCATTTTCTTTTGCTATAAATATTGGCATCAAAAAGCCCTATGGTAGAGCGAAAAACACTTTTTACTCCTAATATGGCAGATTGTCTAGCCATAGGGTTCTTAAACTTGTTGTCTGGATTAGATTTAAGCTCTGTTAAAGCTTTGGTAAGTAACCTATAAAACGGCTCTAACACGTTGCCTCTTTCAGGAAAAACCTCTGCTGCTTCAATTTCTACCTCATAACCTAACTCTATGACTTTTTCTACTAAAGGAGTAGCAAACCAACCTTTAGATAAATATGGATCACGAGAATTTCCTAGTGGGTGTGGGAGTTTATGCCCATTCCAAGGGCTTTCTCCAATTAAACTAATTTTCCACAGCCCTACTAGCTTTTTATCAAAAACAGGTTTAATAAAATGTTGAGGTTCACCTACACCTAAGTAAATATTACTAGCACTTAAGTATTGTTGATTTTTGTCATAAACATAAATGTATTGACAATTTTTTTCCTGATCTTCTAATGGGCGCACCCAAGCTAAATCAAATGGCTTATTTTCATGCCAAATACTTAAGTCAGACTTTAATTCTTTAATATAGCTTTGCCGAGTTGGGGTAGTAGAATTTAGCTTTTCAATTAAGTTAACCCCTGTAGTGTTAGGTTTACTTTTTAATTCTATTTCTAGTAATTGTTCTAGATAGGAAATTGCACCATATAAATCGCCTGGCTGGGTAAGCCCAGAAAAATACCAATCTATTAAACGACCTGGTAAGTTAATATAAACAAATGCTTTGTCTGATTCCCAGAGACATTTTAGTGCTAATTGGTAGAGCATATCACCTGGCCTAGTGGCATGGTCTAGCTTCCACTCTTCACCAAGATTAGTGATAAACCAATGTTTTTTTAATTCAGAGTCAAAAACCAATGGTTCTAGTGCCAGTTTTTGATAGAGCAAAGAATTAGGAAGTAGCCAAATATGTTGTCTACTATAAGTTTTAGCTAATGCTACTAAATCTGTGATGTGATTAAAGGTTTTAGTCTCAACAGGGATTTGATACCACTTTCCTTGTTCAGCAAAACACAAAAAACTGTCAGTTAAAATACAGTGATATGAAGGCATTAACTTATATTTTAATATTCATGGGATTTGCTACGCTAAATCATTGATTCTAAAACAATCAATAAACCCTTAATGTCCTGTTAGGGACATCTGATAATAGCTCAGTCCTTTAGGGCTGGGAACTTACCAAACAACAGAACTGCTAAGAGATGTAGTTGCTAGCATAGTTTTATAGGCTTCTGCATTTGAGCCAGGTTGCATTTGTTGGATTTCTAGTTCTGCTACTAATTTATCTATAAACTCAGACATATTTTCAGAAGGAATTATTTCAAAAGAAAGTAGTGCTGTGCCAAGTTGAATAATATCTCTGTGAATTAATAATACCCCGTTTGATTCATTGTTAATAGGTATTTGTATGCGAACATTGTTTTCTCGGCGATTAATTTTAGTACCATTAGTACTACCAGTATCATAGAGATAGAAACCTTCATTAACAAACTCTATTTTGCCATGTTGACGCGATACAGTTGTATTAGGTGAACCAGGGTGATTTGGTTGTAGGAATGAAACATCATTACGCCTAATTAATTCACTAGATTCTATATTTACTACATTACGAAAGCGTCCTATATAGGTAACAGGGTGTATGATTAAGTGATAATTTGTATAGGTAGCCCCATTAATCGGCTGAAGTAATGCTACTTTAGAAACCTGAATTATAGGCATTTGCATTTTTACAACTTTCTGAGCATCTACTTGAATAATTCTTTCTAACCCATTACTAATATCACTAGGTAGGGGCCAATCTATTGTTAAACTACACCCTTGATAGCCTGGTGCTTGAGGATGGACAATCTCAATTTCTAGTTTGATAGTACTAAAAAGACGATAACCAGATTCTCGTATATATTTGTATACATTGTTAATAAAAGCACCTGAGTTGAAAATGGACTCTATTTCCTGAAACCTTTTTGTATCAATACGTGGAACAAAAACTTTTATTAAGCTAGGGGCAAATAACTCTCCATCCTTAGAAATAGAATTAGCTTGTAATTGCTGATTTAGCTGCGAAATTATTTTTTTAGGGTTAACATCTGACTCAGAAATAGATTTACTAACCTTTAGTGCTTCTACTAGGACTCTAGTTACTAGTGCTAGTTGAGGGTTTTCATCTGAAGGAGTAACACTAAGCTTAAAATTAACCGCAGGAGGGTTGTTGGGGATTTGTAGGTTTGTTTGAGGTGCTTTAGGCATGCCTGTGGATAAATCTAAGGTAAATATTTTAGGGTCTAGTAAAGGTATTTCTCCTGACAAATAAAGCTCATTTATTTGAGGCGTAGAACCTGTAGTTATAGGCAATATGTTTGATGTTGATGGCATTTGCTCTCTAGTTACAGGTTTGTTTTTCATCGCCATTTTTATTAAGTTAATTATTGCTAGAGGCGAAGAAAGCCGGTCTTCTGGTGATTTATATAAGCAAGATAATACTATAGATTCAATTGCTTCTGAAATACTACCTCTGATTAAACGAGGACGTGTAAGTGGTTCATGAATATGTTTATACATTAATTCACGGTGAGAATTAGCTATGAAAGGCAATCTACCTGTCAGTAAATGATAAAAAATTACTCCTAATGAATAAACTTCACTAATTTTACTAGCAGGCTCCCCATCACACTGCTCTGGAGAGAGGTAAAAAGGTAAGTTAAAGATATTTTGTGTTCTCGCACTAGAAAGACCATTACATAATTCTTGAGTTTTAAGCTGTGCTAACCCAAAGTCTAAAACTTTTATATGCTCTTGTCCTTTTTGATCATAAAGGACAAAAATATTATTTGGTTTTAAGTCATAATGTAACTTGTCTTGCTTATGCATTACTGCTACAGCCTCACAGATTTGTAGCATTATGTTACAAATAGTATCTATAGGTATTTCGGGGTCTTCAGAAATAAAAGTATCTAATGAACGTCCTTCTACATATTCCATTACTAGATAAAGAGTCCCATTAGTAGTTTGACCAAAATCAACTATTTGAGCAATATTAGGGTGTTTTATACTCATTATTGTTTGAGTTTCTTTTAAGAAGACATTGGTTGTGTTTGGGTCTGCTTGAGCAATTTCTGAGCTAATAATTTTAATTGCTAAAGGAACACTTTGTCCTATTTTGGCACCACGATAAACAATGCCTAAGCTACCTGAGCCAATTCTTTCATCTAGGCGGTAAGAACTGATCAAAGGAGAGATAGGAAGAGTAACTTTAAGCGGGCTATGATCACGATCACACCTATCTACGTGATCGCCAAAAACTCGCTTGCAAATAACACACTCTTTCATGTCATCCTCCAAGCGTAACTTCGGATTAGTGATAAGGGTAGTTGACAGTTGTTTTTATTTTAGAAAATGTTTCTCATAATAACACGGTTATTTTATATAACAAAAATTTTAACTTTTTATTTATAGCTTAAAAATAAAATTAATAGTCTTAAGTAAATATGCAACAGGAAAATAGTAGGGAAAAGTTATTGGTTTGTGCCATTGATATAGGCACATCTTCAATTAGAGTCTCTGGCTTTGACAAAATAGGCAATGCTATTCCAGATCTATTTATACAAAACTACTACCAGATGAACCTTTCTTCAGATGGAGGAGTCGAAATACCAGCAGAAGAACTATTTAGAAAAGTTACAGATTCTTTAGATCAATTCTTAACTAAGCTGATTGCAGAAAATTATTTGGTACTTGGAGTTGGTATTTCAACCATTTGGCATAGCCTCTTAGCCGTTAACTCTCAAGGCTCTCCACTAACGCCCCTGATTAGCTGGAATGATACTCGTAGTAGTGCCTTTGCAAAAAAATTACGAGAAGCTAACGACGAAATAGCCCTACATCAAGCTACAGGGTGTCGTTTTCATGCTTCATATTGGCCAGCAAAGATTTCTTGGCTTCTAGATAAAACACCCTCATTAAAGCGAGAAGTAAAATATTGGTTATCTTTTGGGGATTATCTTTTTCTTCGGCTCTTTGGAGAAATTGCTACTAGTATTTCTCTTGCTTCAGGCACAGGGCTATTTAACCGCCATCTTTGTGAATGGGACAAACAAACTGTTGAAAATTTATCTATAGAGGTTAATCAATTACCCAAAATAATTGAAACTCCCTTTTATTCATTAAAAAAAGAATTTGCTACTCGTTGGCCAATGCTATCTACTATTCCTTGGTATCTACCACTGGGGGACGGTGCTTGTAGTAATATTGGCAGCGATTGTTTTGATAGTAGTTTTGCATTAATGATTGGAACCTCTGGAGCAATACGGGCTGTTTCTAGTCAAACAAATATAGCCTTACCAGAAGGGTTATGGTCTTATCGCATAGATCGCAAGCGTAGTGTTATTGGTGGAGCAATGTCTAATGCAGGTAATCTCTTTGCTTGGTTAAAAACCATATTAAACCTACCTACAGAAACCCTAGGGGAAACTCTTGAGCAGGAACTAAAACAAATAAGTCCAGATAGTCATAGGTTAATAATACTTCCTTTTTTAAGTGGAGAACGAAGCTTAGGCTGGCATGACAATGCTAGAGGAGCAATTATTGGTTTGCAATTAACTACTAAACCAATAGAAATCTTACGAGCAGGACTAGAAGCTATTGCTTATCAATTTTTACTTATTTATGAGGAAATGGTAAAAGCCTTAGGTATTCCTGATAAAATAATTGCAACAGGGGGAGGGCTTTATAACTCAGAGGTTTGGGGAGAAATTATTGCTGATGTATTAGGACAACCTCTTTATGTTTCTCATCACTCTGAAGCTAGTAGCCGAGGCACCGCTTTACTAGTTTTGGAGAATTTAAATCTCCTTAAGTTACTACCAAATAATAATTTTGAAAAAATATATTTACCTAAGCTAGAAAACAAAGAGGTTTATCAAAAAGCTTTTAGGCGTTATCAACTATGCTATGAAAAGCTTGTTGCAGATAATATGGCTTAGGCTAACCAAATTTTATTTAAAACCAGAGAAAACTGTTAGACAGATTTTAGAAATGTGTGTTAGCTTTTAATAACTATTTCCTTGGTAAAACTAGAAACAAAAATCGTAAACAAAAAATGTTTAATCTACAAAATTTGATTCAACAAATCATTTATCGAACACTGGTTTTAGCAATAATTTTTTGCTTAAGTGGTATAGCAAATGTGGTTTGTTGTATTGCCAAATGTGAAATAGTCATAGAAGTATTTTCTACTGCTCAAACAACTGACTCTAGTTGTCATAAAAACGAAACAGTAAGCTTAATAGCAGAAAGTGGTATCAGTTGTTGTGTTAAACAGAGTTGTGAAGAATCTACTGATGATTTGTCTTTAGAAACCATATCACTTGAAGAAGTAGATAATGATTGTGAAGAAAGTGAACCAGATGGTTATTCAAAAGACTCTAGTTGCAAGATGATTTGTTGTTTGCCTTCAGAGGAAGTAGTAGATATTACTCCAATCCCTCGTCTAGATGGTACTATTGCTGTAAACTACTTACAGCTAGTTTCTTCTAATATTACAACCAAGAGTAAAACTCATTTACTTTGGCCAGTCCAAAACCTTCCTAGTCAAGAAAAAACCTACCTGCGTTGTTGTGTGTTCCTAATTTAAAAACTAGTTTTGACTAAACAATTTGTTTTTTGGAATAATCTTTAGTTAAATCTTAAGTAAATTAAATTAAATAGGAGACATATAATGTTAAAACTCAAAACATTTCTAATCAGTTTTGCTCTAATTTTTGTATTTAGTTCTATGACTGTATTTGGTCAAGAACAATCCCAGAAATCTGAAAAACCTGTTCAAGAAGCTACTGAAAATAAAGCTGAAAGTTGTAGTAAAAAGTCAGGTAAAGAATCTTGTTGTGTAGCTAAAAAAACTGCTACCAAAAAATCTTTGCGTGCTAAAACAAGAAAAATAGCTTTTAATAGCGGTAGTTGT
>CAZHXL010000038.1:11335-12654 GCA_964536575.1 uncultured Clostridia bacterium | reverse complement strand
TGACACAGATAAACAATGTTGCAGTGCTGAAAAACAAGCTAACACAAAAGAAGATTGTTGCACTTCGGGTGGTAATTGTTGTGTAACAGGGTCTAATTGTTGTGATGCCAAAACAGGCGCATAAGTAAGGTTTTAATAGAAAAGGGAGTAGAAAAACCTACTCTCTTTTCTGTTGCTTTTGGGAGATTATCTTTAGGAGCTTGCTGGTACTAAAACACTTATTAGTCAATGTTAATAAGTCATTTTCAAGTCTAACTAGATCTGGTAATGTGTCGATGTCATACCAGATTGGGAGACTATGAAGAGTTAGTTGTTTGTTTTGGATACACGCTGTGGTTTCTAGAAAAACTTTTTCTGTACTCCAATTAATATCAGTAAAAATTTCTGAGAGGTTTTTTATTTCTCTGTTAAGCCCTATTAGGTAATAACCCCCATCAATAGCAGGCCCAATAACACAATCCTGTTTGGTAAGGGCTAAGATAGCTTCTTCTAAGTAGGATATTGGTAAACTTGGGCTATCTGTACCAATAATAATTACTCTTTGGTAGGTAGAGAACAATTCTAAAAAAGCAGTACTTAAACGAACTCCTAAATCGCCATCAGATTGATATTTTAGCCTAAATTGGCTGTTTTCTAGTCCTTTTGGAAAAGGGGCAATACTAAGGTTCCAAGCTTGTGTAAGATACAAATAACAGTCTATTGGTGTGGTTAACTGAGAGACATTTTCTAAGGAGTCAGAAATAAAAGCTAGGTGAAACTCTAGTGCCATTTTGTCACCAATACTAGCAGCAAGCCGGGTTTTTACTTGACCAAGCTCAGGCGTTTTGGCAAACAAGGCAAGAGCCGTTTTAGAATTTTTATGAGTAGGCATAATGTTACTTAATAGAAAAAATGTAAGATATTTAATTAGCTTCAAGGTGCCACTGATAAGTTTTTAGCTCAACAAACCCTTGTTCATTGAATATTAGACCTTCGGCTTCTAATAAATGGCGTTGTATATTAGGGGCAAAATTTAGCAATTTATCCGTTGATGTCCCTCCGCGACTGTTAATAACACGATGCCAAGGGATTTGACGACTATCACTAGGAGTAGCACGCATTGCCCAACCTACACCTGCTGCTGATAGGCGTTCATCTAATAATAAGGAGATTTGACGATAAGTCATTACTCTACCAACAGGGATTTGTAAGACTAATTGATAAACCTGCTCAAATACTGAAGGAGAGCTAGCGTTTTTTGTTGTGGTAGAAGTAGACTTTTTTCTTTTAAGAGACATCTTAGGCTCCAAAATGGTTTATTTTTGCACTTGCACTGTTAA
>CAZHXL010000038.1:10734-11325 GCA_964536575.1 uncultured Clostridia bacterium | reverse complement strand
CCTTTTATGAAACTTGCCTTAATTGTTAGTTAAGAAAGTTTTTTTGTTATTAAGTTAAGAAAGTTTTTTTGTTATATTTACGAGTAAAGCTAGTTTGTTAACAGATTAATTATTGTAAATTAAAATAATAAATATAACCAAACTTTAGCATTGCTAGCGAAGCTTTTTAGCTGCTTGTGAGGAAAAATTATGGAAGATAATAGAGAGGAACAAATTATTCGTCTAGCTTTGGCCAAGGGGTTAGTTAGTGAACAAGACCTAGAACAATTTAATGAAAATGCTAATAACCATAAAAGTATTACTGCTCAAGGTCAACTAGATGAACTAATTGAAGCAGGGCTTTTAAGTAAAGCAATGTGGCGTGCTTTAGAAGAAGAAGTGGAAGCTCGTAAAAAAAGCCCTGCTTTTCAACTTCCTTTTACTATAGGACAAGACTTACTAGCTTTTACTAGCTCAAAAGGGTTTAAAGTAGAAGTAGATAAAGAGGCTGTAGAAACAGACCTATCTATAACTATGAAGAGTAACACTACTATTTCTAGGGAGTTAAGGCTAAATACAGGGGATTTAGTAAAAGCTGGGCGGTATGATTTA
>CAZHXL010000038.1:0-10724 GCA_964536575.1 uncultured Clostridia bacterium | reverse complement strand
AGGCGAAGGGGGCATGGGCAGTGTGTTTTTGGCCTATGACCCAGATTTACAAAGGTATGTAGCCTTAAAATTCCTGCATAGTGGTGATAGAGAAGCCACTCAACGCTTGCTTCAAGAAGGCAGAGCACAAGCAAAAATTGAACATCCAAATGTCTGCCGAGTTTATGAGGTTGGTAAATTTAATGGTCGTATTTATATTGCAATGCAATATATTGATGGACAAATCTTGCCTAAAATTGCTAAACAACTCACTCTAGAACAAAAAATAAAAATAATGGCTGATGTAGCCGAAGGTTTACATGCCGCACATAAACTAGGGTTAATTCATAGAGATGTAAAACCACAAAATGTTATTGTTGAAAAAACAGAGTATGGCGAGTGGAAACCCTATGTAATGGACTTTGGTTTGGTGAGGGAAGTTTCACAAAAAGGTATGACTTTAACAGGAGAAATCTTAGGCACTCCTTATTATATGTCTCCAGAACAAGCTCGTGGCAGAACAGAACTCCTAGATCGTCGTAGCGATGTTTATAGCCTAGGTGCTACTTTATATGAACTGCTCTCAAGTAAACCACCACAAGAAGGAGTAGATGTAGTTGATTTGTTAAAACAAATTGCTACAGAAGAAGTTAAGCCATTACGTAAGATTGTCCCCCAAATACCTCTAGATCTAGAGACTATTGTAATGAAGTCTTTAGAAAAAGAACCTCAACGTCGTTATGATTCTGCTCATGCCTTAGCTCAAGATTTACGGCGTTATTTAGATGGCGAACCAATAGAAGCAAAACAAATTAGTTTAACCTTTTACTTATACCGCTTAGCTGTTAAACATAAAGTTATTGTTCTGTCTTCAACAATGGCGTTGCTTGTATTAATAGTAGCAAGTATTAATGTGTACCTAGTAAATGCACGAGCCGAAAATGAAAAAAGATTAAGCCAAGAATTGGGTGCTCAAGTTGAAGAAATTGAGCATATGATGCGCCATAGTCATATGCTTCCACTTCATGATATCAATAGGGAAATGACACTTGTTGGCTCTCAAATAAAAGAGCTACGCGAAAAAATACAACAGTCTGGAGATGAAAATAATACTGTAGGGTTTTATGCATTAGGTAGAGCATATCAAGAAGTAGGAAATTATGAGGAGGCAAGAATTTTTCTAGAAAATGCTTGGCAAGGTGGTTACCAAGAACCAAAAGTTGCTTATGCTTTAGGGGTTGTACTAAGTAGAATTTATGCGCATAGGCTTGGTGATATTGAACAACAATTTGACCGTGAAGCCCGTGAGTTAGAAAAACAAAAAGCTCAAGAAGAATTAGGTAAAAAAGCTTCTCAATATTTAACTATTGGTAAACAAGTAGTAGTTCAATCAGAGTATGCAGAAGCTTTAATTGCTTTTTATGAAGGAAACCTAGAACTAGCCTTAAATAAATCTCAACTCGCAATAGAAAAAACCCCTTGGCTTTATGAAGCAAACCGCTTAATTGGAGATATAAACGTTAAAATTGGAGATACTAAAAGACAGGAAAATATTGTAGAAGCACGCAAGGCTTACAAAGAAGCACAACTTGCTTATCAGGATGCTCTTAAAATAGCTGCTAGCGATCCAGAGACTTACTCTAGGCTTACAGATCTTTGGAGTAAAATACTAATAATGGAGTTTAGCCAAGGTAATGATGTAAAAGAGGCTTGTGAGGAACTATTAAAGATTGCAGAACTTAGCCTAAAAGCAAATCGGTACTCAAACAATAACTATATTAAAAGGGCGAGTGCTTATCTTTATTTAGGCTTGTATCGTGCTAGGCAACTAAAACAAGATCCTAGTTCAGAGTATCAAAGTGCCATTGCTGAAGTACAAAGAGGGATAAAAAATAGTATTGTTATTCCAAAATTTTACGACATGATAGGGCTTATTTTTAAGCTTAAAGGCGAATATTTGTTAGAAATAGGTAAAGACCCTAGCCAAGACTTTGAAAATAGTATTAATACATATAATAAAGCATTAGAAGTAAATAAAAATTATTTGCCTACTTATGTTAGTATTAGCGTAGTTTCTTGTATGCAGGCACAGTACCAGATTAAGCAAGGCCAAGATCCTAATCAAACCTTACAAAAAGCTGCTAATTATTGTCAACAGGCTATAGAAAATAACCCTAATGTATTTGCTTTTTATAATAAATTACTTTTTGTTTATACTATTAAGTCACAATACTTGTTAAGTAAAGGTCAAGACCCAACTATAGTACTAGAAGAAGGACTAAATAGTTTTAATAAAGTAATGAAGTTAAATCAAAATAATTTAACTAGCTATAATTACTTGGGCATTGTTTACAATAATATAGGAGATCATTTATTACAAATAGGGCAAGATCCTAGTGATTTTTATCAGCAAGCAATAGACAAGTTTCAATATAAAATATCAAACGTTTTGATCGCGCCTGCTAACTATAGCAGCATTGCTTGGGCATACACAGGAAAGGCTCTATATCAAATGTCATTTGGTCAATCACCAAATGCATTACTTGAAAAAGCGATTGAATATTCTGATAAAGCCTTAAGCTATAACGATAATTATACCTTAGCTTATACTCTAAAAAGTCGAGCTTATAGACTTAAAGCTTTGTACTTAATCAAACAAAAAGAGCCTACACAACAATTACTCCAACAAGCAATGGAAATGGGTCAGAAAGCTTATCAAGTTAATAATGGCGACCTTTTAGCTTTTATTAATTTAGCTGAGATTTACTGGACAGAGGCACAATATCAAGTAGATGAAAAACAAAATCCTACCAAGAAAATATACCAAGCATTAAGTCTACTTGAGCAAGCAAAAAACTTAAGTCCTGGTAGTAACTTTCCTTGTATGCTGGAAGGCAGGCTTTATTTATTAGAAGCCCAATGGCTAATTTCACAAAATAAGTCGCCCTTTCAGGTTTTAGATAAAAGCTATCAAGCCTTACAACAAGCGGTCAACTTAAATGCTAATGACAGCGAAACTTATATGCTATTAGCAAACCTATCTCGTTGGCAGATAGAGTGGCTCTTAAAGGAAGGGAAACCAGTCAATGAAGTAACAGAAAAAGGTTTAATTATGATAGAAAAATCTTTGGTTAATAATGCTAATAATGCTGAGGCTTACGCAATAAAAGGAGCCATTTATTTGCTTTCTGCTCAATCTCAACAAAACTCTGTAACAAGAAAAGAACTGTTAGAAAAATCACAGAAATCTTTTGAGAAAGCATTTTCCCTAAACAAGTTATTAGTCAATGAATATAAAGCTTTAATGGAGCAACCTCAAAGCTAAAATAATAGGAATATGTTTATACAATATTTAGAAAAACCTACAAATATATTAAGATTTAATTATGCTAATTTATTAGCAGTAATTGTTGTTTTAATGCTTTTTCCTGCTTTAGTATTAGCTCATGGTGAGGATGATCACGATGAGCATGACGCTGCTATTCCTGTTGCACAAAGTGGAAAACTTAATACTAGGCTTGCTAAAACCAGCCATGCAGAAATTCTATTAAAATACCCTACTCCAACTATTGGAGTAGAAACACAGCTAAGAGCTTTTATTACAGATATTAATACCAATAGCCCAATTGAAAACGCTAAAGTTAGCCTAATTTTTAGTTTCCTAAATACTATTTCACAAAAAACAGATTTTGGGTCTTTAGGGGTTGTTTATGCAAATGCTAACGAGTTTCAATTAGATGCCATTGCTAGCAACATTGCAGGTATTTACCAAGTACCAGTGACTTTTCCTAAAGCAGGTAACTATCAAATAAAGTTAAAAATTATTGGTAATAATATGGATGTAAGCGCATCAATTTCAGGGATTGTTGTTAATGAAAAAGCTACTCAAATTGCTCCAGATAATAGAAAAACAGCTTGGCTATTGATAAGTGCAATAATTATATTGCTAGTAATAATATTTAGCTCGGTTTGGTATCGCCGTCGTAGGCTTACGACCTTATCTTCTTTGTCCAAGGCCACTATAATCATTGTCAGCATTATCCTACCAGGAGTTTTCTCTGTAGCCAATGCTCAAAATAAAACCGAAACTAGTAAAGCAGAAGAGCTTTTACAAAAAGTGGATTTTTCTAACTATTCTACCCCGTTTTACCACCAATATATTGATAATACTAATGGTATAAGCTTAGATTGGGTAGTAGGACAAGCCCTGCAAGCTAACAAAGAACTAATTGCTGCTCGACAAAAACGAGGTATTTTACAAGGTAGACGCTTACAGGCAAGCCTAAGACCTAATCCTAAGGTTGAAGTAGAATTTCTTACTGACCAGCTCAGTAACCGCAAAGGTGAATATGACTTTAGCACTACTTATCTACAACCAATAGAAAGAGGAGGCAAGCGAGAAAAACGCATTCGAGTTGTAGACCTAGAACTAGCGCAAATAGAAAAAGAAATCATTTTTCAAGAACAAAAACTACGCCTAGATATACTTACCCAATATGCCAATGCTTTAGCTAGCAGCGAACACTTAAAGCTACTAGAAAAACTAGTGAAATTAAATGAAGAAAATTTCCAAATTGTGCAAGTAAAATTTAAAGAAGGAGACGTTGCTAAACTAGATTTACAATTAACAGAAGTAGAACTAAATCGTTGGAAAATACAGCAACTCCAAGCAGAACTACAAGTTAAAGCTAGTTTTACTCAAATAAAATTTCTAGCAGGGCTTCAATTAGAAACCCCACTTAAACTTAAAACCCCTTTTCCATTCCCTATGTTAAATAGCCTAAATATTTCTCAGTTACAAACCCTGGCTTTAGAAAATCGTGCTGATTTACAAGCTGCTCGTATTGGTGAAGAAATCGCTCAAGCACGTATTGATTTGGCACAATCTCAAGCAAAAACCAATATTGACCTTTTTGCTAAATACCAAGAAGAAAGAAAAGTAGAAGAAAATGGACTAGGTAGGCTTGCTATGACGGAAAGAAAAATAGGTGGCGGAATTTCTTTTTCACTGCCTCTCTACAACCGTAATCAAGGCGATATTGTTGAAACTACTGCTAGTAAGACACAGGCTAGTTATCTACGAGAACAATTAGAGCAAAAAATTAAACAAGAAATAGCAATCGCGCTAGCTCAGTTTTTGAGTGCTGAGCAAACCCTTAAACTTTTTGAAACAAATATTTTACCTAAAGCACAGGATAACTTAAAAATCCTACAAGTTGCCTATCAATTAGGTGACCAAGATTTACTAGATGTAATTACTGAAGAGCGACGTTTTATAGAATCTCAAAGAGAATATTTGGCAGCACACAAAGAATATTATTTATCTTTAATTGCTTTAGAAAAAGCAGTTGGTACAACTATAAATTAACCACCATAAATAGGTTGTGGTTAGGAGGTAAGTTTTTAATGCAGAAAAAGCAAATGTTATTTTTGCTAATGTTGTTTTCTTTAACAGTAATTTTATGGGCTTGTGGTGGAGAAAAAACACCCAAAACTACAGAAGCCTCTCCAGAGACAGAAACAAAAAAGTCAGTCTATTTTAATGTTAGTCTATCTACTGAACCCAGCGAGGTAAAACCTAAAGAAACAGCAAAGTTAGTGTTTTCTATTCAAGATGCTACTACAAAAGATATTGTTATCAATGACTTAGAAATTGTGCATGAAAAACCCATGCACCTGATTGTTATTAGCGAGGATCTGTCTTTTTTTAATCATATTCACCCTATGCCTATTGGTGATGGCAGTATTTTTGAAGTAGAAACCCAGTTTCCTAGTGCAGGTAAATATCGATTTTATTTAGACTATAGTCCCAAGAGTGTTGGTCATCGTCTAGCACGCCTAGATATAACGGTTGCTGGCACACCTCCACCACCAGTTCCTCTAGTGGTCGATAAAACAGATTATCAAGTAGTAGAGGGCTTAAAAGTAACCATTAAGCCAGAAAAACCATTTCAAGCCAATGATGCTTTGACATTATCTTTTTTAATCGAAGATGCTAAAACTGGCAAGCCAATCACAGATATAGAGCCTTATTTAGGCGCGTTTGCTCACTTTAATATTGTCAATCAAGACCATACAGAAACCTTACATGCTCACCCTCTAGTCGAAGCCAAAAGCAAAGACGAGCGTGGAGGGCCAGAAATTGGCACACGCACAATCTTTCCTAAACCAGGGGTTTACAAAATTTGGACACAGTTTCAGCGCAATGGCAAAGTTATTGTTGCTCCTTTTATAATTAATGTTGCTGAAGGTAAAGCACAGGCTGAAGCAGTGCTTGCACGGGCTGATTCAGGGGTGCAAAAACTAAAAATTACTGTAAATGAGCGTGGATTTGAGCCTACAAATTTTCAATTAAAATCAGGTATACCAGCCCAACTTACTTTTTTACGCGCAGATGAAAAAAATTGCGGTGAGGAAGTGCTTTTTACTGAATTAGGTATTCGTAAACATCTTCCTTTAGGTCAAGAAGTCCTAGTTGAATTTACTCCTGATAAAATAACACAGTACGAATTTACCTGTGGAATGGGCATGTTACGCGGTAACGTGTTGGTTAAATAATCAATAAATTTTATGTTAAACCGCATAATAAAATGGGCATTAGAAAATCGTTTGATGGTGATAGCCTTTACTAGCTTGCTTTTTGTCTATGGACTTTGGGTTATTTTTCACTTGCCAATAGATGTTTTTCCAGACTTAAATCGCCCTACTGTCACAATTATGACTGAGGCTGGTGGTCTTGCTCCTGAAGAAGTAGAAACCTTAGTTACCTTTCCAATAGAGACACTTCTTAATGGTGCTCCAGGTGTTGAACGTGTGCGCTCACAGTCTGGCATAGGGCTTTCAGTTGTCACAGTAGAATTTAAGTGGGGAACAGATATTTACCTAGACCGCCAAATAGTAGCAGAAAAACTTAATCTTGCCCGAGAACAATTGCCTAACGAAGTTACACCCATTATTGCTCCTATTTCGTCAATTATGGGTGAAATTATGTTGGTGTCTATTAGGTCAAAATCAGGACAAACGAGCCAGCTTGATACTCGTAGTTTAGCTGATTGGACAATTAGACCAAGGCTTCTTTCTATTGCTGGTGTTGCTCAAGTTACTAACATTGGTGGCGGAGTTAAAGAGTATCAAGCTCTAGTTTCTCCTAGTAAACTCCGTCAGTTTAATATAACAATTGAGCAAATCGCCCAAGCCTTAAAAAACTCTAACACTAATACCACAGGCGGGTTTGTTGATGCTAATTCTCAAGAATACTTAATTAGAAACATTGCTCGCTTTAACTCCCTAGATGAACTAAAAAACACAGTAGTAGTTTACCGAAACGGCTTGCCTATTAAGCTAGGCGATGTTGCTAGTGTAGACTTTGGTGCTCGTGTTAAACGTGGTGATGGTAGCACAGATGCTAAAGCTGCGGTAATAATGGCAATTACTAAACAACCTGGTTCTGATACTCTATCGCTAACAAAAAAGATTGACCAAGCAATAAAAGAATTACAGCAAACCCTTCCTGCCGATTTAGTGATTAATACTGAACTTTTTCGTCAAGCAAACTTTATTGAAGCATCGATTAAAAATGTCCTAGAAGCCTTACGTGATGGTGCTTTTATGGTCATCATTGTCCTTGTTCTATTCTTACTAAACCTTCGCACTACAGCAATTACTCTAACTGCAATTCCTCTTTCATTTATTGTTACAGCATTAATTATGCAATCTTTTGGTATTACAATTAATACAATGACCTTAGGAGGACTTGCAGTAGCAATTGGTGAGCTAGTAGATGATTCTATTGTTGATATTGAAAATATTTTTCGTCGGTTAAAAGAAAATAGTCATAATCCAAAGCCTCTTCCAACACTTCTAGTTATTTACCAAGCATCACTAGAAGTTCGTTCATCAATTGTTTATGCAACAATCATTGTCGCACTAGTTTTTATTCCCCTATTTTCTTTGTCTGGTGTAGAAGGCCGCTTGCTTGCTCCTTTAGGACTTGCTTATATTGTTAGTCTACTTGCAAGCTTGGTTGTTTCTTTAACTGTTACTCCAGTATTGGCTTCCTATTTACTACCTAAGGCTAAGGTGATTTTACATAGTGAAGATAGTTTTTTAGTACGTTTATTAAAGAGATTTGATGAAAAGTTCTTACGCGTAACCTTATGTCATCCTAACCTTATTATTGCTGGTGCAATAGCTGCATTTCTTGCCGCAATTGCTACTTTACCTTATGTTGGAACAGAGTTTTTGCCTCCTTTTAATGAAGGCTCTTTGACTATTAACCTACTTGCTCAACCAGGAACATCATTATCTGAGTCTGATAAGCTAGGACAAATAGCAGAGCAAATAATTTTAAGTGTACCAGAGGTTCTTGCTACAGGACGACGCACAGGACGTGCTGAACTT
Source organism: uncultured Clostridia bacterium (assembly GCA_964536575.1). GTDB lineage: Bacteria > Acidobacteriota > Blastocatellia > Chloracidobacteriales > JADJPF01 > JADJPF01. The sequence goes on along the minus strand of CAZHXL010000038.1, from coordinate 2,345 downwards.
GACGAGCATGCAGAAGGAGTTCATTACTCAGAAATTGATGTAGATCTAAAGGCTTCGCAACGAACACGCACAGAAGTAATCGCTGAGATTCGTCAAAAATTAACGATGATTTCAGGGGTATCAATAAATATTGGGCAGCCTATTTCCCACCGAATTGATCATTTACTCTCAGGTATTCGTGCCCAAGTCGCTATCAAACTTTTTGGCGATGACTTGCCAACTCTTAGAGCTAAAGCAGAGGAAATTAGACAAGTTGTAGCTAATGTTTCTGGTGCAACTGATGTCCAAATAGAAAAACAAGTTTTAATTCCTCAAGTAAGGTTTAATGTCAATCGTACTGAGGCAGCACGTTATGGTTTGCAACCTGGAGAGGTTGCTACCGTGTTGGAAATGGCACTTAATGGTAAAAGGGTTTCTGAAGCTGTTGAAGGCCAACGTCGCTATAATGTAGTAGTACGTTTTGATAGCGAAAGCCGAGACAGCCTAGCCGCCCTATCAACTGTAACTATCGATACTCCAGCAGGAATACAAATTCCCATTACGGCTGTTGCCCAAGTAGTTACAGAACCTGGCCCTAACCAAATAATTAGAGAAAATAACCAACGTCGCATAGTAGTTCTTGCTAATACCTCTGATCGTGATCTAGGGTCAGTAGTAAAAGAAATCCAAGAAAAAGTTAATACCCAAATAGGGTTACCCGCAGGCTACTTTATTGAATATGGAGGGCAATTTGAAGCCCAACAACAAGCTACAAATTGTTTAACAATTCTATCTCTTTTCTCGCTTTTGGCAATTTTCTTGTTATTAATAAAAGCTCTTGGTGATTGGCGTTCAGCCCTACAAGTAATGATTAATATTCCATTAGCCTTAATTGGCGCAATTATAGCAATGCTACTAACTGGAGGGGTGTTTTCAGTTGCTACTTTAGTTGGGTTTATTTCTCTAGTAGGGATTACTTCACGTAATGGCATTATGATGATTTCACATTACTTGCATTTAATGAAAGAGGAAGGCGAAGGCTTTACTGAACAAATGATTATTCGAGGGTCTTTAGAGCGTTTAGTGCCAGTGTTAATGACAGCACTTACCGCAGGGCTATCACTAATTCCTTTAGCTCTAGCATCAAATCAGCCAGGAAAAGAGATTTTGCAACCCTTAGCAGTAGTCGTTTTAGGTGGAATTTTAACTTCTACCCTTTTAGATCAGCTTGTTACCCCAGCAGTATTTTATAAATTTGGTAAGCCAATCGCAGACAAAATACTAAAGGAGAAAAATCTAAGCACATTAGAAGTTAATCCAGACACTACCATGCCGCTTTGGGAAAAGCAGTTACCACAATCAGGAGACTAGTTAGAAGGATTTTGTTAATTATAGCTTGACAAGGTAAGACAAAATAGACTATTGAATTAGCTAGTCTTTTGCACCCTTAGCTCAGTTGGATAGAGTGTTGGCCTCCGAAGCCAAAGGTCGGGCGTTCGAATCGCCCAGGGTGTATCTTTAGGATCAATAGGTTACAGCCACTCGTATGGTGGCTGTTTTGGTGTATACCCACATTCATACCCACAATGGAAGAGATTTTATATGACGATAGTTAATATTTTACATCTTACAGATATACATTTTGGTGCGGAAAAAACACCGGCTAAATCTAACAATAACTCAACTTCACCAGCAATAACAGATACACACATTGCTCAGCGAAAAATTATTATGACTGAGCTAATTAGGTGTTTAGAGCGATTTTGCAAAAACAATCCTAATTGGAAACCACAAATTGTAGTTATTTCTGGTGATATAGGATGGAAATGTATAAGCTCTGACTATGAGCAAGCTAAAAAATGGCTTAAAGAGTTATGCGATAAGTTAGGGCTAGCACCTAATAAATTTATTGTTTGCCCTGGAAATCATGATATCAATCGAGATGCCACTATAGGTTTAGGCCGACCTGTGAGTTCATCTCAAGCCGATAGTTGGCTTGGCTCACATATAGAAAATTTAAAAAATTTAACTAGTCCTTTTGAGGAATATAACAAGTTTTGTCAAGAATTTGGAATTTCTCCAGTGGTAATAGCAGGTACGAAGAACTATCTTGTAGGCTGTAGGGAAATTCATAAACTGAAGTTTGTTGTTATCAATTCTTGCTGGTTTTCCCGTGATGATGAGGATAAAAATAAACTTTGGGTGGGTCTTCCTCAATTAAAGTTAATGCTTGCTAGTGAACAGCTTATTCACGAAGACAACTATGATACAGATTCTATAACTATTGCCACCTTGCACCATCCCCCAGACTGGTTACACGAAGAAGAAACGCAAAGCTGTGGGAGTCGTTATGTTACATACAGACA